>JBNRMN010000019.1:0-4841 GCA_050309605.1 Anaerohalosphaeraceae bacterium
CATCGTCTGGAACGATCTGACGGAACACTTAAAGAAACTGTCCAGTGGAACGCAAATTGTCAAAGAGCTTGGGCGACTACTGATCGCCGCATAAATCTATGTTTAAAAAATCAGTCAACTTGAGTTATAGTAGAAGGTCGCGAACAAGATCGCGAACAAGGCGAATGAAGTTATAGGCTATGTAAAGGTAAACACCATAAAGAATTGCCTGTACGACGACACAAACCAAAGCCAGCGATACTTTCCAAAAATACACCGCCGGGATCGCGACGGCGACGCCGAGTGCGATTTTTTGCCATTTTTTCATTTTTCCTGTCTCCTGCTAAAACATTTTAGTTTTCCCCAGAATCGAAAAACGCAAGCCAACCTTCCCATTGTACCCATTTTTTCCGTTTTTTGATTCTGGCGGACGCCAGAGGCCTTAAATGGGCCGCCGCGAGGCGACAGCCAATAGACAGCCCGCCTGCCTGCCCGCAAAGAACATGCTTCGGCAGCGCCCCGAACGGGGGCACTGACCTTCGCATCTCGTAGCAAATAATTTGGCGGTTTTGACTGAGACGCTAAAAGTCCAGTGGACTTTCAATATTCAATTTTCTATCTGCATCATATCCAATCCACGCTTAAAGGTCAATAAAAAATGTCATCGATCCCAATTTCAGCCCACCCATCATCTTGTTTTTAAGCTTTTTATTTTTATAACTTTACGAGGATTTAAGGGGGCAAGTCCATGATTATTCGGCTTGTTCTGCAGAAAATCACCGCCGGATGAGGTCTTGCGGTCTTGTGGTTTCGGTCACGACGGCCTTGAGAAAACGGGAGGTGATGAGCTTTTCGAGTCTGTCAATTTGGTCGGGCGTCAGGTCTTTTGTGCTGATTTGGCCGCCGGCGTAACTGGGGTGGCCGCCGCCGGTGCCTTTGCGGGCGACAAGTCGATGCATCACGTTTTCGGCCGAGAGCCGTTCCTGTTCGGTGCGCAGCGACAGACGAAGCGTCTCCTGGCAAAACCCGTACACCATCACCCAATCGGTCAGGTCGTCGCGCAACAGCAGATCGGCCACTTCGGCGATCATATCGGCGTTTTCAATGGCGCCCAGATTGGTGACAATGGCATTGCCGTACACCCGTGCCTGTTTGAGCGCATCCGAGAGCATCTGAAAATAATCACGCCGCACTTTGCCGCGCTGAATCGCACTGAGCATTCGCAAATTCGCGAGGGGAAACAGTTCCGTCAGCGCCTGAATGTCGGCCCGCGACACATCCCGTCCCAGATCCTGTGTGTCCGAACGAATGGCATACAGCATGGCCGTGGCCAGCGACGTATCAATTTTAATATCCGCCGCCTTGAAATATTCATGGAGAACCGTCACCGTCGCCCCGTAATGACTGCGAATATCGGTAAATCGGCAATGGCGTGTGCGCTGACGACAGGGATGGTGATCGATCACAATATCCGGCTCAATACCGACCGGCAGCGAATTATTGCCCGTGCCGGGCTGGGTGTCAACCATCGCAAACAATTCAAACGCCGTCAGGTCGATCTGATCCAGCAAACGCAGGTTCAGGCCGAGATACCTGACCAATGCCCGATTTTCGCCGCGGCCGACGGATCCGCTGTGGGCGATGGAACACTGCACCTCGGCGAGCGTATTGGCCAACTTGCGAAGCGCAACCGCCGCGGCAATCGAATCGGGATCGGGATTATCCTGCATCACAATCAGCATCGTTTTATGACTTTCGAGGACCGCCTTAAGTTGATCGATTTTGGTCTTGGCCTTTTCCATTGGTTCGCCTGTGTCCTTTGCGGTTACTTGCCTTTACGAAACGGCCTGAAGATTCGCATCACGTCCGATCCATTCGGAAATTTTCGCGGCGCCAGCTTGCCCTCACTGACGCGGGCGACCTCCTCAATGGAATAAAATGCCCTGGGGTTATGCGCTTGAATAATTCCGATGACATCATCAACGGATTGCCTTTTGACAATTGTAAAAATGAGTTTCATCGGGCCAAAGGCGCCGCGTCCTTCCATGCTCGTAACACCGTACTTGCCCTGCTTGAGCGACTCAATCAATCGATCGGCGTTTTCGTTGGTCATGACCCGCACCAGCACCACGCCCAGCGACATCTTTTCTGTCAGTGTAATCCCGACATAGTTGCCCATGGCAAAGCCGGTGGCATAGGCCACATAACACATCGGATTGGACAGGTTCTTCATGATCTGCCCGATCGCCAGCAGCCAAATCAGCACCTCCCAAAACCCCGACGCCGCGGCCAGCAGCTTATAGCCGCGAGAAACAAAAATCACACGGGCCGTGCCGAGACTGACATCGACAATGCGCGCCGTAAAAATCAGCAGCGGCAAAACAACCCATGCATAAAAATCAGGATGGGCATTTAACCAGTCAAACAAAACAATATCCTTTCAGCATTACATTCCGAATGTTTTAGAATTCAAAGCCATTTATTCTTTCGGAAAACATACAGCATCACACACACCGAAGCAAGAATGATTCCCCAAAAGCCCCACGGATAGGCCCATCGCCAGCTCAGTTCGGGAAAATACTCGAAATTCATCCCGAAAATACCGGTGATAAAACTCAACGGGATAAATACCGTCGCAATAATGGTCAACACCTTCATCGCCGCGTTCATCCGATTGCTCAGACTGGACAGATAGATATCAAGCATCCCCGAAACAACATCCCTGAAACTTTCGATAATATCCAGTATCTGCACGGCATGATCATACACATCCCGCAGATAGACGCGCGTGGCCGGTTGAATCAGCGGCGAATCGGTGCGCAGCAGCGCACTGAGCAGCTCCCGCAACGGCCAGACGGATTTGCGCAGCAGCATCAGTTCCCGTTTCATATAATGAATGGAATGCAGCGTCGCGTCGTCAGGGGTGGTCAACAGGCGTTCTTCAATGTCCTCTATCCGTTCACCCATCGTTTCAAGGATAACAAAATAATAATCGACCACAGCGTCAATCAGTGCATAGGCCAGATAGTCGGCCCCGGCGCTTCGAATACGGCCTTTGCCGGTACGCAGACGCTGACGAATCTGCTCAAACACATCGCCGACGGATTCCTGAAACGTAATCAAAACGTTGTCGCGCAGGATCAAACTGACCTGCTCGCCGGTGACCGCCGCACTGTCGGCGGTGTATTGAAGCATCCGAAGCACAATAAACAAATACGACTCGTATTCCTCATATTTGGGGCGCTGGCCGGGATGCACGACGTCTTCCAGCGTCAGCGGATGCAGGCCGATGTGTTTTCCGATTTGCTCCACCCGCGACACGTCGTGAACGCCGTCGATGTTGAGCCACAGTACACCGGAGGACGGAGGATGCTTAAAGCATTCATCTGCACGCTCAATAATGTGTTCTTCCAGTCTTTCGGCGTCATACACAATGCGCGTCATGCGGATAGGCTGACCGGTTCGGTCGCCGATATAGACAGGCGTGCCGGGAGGCAGACCGGCCTTTTGGGCGGCGGGGGCGTAGAGTTTCGATGGTTTGCGTTTTTTGGGCATCGGACTTACTCCTGAACATTGCTTGTTTCTTCAATTAAAACCCCACGCTGGTTTTTCCACTCCCAGACCTGCACTTGACCGTCCGGCTTGATTTTCAGAAAATTATTCCGCAAACCGACCCAGCAGCCGCTGTTGGCATACCATTGACCGAACAGACCGGCGCGATGCGTATGGCCGGCGACAAGACAGTCATAACCTTTTTGAAGACGGTCTTTTTGGTAGAGCGCCAAAATACCTTTGACGCGAGCCGGATCCTGTGTGGGGGTCAATGATTCCGATACGCTGTGATGCGGCTGGTCGGGCATGCCCTTCTCAAACCAGTTGACCGAATTGTTCCACAGCCACATAAACACCCGGCTGAGCTTCAGCAGGGCTTTTTCGGTCAGTCCCCCGGCCGAGAGCAGCGGCGAGCCTTTGCGGTCTTCGATAATGCCGGCCAGAATCGCCAGAATCCGCCCCCAGTGCGGCCGGCCGTCTCGATTGAACGGATCGACCTCATGGCCATGCATAAAACGAAACGTTCGCCCTCCGATGCGACGTGAAAACGGGCCGCTCATCCACTCAAAAAACGAGTGATTCAGCAGGCCCGTCCCAATTAGATCCGCTACGTCGGCGTCGTGATTGCCCACGACATAGACCGCGCCCATCCGGGCAAAACGCTCGACAAACGGCATCCGGTGGACCAGCACCCGCCCCACATTGGCCTGCCAAAACTCGAACAGATCGCCGAGAACGAACAATTCCGCCCCCTGATTCTCGACATCATCCAGAAACAAAGAAAACTGCCGCTCCTTGCCGTCGGCGGCAAAATTATCCCGCGCCCCCCCGTCGCCCATATGCAAATCGCTGACGACCACAATGTCTCTGGCATTCGGCATCTTTTAAGATTCCAAACTGAATATATGCATTTTACCTCGTTACTATGCTAAAATCCTTTAACATGAGATTCAAGTGTTTTCACAACAAATGTAAAATTAAAAAGTTATACACTGAGAAAAAAAACGGCTCACCAAAAATTTCATTGACCTGCGACAGCCATTAGTGTACTATAGAGAGTGGAAAATTGAATATTGAAAGTCCACTGGACTTTTAGCGTCTCAGTCAAAACCGCCAAATTATTTGCTACGAGATGCGAAGGTCAGTGCCCCCGTTCGGGGCGCTGCCGAAGCATGTTCTTTGCGGGCTGGCAGGCCTAGACGGAGCATGTAAGTAGGCGGTGCCACTTTCTTTGTAGGGCTGGCCTGTAAAGGAGGCTTAAATAGAAGCAGCATGTGGGTGAAAGGAGACAGATTATGGAGCGGGAACGT
>JBNRMN010000020.1:0-154393 GCA_050309605.1 Anaerohalosphaeraceae bacterium
TCTCAATTCAGCAATAATTTTATCTTTTTCGTCCATGCACCTCTTTATAACACAGGGCGTGAAAATGCACAAGTTGCCTATTTTAACATTTTCAGATTTTTATGAAAAAATTCTGTGAACGGTTACTATGTTTCGAATAGGTGGCGGTGTATTCAATTGCTTGAATCATTAAGAAGGAATGCCGACGATGGATCGAAAATTAGTCAAACGGCGAAGTGAATATGTATGGGACGTCGAGCGGGTCGGTGCGATGCGGGTGCCGGGAACAATCTATGCATCCGAAGCACTCATCCATGAGATGGATGATATGGTCGTTCAGCAGGTGCGCAATGTCGCGACGCTGCCGGGCATTGTGGGCGGCTCGTTTGCCATGCCCGATGCGCATTGGGGGTATGGCTTCTGCATCGGGGGCGTGGCGGCCTTTGATCCGAATCACGGCGGCGTGGTCAGCGCCGGCGGCGTGGGCTTTGATATTGCCTGCGGGGTGCGAACATTGCACACCGGGCTGAAGACGGACGATATGCTGTCGCTGCGCGAGCCGCTGGCCGAGGCGCTGTATCGCAGGATTCCCGCCGGTGTCGGCAGCACGGGCAAGATCAAGCTGTCGGTTAGTCGGCTGGATGAGGTCTTGGCCGACGGGGCGCGTTGGGCGGTAGAGAACGGCTACGGATTGCCTGAGGATTTGCGATTCATCGAATCCGGCGGCTGTATGCGCGGGGCCGATCCGTCGCAGGTTTCCGATCAGGCCAAGAAACGCCAGCTTGACCAGATGGGCACACTCGGTTCGGGCAACCATTACCTTGAGATTCAGCAGGTTGCCGAAATCTTTGACTCCAAGGCTGCGGCGGTGTTCGGGCTGGAGCACGGCGCCGTTGTCGTCAGCATTCATTGCGGCTCGCGCGGTCTGGGACATCAGATCGGCACGGATTATCTCAAGCGGATGACCACAGCGGCCAAACAACACGGCCTGGATCTGCCGGAGCGTGAGCTGGCCTGCGCACCGCTGGATTCACCGGTGGGCAGAAGTTATCTGGGCGCAATGCGCGCGGGCATCAACTGCGCACTGGCCAATCGTCAGATTTTGACGCATCTGGTGCGGGAGGTATTCGCCCAAGTCGCTGCGAAGGCCTCGATACGCCTGCTGTACGACGTGTCGCACAACACCTGTCAGGAAGAAGAGCATATCGTGGACGGCAAACGAAAACGGTTGTTCGTCCATCGCAAAGGAGCGACCCGGGCCTGGGGGCCGGGACGTGCGGAACTGCCGGCCGAATACCGCAGCATCGGCCAGCCGGTACTGATCGGCGGCACCATGGGCACATCGTCGTATATTCTGGTCGGTACCGAACAAAGCGAACGGCAGGCGTTCGGTTCGGCCTGCCATGGGGCCGGACGCGCGATGAGCCGCAACGCCGCGACCCGGCAATTTCACGGCAAAGAAATCATCGGACGGCTGGCCTCGCAGGGAATTCTTATCCGCAGCCGGTCGATGCGCGGCATTGCCGAAGAAGCGCCGCTTGCCTATAAGGATGTCAGCGAGGTGGTTGATGCAGCCCACCACGCCGGGCTGGCACGAAAAGTCGCCCGTCTTGTGCCGCTGGTATGTATAAAAGGATGACCGTTCCATTCAGCCGCCGAAGGGCAAAGTCGCGGCGGAAATCGACCCTGGATGTTTTGAATAAGCGGGAATCGGTTGCTTGAATCCCGGAAACAGCATTTAGATATGTATTATAGCGAATATATCTTTTTAAGTTAAGGCTTGCTATTGTATTTCCTCGACGGTATAAACCGACATATTCGTTTTTATGAAGCATGTTGTTGTTCTTCTCGGAGTTGAAAATGGTTCACAAAGAGTCCGACACAACGGCTGACATCAAAATCAGTGAGTTTGAAGCGTTCATATTTGATTTGGATGGGGTGGTGACCGCGACGGCCTCAGTTCACGCGGCCGCGTGGAAACGGATGTTCGATGAGTTCCTGGCTCGCTCTGCCGAGCGCACCGGCGAACCGTTCCGCGAATTTGACATTCAGACGGATTATCTTGAGTATGTAGACGGCAAGCCCCGGATTGATGGGATCAAGAGTTTTCTCGCTTCGCGGCGGATTGATTTGCCGGAAGGGTCGCCCGATGACGCCATCGACAAAGAGACCATTTACGGGTTGAGCAATCTGAAGAATCAGTATTTTCGGGAAACCCTTGAACAGAAAGGGCCAAAGGTCTATACCTCAACGGTGAACTTGATTCGCGAACTTCGAAAAAACGGACTCAAAACCGCAATCATCTCCTCCAGTAAAAATTGTCTGGAAATCCTGGAAACCGTGCGGCTGACGGATCTGTTTGATGCACGGGTGGACGGCATCGTTTCGGAGCAGTTGGGAATCGAAGGCAAGCCCGCACCGGCTATCTTTCTTGAAGCCGCCCGGCGACTGGATGTTGAGCCGAAACGGGCCGTCGTCGTCGAAGATGCGTTGTCCGGCGTGCAGGCCGGTCGCGCGGGCCATTTCGGGCTGGTTCTCGGCGTGGCGCGCGCCGGCGAAAAACAGGATCTGCTGGACCACGGCGCCGACATCGCAGTGGACGACCTGGCCGAGATTCGACTGGTCAAGACCGAGGACAAACCTTCCCCGCTGCCGTCAGCACTGGAGCGGCTTGAGGAAATCGCGCATCGCGCCGATGGAAAAGAAATCACGGTCTTTCTGGACTATGACGGCACACTGACCCCGATTGTCGAGACGCCGGACAAGGCGATTTTGTCCGAATCAATGCGAAAAACGGTCATTGAGCTGAGCCGGCATTGCACCGTCGGCATCATCAGCGGGCGCGATCTGGAGGACGTCAAAGACAAGGTCAGGATCGATTCGATTGTCTATGCCGGAAGTCACGGCTTTGATATTTCCGGGCCGAGCGGCCTTGCGATTGATCATCAGGTCGGCAAGGAGTTTTTGCCGTCGCTTGACCAGGCTGAACAATCTCTGTCCGAGAGACTCGCCTCTTTTCAGGGGACAGCCATTGAACGTAAAAAATTTGCCATTGCCGTTCATTACCGTCTGGCCAATCCGTCCCAAACCGACGCCATAGAAGCGATTGTCGATGACGTTGCCGCGCAGCATTCGGATCTTCGCAAGGCACGCGGCAAGAAAATCTTTGAGCTTCAGCCCAAGATGGACTGGCACAAGGGCAAGGCGCTGTTTTCACTGCTTGAGGCGCTGGGACTGGATCGCAAGGATGTACTGCCGATTTATCTGGGCGACGACGTGACCGACGAAGATGCGTTTCGCTCGCTTCAGGGGCGCGGCATCGGCATCGTGGTCTGGGAACAGCCGTATGAGACCGCCGCCATGTACAGCCTGGACAGCCCCGATCAGGTCGGTCGATTTTTAACCGAGTTGATACCGCTTTGTCAAAAAAAGGGAGAACAGCCATCGTGAAAAACTGGACACTGATTTATGACAGCTTTGAACCTGCGGAGGAAGGCCATCGCGAAGCGCTTTGTACATTGGGAAACGGTTATTTTGCATCACGCGGAGCGGCCGCTGAAAGCCGGGCGGACGACATTCATTATCCCGGTACCTATCTGGCCGGGGGATACAATCGGCTCAATACCGAGATCGCAGGCCGCACGATTGAAAATGAAGATTTGGTGAATCTGCCCAACTGGCTTGTCCTGAAGTTCAAAATCGAGGATGAGAACTGGTTTGATGTGATGTCGGTTGAGCTGCTTTCGTATCGCCAGGAGCTGAATCTTCAGCACGGCGTTCTGACACGAACGATTCGTTTTCGCGACAAGAAAAAACGGGAAACGACGCTCATGGACCGCCGTTTCGTGCACCGTGTGCAGATGCACCTGGCGGCACAGGAAACAACCATAATCCCTGAGAACTGGTCGGGGCGCATTCAGTTTCAGTCCGCACTGGACGGCACAGTCATCAATGCCGGCGTGGAACGGTACAAGCAGCTCAACAGCAAACATCTGAAAGTGCTTGATCTGGGCCGAACGGAGGACGATTTGATCTGGCTGCTTGCTGAAACCAATCAATCGCATATTCGCATTGCCGAAGCGGCCCGCACGGATGTGTTTGTTAATGAAGACCCCGTGATCGTAGAGAAAAACCTCGTTCAGCTGACCGGCTGGATCGGGCAGGAGTTTGTTGTCCAGGCGAAAGAACAAACGCCCGTGTCGGTCCAAAAAACGATTTCTCTGTTTACCTCGCGAGATGTGGCGATCTCCGAGCCGCTGCTGGAGGCCATCGACGCCCTCCGCACAGCGGACGATTTTCAGACGCTGCTTGAAAGCCACATTACCAAATGGAAGCACACATGGGACCGATGCGATATTGAGATTATCCACAATACCCGCACGCAGATGATTTTGCGGCTTCACATTTTCCATCTGCTCCAGACCGTCTCGCGCAACTCCATCGATTTGGACATCGGCGTACCGGCGCGCGGCTGGCACGGCGAGGCGTATCGCGGCCATATTTTCTGGGATGAATTGTTTATTTTTCCGTATCTGAATCTGAGGCTGCCGATGCTGACCTGTTCGCTGCTGCGCTACCGTTTTCGTCGGCTCGACCGCGCGCGGCTGGCCGCCCGTCAGGCCGGGTTCAAAGGCGCAATGTATCCCTGGCAGAGCGGCAGCAACGGCCGGGAGGAAACTCAGCAGCTTCACTTGAACCCCCAGTCCGGGCGCTGGCTTCCCGACAATACGCATTTGCAGCGGCATGTCAATGCGGCCATTGTTTATAATGTGTGGCTGTATTACAAAGCCACGAAAGACCTGGAGTTTTTGGCCTCCTGCGGGGCTGAGATGGTACTCGAGATCGCCCGATTTATGGCTGATCTGACAACGTATAATGAGGCGCTGGATCGTTACGAAATTCTCGGCGTCATGGGACCTGACGAATATCACGACGCCTACCCTGACTCGGATAAGCCCGGACTGAACAACAACGCTTATACGAATGTGATGACCGCCTTCGTGCTGCGTACCGCCATTCAAATACTCGAATTGCTCCCGCTCAGACGGCGTCGCGATCTTCAGGAACTGCTGGGGCTGGATATGGGAGAGATTGATTCGTGGCGGGATATCATTCGCAAAATGCGTCTGGTCTTTCACGACGACGGCATCCTCAGTCAATTTGAGGGCTATGATCAATTGCAGGAATTCGACTGGGACGGATATCGACAAAAATACGGCGATATTCATCGTCTGGATCGAATTCTTGAAAAAGAAGGCGACAGCGTCAACCGCTACAAGGCCTCCAAGCAACCCGATGTACTGATGCTGTTTTACCTGTTCTCAGCCGAGCAGATTGAATCCCTGTTCAACGCGATGGGGTATGATTTTGATCCGGAGATGATCCCTAAAAATATTGAGTATTACCTCAATCGCAGCTCGCACGGATCGACCCTCAGTTATATTGTCTTTTGCTGGGTGATGGCTCGATCCGATCGGCGACGTTCCTGGGAGCTGTTCCAAAAGGCACTGGAAGCCGATGTCTCGGACGTACAAGGCGGCACCACCCGCGAAGGCATTCATCTGGGCGCGATGGCCGGGACGGTGGACATCCTGCAGCGATGCTATACCGGCTTGGCTTTTGAAGACGAGATGCTGGCGCTGAATCCGCGCATCCCCCATGACATCGAAAAGCTTTGTATGAAAATCAAATATCACGACCGCTGGATCGATATCGCCACGACCCCCGGCTCGATGACGATTGCCTCGGATTCCTGCGAGCTGAATGCCGTAAAATTCCGCTTTCAGGACAAGGTGTATGAGCTTAGACCGGGACAAAAACACACATTTGCGCTGGACTGACCGCCTTGGCCGATCTCAGCGAAAATCGTTGTTAGAGCATATTCAAGCCTGCAAACTGCTGCTGGATCGAGGTCAGCAGGCTTTCAAGTCGTGCATATTTGGCCACGAGTCGCTGTTCGACTCTGTCCAGGCGTGCTTGTTCGTTTTCAATCCGTCTGTTGAGATTGTCGATTTGCGAATCGATGCTCTTTTGGGACAGCGCGATACGTCCGGTCGTGGCGTGGTTGACCTGGTTAACGGCGTCATAAGCCGCTCCGGCGAACCCCTGCCGGATGCTGATGGTCGCCTCAAGGGTGCGGCCGGTCTGTCGCGTATCGATGGACAACTGAAGATCGCGCTCCGGATTGTTCTGGTCGTCGCCGCCAAGGCCGATGATATAGTTGCCCATGACTTCGGCTTGTCGGGCCTTGGACCAGTCTTCATCGGCGCGTTTGATTAGAGCGGAGGTAATCGTGCCTTCTGCGTCGATTTCTACGCGCACATCGTAGGCTCCGGCCTGTGTGTAGGTGCTTGAGTCATAAAACTTGACATACGCGGCGTCAGGCCCGCCGGTCGAACCGGTCTTTTTGGCTCCAATCAGCGACAGAACGCCGCGATAATCTTGATTGATCGCATCGGCAAATTTTTCTTCGTCCAGCATCAGCAGCCCGTCGCCGTCAAATGACAAGCCGATTTCTCGTGGATTGATGAAACTATCGGCCCCGGTAAATCCCGTTGCATTGGCCGTTAACGGCGTACGAAGCAGGCTTTGAATGCCGGTCAGCGTGTATTCTCTGGCAAGAATTCCGGAGGTGTTGGTTTCCGGATCGTATTTGGTTTTTTCATCAAAATACATCACGACCGCATTGTAGGCCTCCATCATCTCCTGCATTTTGCGTTTCAGCGATTCGGTATCCCGCGTCAGGTTCACTTCGAGCTTGTCATAGCCGCCGTCGGCGTTGGCCGTTGTACCGTGGAGGTTGAGCGTCACGCCGGAGATGACATCATCGATGGTATTGGCGCTGCGGCTGATCCAGGCGTCCTGGCCGGGCGGGTAGTCATCCACCTTGATAAGGGCGTCCTGAGCCGCCTGGGTTTCGATGAATGTGGAGACATCAAATGCGGCAAGTCCGGCGTTAATGCTGCCGCCGGCCGCAACTTGTTCAAAGGACAATTCAGCGGTCCCGGTATCGGTCTTGAACGCAAGCGTCAGCGTCATTTGGCTGGCGCCCTCGATTTTGTCGGTGATTTTGAGCTGACCTTCTTCAAGTGTAACCTTCACCGTATCGCCAAAGGCTTCTTCAATTTCCCGGATCAGATCTTCGATGGTGGAGTAGGAATTGACCGCAATCGAGGTATTGACCGCCGTACCATCGTGAAGGGTTCCGGCGATGTCAACGGCATTGACATTGAGAAAATTGATTCCCTGTCCTGAAAAATCGCCCAATGACGAGATTTTTGTCGTCAGGCCGGCATTGGTGCCGCCGGCCCGGAGCGTTGAAGCGGCGGTATGGATCTCGGAATTGCTGTTTTTGATAGAAATCTGATAATCTGAACCGCTGTCTTTGCCGTTGAGAACCAGGTGGTAGGCGTTGCCGCTGCCGTCATCGTGATGGAGAATGCCGGCGGTAATGCCGGGATTATCCGGATCGTTGTTAATCAAATTCACCACATCCTGCAAGGTCGTCTGGTCAGTCGTCTGAATGATCAGTTCCTGATGATTGTAGCCGAGAATAAATGTTCCGGCGCCGACATAAGAGGTGGCATACTTCAGGCCGTCATGCACCCATCGGTTGGCGGTGGCCAACTGCCTGACCTGTACGGAATGGCTTCCTTCGTGGGCGCCGGAGCCGGCCTGCACGGTCACTTTGTCGCTGTTGCTGCTGGTAGCGCTGTAGGCGCGGAGACTGCCGGCGTCGCTGAGGGCATTCAGCTTGTTCTTGAACGTATTCAGTTTGGACTGAAGCTCCGTAACAGCGGTGCGGATCTGCTTTTTTTGCGAGATACCGGATTCAAACATCGTCAGCCGCCGCCGTTCCACCTGCATTAACTGCTGGATGATGGCGGAGGTGTCCAGTCCTGTTGACAAGCCCGGCAATTGTATGCTTGACATGATCGAGACTCCCGTCTGTCTGCTAATTCAATTTTTACTTTTCTATCGTCATATTTGAGGACTTTGTTCACTCTTTTTCACTCTTCAGGGCATGTGCGCTGATCAGGCAAACGCTCAAGTCCGATAATCACCGGCTCGGTATGTTCGCTGTATCTATCGTTGGCCGATCAGATGGGACAGCCGTTTGGACCTCTTGATGCTGCGTCCGATAAATGGATTTGCGATCGATTTGAAGCAAGTCTCTCCATAACCGCTGCGCAACATGATGATAATGCTGTCCGCCCTGCTCGGCGTGGCTTTTGGCGTGAATCTCAAACACACCCACGGCAAATCGTAAAAATTTGATTCGTCTTTGCTCGGGTGGTACCTCCCCAAGCGGTGGACACAGGATGTGCGGTTCATACTGATCGAGCATCGCTTCCAGAGCCGCCGCGGCGTGCCGATTGCGGTGCTCCATTTGACGGCTGATGCTGTCGGGGCGCCAGCGATAGCAGTAGCCGACCGCATTGACGGCGCGTTTGAATCGGATGTTCAGGGCATTTCGCGTCATAAACTCAAAGTCGATGAGATTTTTCTGATCCCGATACAGGCCGGTGCGTTCAAACATCGCTCGCCGTTTCAGTGCGCCGGGATGGGGGATCGGCAAAAAGCCGCGTGTGAACAAAAACGCCGGCAGGATGGAGGCCTCTTCGAAATCGCGATAGTGCCACGACGGCTCCTGGAACCGACCGTCGGCGTCCATCAGCTTGAAGATTTCGGGGTAATAATAATCAAAATCGGGATACGTCCTGGCCGTTTCGACCAGTTGTCCAAGATAACTCGGCTCAATCTTGTCGTCTGAATCGACGCCGAGGATGAATTGGCCGCGCGCTTCCTGAATCGCGCGATTGGTTGCGGCGGCGGTATATTGATGGGCCTGACGAATCAGCCGCAGCCGCGGGTCCTGATACGACAGGATAATCGGCACGGTCTGGTCCGTGCTGCCGTCATCGACCACGATCAATTCAAAGGCGTCAAAACGCTGGGCCAGGATCGAGTCGATTGCCTCACGGATGAATCGTTCGGAATTATACGCCGGCATAATCACACTGACCAACGGTGTATTCGAAGCGGATATAATTGAAGCCGATTCGGGAATTGCCGGCTGGATCGGCTTTGCCATCAACGGTTTGCGCAGTGCGCGGGCCGCATCCAGAATGTGCTCGGCGGCGTGATTAAAGGTCACATGTTCGCATCGCCGGTGCGTAATGTCCGCTCGCCATTGTCTTTCGGCGTCATGGGCAAGATAGTGATCCAGTCGAACAGCAAGGTCTTGCGGGCTGCGATAGGTCACAATACCCAGTTGTTCAAGCTCCTGCATCTCATTGCCGATTTGAAAGGCCTTGACGGCGGCAAGATTGTAGGTCCGGTCGTTTACAAAACCCCACTGCCGCATTGTATCATGGTGGTCATTAAGAACGATTTTGGCGCGTGCATACAGGTCGGGCAATTGGTGTGGCAAGATATAATCGCCCTTGATGTAGTGTTGATCGACAAGACCCTGCCAACCCTGCCCGATAATCCAGAGATTATAGGTGTTGCCGGCGGCCAGTACATCCTCAATAATACGTCGGCGTTTGTCGCGATAGTAGTTTACTCCGACGAACAACAGATCAATCTCTTGACGAGGCGGATTGGCCGGCGGCCTGAACAGGGTACTGTCGAAGGCCTGAGGCAGATAAAAGCACGGACGCTGAAGATGAGGGCGGATATGATTCAGATATCGCCGTGATGCACAGAAGACCGCATCAAATTGGTTCAATTCCTCCGGCGTGTGCAGTTCCGGATGACTGATCAGCCATATCACATTCACCCCGCCGCCCGCCGGTCGGTAAGTCGTCAATCCCTTGATGTGAATAGTCAGGTCAAACTCCTCGTCCGTTTGATTCCAGTCCTCCCGATAATGGATCGCGCAGTGATGTCCACTGTGCTGAAAGGCTTTGGCCAACCCCATCGCAAACCACGTATCACCCCATAAATAATTCTGTTTGGACGGTGTACAGGTCTTGACGGCAATCTTCATCGCCTCCGAAGACCGCATCGGCGAGTTGATCAGCCCCTGATTGTTCAAATCCGTTTGGTTCATTGTGCGAGCCTATTGCTTGTGTGCGAAAACAGCCTTAGATGACGGATACTTCATTGTTCGCATGGCCTTGCGGAGCGCACGCTTTTGAGTCCGATTTTGATTGAGCTTCAATGGTTCGCTGTTTGATTCCACGTCCGGAACGCAGATGTTTATTCCAGAGAAAACAGCCGTTGTGCCGTATATCCTCATCAATGAGAAGATAGTTGAGTTTGTGCTGTTCGGCGATATATTCAAAACTTAACTGATCGCGGCGACTGAAACGGTTGACCTGCTGCCACCAGTCTTCCATCGCGCGAATCAGCAACGGATTGTGGTGGCATCGAAACAGGATGCCGCATGCCGGGGCAGCGCGGCCGGAAAAGCCTTCCGAGACGTAATGACCCACCTGTCTAACCATCGTGTCGGGGTCGTCTTTGCCGAGCCGAATGCAGGCCTTGACCTCATCAAACACCGAACACCGATTTTCCGGATGCCGAAACAGGGCAAGGTAATGATCGGTCAGGAGCTGCCGAGCCAATCGACCGACATCGCCGCGAATCGCCAGGTTACTGTCCACCCAGACGCTGATTTCATAGTCGGGAAACAGCAGATGCGGCAGCAGCTTGGGCAGCTTGGCCGTTCGCGCCGGATCATCCATCAGCACCGGAAACGGACGCATCTTCCAGACATCCGAGGTCAAGTTCGGATTATCGGTAAAACAGACATAATCACAGTGCTCACTGATCACGTGCGGCCGATGGAGTCCATCGTAATTATCGGATATGGCCGTATAAACCATCACCCTGCCGCGGCTTGTGTCTCGACAAGAAAGGAAATCAGGAGCCGTTTTGTGATTTTGATGATTCTGACAGATCGTCGGCAAAATGACCTTGTGAGCTGTATTAACCGATTCATCCGGAATTCCTGTCCGCCTCGACACCGCATCCCGGAGCGCGTCAGCAACATCCCGCGGCGTTATCGACCTTCGGCGACAGTGACGCCAAACCGACAGACACCGCCAAACAGCATCATCCCTGCCCGATCGTGCGCCCTGACGATGCAGGATGTCCGCAGGTGGCGATTCCTCCGCGGCGTATTGCCTGACGATGGCGTCGTATTGATCCGACAGCAGACGATTGTTCGAATCCAGGCCGCCGATCAGCAACAGCCCCGTCGGTGATGCATCAAGAGGCAAAAGAAACAAATCCGGCCGATACCGCTTGAGAATTTCAAACAACTTCCACACATCTCCGGTCCAGGTGCGTGTTCGCCTTCGCCGCTCGGCCTGATCCGGATGGTTAGGAAAAATATCATCGATCACCGCCAGCGTCCATGGCGCTGAATACTTTTCAACGTGTATCAAATCACGCAGGGCATATTCAAATAAATGCATTCCGTCGATGAATGCCAGATCCGGCGCCTGTTTCAACACCGAGGGAGCCTGATCTTTGAAGAAGGCATCGCTGGTCATCGTCATCAATGTCGTGTTTGTCGACAGCGGAACTCGCACATCGGGCATCGGGTCGATACCCACGGCGGCACATTGAGCCAGCGCCAGGCTCCGGCCGTGCTGGACACCGATTTCCAGATACAATTCCGGTTTCACAGACCGATGTAGCAGTGCCAGCAGGTGATGTTTATCCGCAGAGCCGCTTTGCCGCTCTTGTTGATCGCTGCCTTGAGGGAAAGCGGTCTGTTTGCGATAGGCCTCGTTCAAGCGATGATAGACTTCGGAAGGTGTATGCTCCCCGTGAATGGCGATGACGTCCTGATACAGCCGAATGGCCTCGGCCCAGTCGCCCTGCTCTATCGAGGCGTCGGCCTGGGCCAGGATTCGGTCGCCATTCTTGTCGGTGTTCGAAGACACCGTGTCCCTCGGTCCGGGCACCGAACAGGGCATCTTGTACGTATCGGATTCCGATGACACCGTCGTGCCGAGGACACGTTTTTCTGTCAGCGGGGGCTTTTCCGACAAGGCGAGGCTGCGCAGCGACTGCTCAAACGCATCCATAAATGCGGCATTGACATCGATAGACGTCCTGCCGCCGTATTGCCTGCCGGCCTCATATCCGGCAAGGGCGACTTGATAATCCGGATCCGCGGCGGCCTTTTTTCGCCACAGGTCAATCACATCCAAAACCATTTCGTTGTTTTTGACGGCATGGATAAAGCCCTTGCGGTAGATGTCCCGATAAAACTGTTCAAAATCATGAAGGCCGGTAAGAGCATCGGTTCTGACCAGACGAAAATCATTGCGATTCATCGTCCGGATAACAAAATTTTCCGGGCGAATCGCCTGGTACGGGTCGGGCACAAAGGACACGGCCTGTCTGAGCCATTTTGTACGGTACAGATGAATGCCGCCTTCTCGCGGACTTTGCAGGAACTTATCAATGATCATACCGATGACACAAAAGACTTTCTCGTCCAGCGTCTCGGCATAGGCAACCATCTTATCAACAATTCGCGGCATAACCAATACATCCGCGTCCACAACAAACAGCCATTGGCGGTTGTCCTGCAATCCAATGTGAAAGGTTTTTCGCAAAGCCTGTGAAAAGGGAGTTTCATGAATGATATGGATATTATTTTCAGGAATTTGACATCGCAACCGGTCATAACACAGTCCTTCGGTCCGCTCGCCTACGGAACGAATGACTACCGTCACTTTATCGGCTAAATTGTCAACGGACGCAAGCTGTCCTTCATCGATGCTGTATCGCGTAATTGCTGCTTTCGGGGCCGGTTTGGGACAAATGACAGAGGTTTTTGGATTCCTGTCAGCGGCCGCCGGCTGCGGTGAATCGGCTGCATCGGCAGCGCCGTACGCCTGGCGGATCAGCTCATCGACGGCTTCGGATGACATCTGATAGGTTCTCGGAAAAAGCATCTCGCCATCCTGCCAGTTGTATTCAACCAGCCCGTCCCGCATGATTTGCTCATACATCTCTGAGATCGGTATCCCCACGAAACGACCTACCGTTCCGTCCATACAGGAATAGGGCAACCGAGCCGCCTGTTGCGCAAATCGGATCGTGTTGAGTATCTCCTGTCTGCTTTCATTGGGCGTGGCAACAATAAATCCGCCGGTATAATACATACCGACTTTTTCAAACAGTTCTATCGTATCGACCACTTGCCGGGCTGTCTGCCGTTTGCGCATATACTGAAGGGTTGAATCGTTAATCGACTCAAAACCCCAACTGATCAGACGGCACCCGGCGTCTTTCATCATTTTTACGACGGATTCGTCCAGACTGTTGATTCGGGATTGACATGTCCATTCCAGATCGAGCTGCGCCAGTTTCTCACACAGCGCCGTCAGCCTGTCCCGATTGACAGTCAGATTGTCCTCACGAAAGTGAATGGATCGTGTGCCGTAAGTCTGTTTCATGTGCTTGATTTCTTCGATGACCTGATCTGCGCTGCGTGCTATATAGCGGCGTCCCCAAATATACTGCGAAGAACAGAAGCGGCAATCGAACGGACAGCCTCGTGAAGCGACAACTACATCGGTCGGAAAGGCAAGCTTGATGAAGTCTCGGCGATAATGGTTTAGATTGATCTTGTGTCGAGCCGGCCGGGGAATCGTATTCAGGTCTTGTATGGCCGCCGGCGCCGCCAGCGTCTTGAATGATGTTGCACACAAGCCGGCGACGCCTTCCAGAACCTGGCCGCGCTCCAGACGCTCCAAAAAGTCTTTTAACGACGCTTCCGCCATACCCCGAAATACATAATCAAAATACCGGATATGCTTTTCGGGACGAACCGTGGCATTGGGACCGCCATAGATTGTGATGATCTGCGGCTGCATCGATTTAAGCATTGCCGCTACGGTCGAAGCCTGCGGCCATTCGAGCATGGTGCCGCCAAACCCCACCACCTGAGGGGCGTGCTCTAAAATACATTCGACGAGTTTATGATCTGACAGTTTATGTGTCGAATTATCAATGTAAATCACCTCATGATCGGACTCAATGGCACTGCACAAGTAGAGCATGCCCAGCGAAGGAAGCCGCGGCTTGCCCTTGCGTTTGCTCGGAGGCGGATACCACCAGCCGTTCAATTCATCCAGCTTGGTTTGATCAGGCAATACCAGTACGACTTTCATTGGGTCCTCGACACGCTGATGTTGGGCGATACGACTTGATACGTTACCATTGTCTTATTCAACGTCATTTTTCAATGTGCAAATCATAAGTTGACACTCCTGATCAACATTTGGCACGTTGATGTGTTTCAGTATCTTGAAATGATACGACATATCGTTATAAAATTCCTGAACCGTCCACTCCCGCACATGGTAAATGCTTTGGGGAGGCCCCGCCTGTTTATGATGACAGTGTTTTACCAAATAGTCCCGATCCGGCGTCGAAAAAACGACAAACCGGGGATTCATTTGTCCAATGGCTTCAATCACCTCATCCGGATCGATGACATGTTCGATCACATCGGCGCAAATCACCAGGTCCGCATTCATGATTTCGGACGTCTGATCCGGAGTCAGCCAATGATATTGAGGATAGCGGTCTCTCAATTGGGAAACAGTCGGTTCAAGATCGACTCCGATAATCTGAAAATCCGGAAAAAATTCCAAGAGCTTTTGAGCACCGCCGCAGCCAAAGTCAACAACTGTACGAAGATTCTGCTTGACTGCAATATATCGAGCTATCTCATAAACCTTTCGCTGATAACCGCTCGACCGGCTGCACATATCCTTAAATGCGGTCTGACTTCTGCTGATATAATCCGGTCTGATGCAGTAATTTTTCATCATGCTGACACCCAGAGACTTCGTCCACAGAGGATTGATGATTGATACCTTACTTTACTTTTCGACATACCGTTCGAAGGCCTTGATGCCGTTGCGAATTTGAGCCAGCTTATCAGAGACTTCCTGCCGCTCGGAGGCGATCACCAGCATCAGCTCGCGATAAAGCGACTGAATACGGGATTTGAGTTCGGTGTTTTCCGGCTTGTCCAGAAAACCGCTGCGGGTCAATTCGGCGGCAATCGATTCGGCCTGTTCGGCACAGGCCATCGCCGCATCCAGATCGTAACGGCGGAGCCGATCAATCTGGCGGTTCAGCAAGTCTTCAAGACAGGCGGCGTTCATCGCCGGTCCTCGGTCGGTCGTGGTGTGTGTCATTTTGAAACTCCTGCAGTTTGCGCCTGCATATGCTCGACCTCTTCGAGCAAATTGCAGGCGTCGTTATAATGGGGTTCAAGAACCAGAATATCCTCCAGCAGTCGTCGGGCCTGCTGCGGCTTATGTTCCTTGACATACAGCGTCGCCAGACAAAACATCACCGCCGTATCGCCGGGGTGCATATCCAGATAAACGTTCAGGTAATCGATCACCCGTGCAAACGATCCCATCTGACAGGACACCTGAAACAGCCCCAGCAGCGCCGTCAGGTTGTCGCTGTTTAGATCGAGACTTTTCAGATAGAAATCAAACGCTTCGGGCAGATTGTTGTTTTCCTGTCGAATCATCGCCAGCCCGGCCCAGGCACGGCTGCATCGTCGATTGAGCCGCAGCGCCACGCGAAACGCCAGTTCGGCGTCGTTAAGCCGCCCTTCCTGCAGGGCAATGACTCCGGTACCGACATACGGGCCGTCTTCGTCCGGCTCAAGCGCGGCGGCTTTTTCATAACACCGGCGAGCCTGCTCAAACTTGCCCAATTGGGTATAACAATCGCCCATCTCGCGCATCAGTTCGTAATGCTGCGTCCAGCCGTGATCCGGCGTTTGTGTTTCTACGACATCCATACAAGTCTCTCCTGTTGGCGGGGCGCGGTTTCACTATCCGGCGCCGTCTCTTCAGCGGCCGCATTCACACGGCCTTGGGGGTACGGGACAGTTCCGTCAAGAATCGCCTCGGCGCGATGGTACAGCGCAGCCGCGGCGGAAAAATCGTTCAGTTTGCGTCGAGATCGCGCCGCAATCATCAAGCGGGCGACGGTCGGAGCCGTTTGGCACAAGTGCTCGGCCAGCAATGCGGCCGCTTCCCAGCGCGACTGCCGATACAGGGCATTGGCTTTGAGCGTCTGCATCCAGAGCGTATTGCCGCCGTGTTCAGCGGCATACTCATAGAGCCGGATCGCGCTGTTCCAGTCGCCGCTGCACTCATATTGACGGGCAACGCCGAGGGCCAGATCAAATTGGAACGGATACGCCTGGAGCTGTGGTTTTTGCACCTCGATTCCTGCGGCCTGCAGCGCCTGCTGAATCGACAGATGCGGGTGCAAACGCCGTGCCGAGCGAAGCACCGACGTCGGCAGCACAGCCCCCCAGCATTCCGGCGTCGCTTCCACCAGTTCATAAGCGATCTCTTGCCGATGAGAAGTCAGCAACGGATTCAGCGACCGTTCCAAAAACGCCGACTCGCCGGATGGAATTGAAATCCCGCACGGCACAATGGCCGTATAATCGCCCTGACACACTTCCAGCGCCGCATCAACACGCTGCTGCGGCGTTGCGTTCGGCTCCACCGGCACGACAACCCGATTCGGCACCGATGACGAAAAACCGCTTTGCTCCGTCGGGGTCAACGGCACATAAAATTGGGATGGATAAAACGAATGCGACCAGACATCCCGAACGGTTCGGGATATCGCCGCGGCGTCCGATCCAAGCACAATTATTGACAAATCATGCATGCACGGCCAGGGCTTGGGCGGACGTGTGCTGCGAATCGCCATCAGATTCCAAAGATACTCATTGACATTTTTGCGACGCTGCACCGAGATTCGGTCGCACTGGCCGACCGGAGCGTAAAACTCGCCGGTGACGATCGGCACATGCAGAAAATCGGTATAAAAGCACAATCGCCGCGTCAAATCCCAGTCAATCAGGACATTGAGTTTCTCATTATACCCCCCCGCCTGATCAAGCAGATCGCGCCGATGCAGCAGACTGACATGGAGCACATGGTTGAATTGCAGCATCAGCATACGGTCAAAATCGCGGCTGACTTCTACATTTTTGGCCAGTACGATCCGCCGGCCGTCCGACATCACCCGACAATGCGTCTTATATAAATCGCTATAGACCGCCTGACAGCGATCCTGCCGAAGCAGTGCATTCATCAGCGTTTCAATATGAAACGGATAAAACACGTCGTCGTCGTCAAGGTAGCAGATATATTCACCGCGTGCGTGCTGAATCGCTTCGTTGAGCGAATAGGGCTTGCCGTGATTTTTGTCGCGGTCGATCAGCTTCAGTCGCGGATCATCGGCAAACTCGGCAATCGCCTCGCGCACGGGCAACCCGCCGTCGCGGACGAGAATGACCTCGAAAGGGCGCCACGTTTGCTGAAAAACCCCGGCCAGCGCCCCAACCAGATACTGCGGACGATTATACGTACTGATCAGCACGCTGACAAGCGGCCCCTGTTGTTTCGTTTCCGACATCTTCATAAATGACTGGTCTGTGCTTTTCGCCGTCGCTGCATATTATGGCGTCGTATCTCCGTCAATTCTTCGACCGAAAGGCCTCCCTGGCCGCCGCAGAGGAAAGGATCATCCTGTACGACGGGCATCTCCGAAGCATCCGCTTCAAAAAACGCCGTTTCCTCATTCGGCTGTAAATCGAGACAAGTCCTTTGCAGCCGCCCGGTCGCTGCCAGCGCCGACGAGGCAATTTGTTCAATTGACGAATGATTCATCGATTGCGTTTGGCCCACGGGCGGAATTCGTGATTCCTGCGCCGGTTCCGTCGTCAGCGATTGTGTCTTCATCCGGTGCCGCCCGACAATATCCAGCTCCTGTTCCCACTGGAAAATGTGATCCATCAGAACCTGTTCCAGCCCTCTTTCCTGACAAACCTGTTCAACATATGCACGATGAGCGGCCGCATCATACGGACCGTTTAAGACCTGGTCACAAAAATCTTCCGCCAGGGTAAACACATAAGCGCTGTCCAGCCGCTGCTCAACGCCGGGGAAACGATGCACCACGGGGCGCAGTCCAAACGCCATGGCCTGCCAGAGGTCTTCCATTCCCGCCCCGTCAATCGAGGTTGAAAGCACATAGTGTTTGTCTCTGAGCCACTTTTTCATATCGCCAATCGGCCCGTCCAGAAAGACGACATTATCCAGTTCCAGTGTTTCGATCAAATGCCGAACATAATGCTCCGCGGCGGCATCGGCAAATTGCCCCCCCAGATGCAGTCGGGTATCGGGGTCCAGATAGTGCAGTTTTTGAAAACACATCAGGGCAAACATCGGGTTTCGCCGCGCGTCCCACGGCCCGAATGCGGCAATACGTTTGCCCTTTTTGCGGGGTTGAAAGGTCGCCTGTTCGGGATGGATGACCGGCTCGGCCGTCAGCACGGACAACCCCGCAGGCGGTTGTCCGATATGCTCGAAAAATTCCTGCACCAGTGGCTGTCCGCCGCATAAAATAACGGCTTGGACATTCCGCCACGTGACCGCGCGAAGCTCAGAGCCGGCCAAATCCTGCACATCCAAAACGGCAACCATCCGTATTGGGGATGCCTGCTTTGAGACGTCAACCAGCCTCCGTCCGCATCCAAAAAAGACTGCGATATCCGTTTCAGCAGGAAGCTGAGCCGATTCCAATCCATTGGACTGCTCAACCGCCGCCAGCGGCAGTCGCTGCCTCAATCCGTCAGCCAACCGGCGGGTCAGGGTAGTTTCACGATGAATCACAAACGCCGTATTTGCACGATGGCTTCGAATCACCTCAATCATTGACTTGAGAACATCCTGATCAGGGTTCATCTGGAGCGACCGCAGCAGCAGTTCCACCGCCGGTCCGAGAAGCTCTTTTTTCAGCAGCATATCTGCGGCACGATGAAGCATATCCACATTGAGCAGACCGCGGGACTCCATCTGATCAAACAGGCCGATGGCCTGGGCGACGCGTCCTTCCTGAAGATACGCCTCGCATAAATTCCATTGCACTTGAGCCAGTTGTTCGCTCGTACACCATCGGCAGGCCTCTTCGTACAGGGCGATGGCCTGTTGACCCTGCCCCAAACAAAACAAGACGGTTGCGGCGTCGTTGAGCGCTTGACCGTCCTGCGGCCGATGGCGCAGATAATCATTTAACACCTTCAATGCCTCTTCGTACCGGCCTGATTCGGCCAGTGTCAGCGCCTGGTCATGCATGGCCGTAAGCTGCTGTGGATTCATATTGGTACTCCCGATTCACAAAAACACGTTTACAAGCGTCGTGTGCAAACGGCGTGCCTATATCGCCAACGGCTGTTTTTGGGCTGTATGCGTGCCCTCAGGGCGATTTTCGAAGCCGTTTGTCAAGTTTTCAGACAGTCAGTGCCGCCAGCCCTGAACATTTCGCCGTGTGCTGTGCAGATGTCCCCGCCCTGGGATTTTTCTCAAACATCGCAAACAATTCGTTGATTCGCAACAATTGCGCCGACAGTGGATACCGCCGCTCCACAAAAGCTCGATAGGACTGCGAATCATAGTGCGGCTCACAAATTCGCCGGCAAAACTCCTCCGGCGTGGTAAACAAATAGTCCGGGCCAAACAGCTCTTCGGCGCCGGGAAAATTGAATATGACCGGCTTGACCCCCGCGGCCATCGCCTCCAGTATCCCCATGGGGCATCCTTCGATGACGCTGGTGGAGACGAGATACTGTTTATCGGCCAGCCAGCGCGGAATATCATCCTGAAATCCGTCATAGACAATCACATCCTCCAAGCCCATCGCCAAGCGCGTATGTTCATAAACGTGCTGCATCAGCAATTCCTTCACCTGCCCGGCGATAAAAAGGCGATAGCGCGAATCTCTCTGTTTCAACGCCGCCATACACTGAAACAGCAGCATCGGATTTTTTACCATACGCAGTGCACCAATGAACGCGATATTTCTGCCGGGACGGCGAGGGGTATAGGGATGGGTCTCCGGATTGACGCCGTTGGGAATGCACACTATCGGCACACGGCTGCGAATATCTTTGACCCAATGCTCTGCCGCCTTAAGAACCCATTCATTGCCGACTGTGACCAGCACATCGACATGATCCCAGTTGATCTGAGCCGGCCAGGGGTCATAGGCCTCGTAGCGGTGCAGTCGAATGATCGTGCGGCAGACTTTCGGCAGCGATGTGCCGATTTGAGCGAGATTGGTACACCACTCAAACCACGAAATATCGCTCCATTGCATCAGCTCCATCAGTTGTTTTTCAGATCCGCCCTCAAAGATCCGCACTTCGTATCGCCGGCGGGTAAATTCAATGATATCGTTAAGGAAGTTCGCGCCGTCGCCGCCAATAAAAAAAGCGATCTTGGCACGTTTGGCCCGAAAGGCGGCAATCTGCGCATCCAGTGTGCACGCCTCAGGCAGTGCACGGCGTCCTCGGTGTAGCACGTCCATAGCCGAGGCCGGTTCGTCCGCAGCAATAAAACCGTCGGCAATGTGCTGAACAAGGCCCTCATCCAGCAGCCCTTCCGAGCAGAGTGTGTCAAACCAGCGCATCGCCTGCCACGGCTGACCCGCCGCAACATACGCTTTTGCCAGATTGCGATAGACCTGCACAGGGCACGTATCCGTTTCGATGGCACGACGAAAATATTGAATCGCTTCGTCAAATCGTCCCTCTGCATAGAGCACTGCGCCGGCATCGTTCCATGCCGCGCCGTGATGAGGACGTTCATTCAAATAGGCGTCCAAATGCTCCAGTGCGGCAGCCGTCCGGCTTGTCCGCGCTTCGTTCAGCGCCTGCTGATACAAATCATCGGCATTCATCATTCGTTCTGTTCCATTCTCACACATTTCGCTTGCCTGCGGTCGGCTGTCTGCGATCAACGTAAAAAATCCAGCAGCGACATTCGAAACATTTTTGAGGCAACATTCAGCGACATTTCATACAACACCGAATAACGCGCCAGATCAATCGCCACCTGTGTTACATCGGCGTCATACAACCGGCTGATTTCCTCGTCCGTATTCAGTTTCATCTCGTCAATGCTGTCTCTCAGACTGGTCAGAGTTTGCACCCGTCCGCCGACGATTGGAAACGCCCGCACGACTTTTTCCTCGACATTCTGCATCAGGGTCACTGTCCCGGCAATCATTTCCGTAATCTGCGATTCGGACAGCCCTTCGGCGTTGTTGAGCAAATCCCGTGCGCTGATCAATATATTGAACATATCAAAGGTTCCGGCCGCACGAACCGGCTCTTTGCCTTCGGAGGTGATATTGGTCGCATCCACATAGAGCACTTCATCGGTCGTCGGGTTAATCACCGCCACGTTGGTTTTGTTTTCATCGGTTACCGCCACCCAGTGCGCCCCGTCAAGGGACAATTCGTAACTGCCGCCCGCTTCTCTGATGTTCAGAAATACATCGCCGCGTATATTCGAGGCGCCGGATCCGGGCGCAGCACCGGTGTCGCCGAAGAATTCAAGGCCTTGTCGGCTGTCGGCGCCGAACAGGTCAGTGCCGACCAGCAAAGCCGACATTTCCAGGCCTTTGACAACCTCAACTTTCTGCTCCTCGCGGCTGCCCTGGTACGTAACCCGAACAATATTGCCGTCCCCGTCCCGCACGACCGCATAAGGCGGAACGCCCGAACCGGCGCCGCCGAACAGATACTGATTCAGGCGGTCGGTATTGCACAGCGCCACCAGTTGCTCCAGTGCATTATTCAGATCGGCCGCCAGGGTACTGCGAAGCTGCTGGCTGGTGGTGCCGGATAATGTCGCCGTCAGGGAGGCTCGCGCACGGGCAATTTCATTGGTAATGCTCTGGATAACCGATGAGCTTAAATCCAGCACGCCGATGACCTCATCCAGTGTTTTCAGGTACTGCGATTTGGTGCGGCTGTCGCCCTGTAGTGCAAGCACGCCATTGGCAACGGCCGGATCTTCGGACACGCGAAGCATATTCAGCCCCGTCGCGGCTCTTTGCTGAAGCGAGGCCAGCGCGGTTGAATTTTTCGCAATCGCCCAACTGGACATTTTATAAATGGCATCCAGTGAATAACTCATGGATTATCCTTTCGCCCGCCGTCCGTTTATGACGTCAGGGTCAACACCGTCTTTTGCGTTTCATTAATTGTATTGACATATCGCGCCATGGCCTGAAACATCCGCTCATACAACATCATCAGACCCGCCTGGTCGTTGATATCCACACCGCTGATTTCTTCGCGCTGCTGCCGCAGACTGCGCAGCACGCCGTCGGCGTTTTCGTACTGCATCTGCGTGATCGAAATCTGATTGCCCAGCCCCACAGCCGTCTGACGATAATAATCTTTGATGCTGAGTGAACCCAACGATTCGAACGGCTGATCGCCGATTTGGGCCAGCAGCACGGCGTTGTCGTTGCCGTTTTTCTCAGGGCTGCGCGTCGCGGCGATCCGGCCTCCGGCATTTTTCACGTAATCACTCACATCCATACTGTTGGCGTCCGTTCCGGAAAAAAAGCAATTCAGGCCGACCGCCGCCAGGAATCCCGTCGGGTCCGAATCGGCAATCGCCTGAAATTCAAATTGGTCTCCGTCCGTCAAGCAGCCCGGACTGATGCCGTTGATATTCAGGGCGATTTTGATACCGTCGGCCAGCTCCAGTGCCTGGCCCGGCGTATAACCCTGGCCGATATTGAGAATCGCCGCCTCCTCGCCCTCGGCGGTCTGAATAACCAGACGCATCGTCCCATTGCCCACTGCCGATGTTTCGCCCGGCGGCTCGGTCTCCACCGTTGCGATATAAGTCATATTGGCGGCGCCGGTGTATCGGCCGGTCATTGTAATGGTCGGTCTGGCCGACTCGGTTCCCGCACCGGAATCTTCCATCGCAAAGACGGGTTGAGAATCGACGCCCGGCAAAAAATCAAAGGCCACGCCGGCGTCTGCTGTAATGTGAATTCGTCCGCCGGAAAAGCTGCTGCTTACGCCGTCAACGGCGTTGAGCTTATCGGCGACTTCTTCAAAGGTATCATCGGAATCGATTTGGACGCCGACCCGAGTCGTCGTTCCCTCCGCATCGGTCACCCGGACGTAAAATGTCCCGGCCTGAATCGGCGGAATGACATCCGAAACGCCGGTCCGGGGCATTGTCCATCCCGTTAAGTTGGTAAACGAGCCGTCCTGTCCGACTCCCTGCACATGTAATTGATTTGTTTCGCGAATGATCGTTCCGGCCAGCACATCAAGACGTTCATCCATATCCCGAATCAGCGTATTGCGTAATTCAAACAGGCCGCCAAGGACGCCTCCGCGGACGTGCGTGTCATAGGCATCCGTTCCGGCCGGACGCAGTCCCAACTGGTAATACTGCTCATCATTGACCAAACCGATTTCCAGACGGGTCACCTGAGGACCAACGACGATCGACACCTCCGACGCAATGATATCAATCATCCCGTTGTCGCGGGGAATGGTGCGAATACCGATCAGTCGTCCCAGTTCCGTAATCAGCTTGTCCCGCTGATCCAGTGTATTGTTCGGCACATTGCCGCGAATCGTCTGGTTGTAGATTTCCTGATTCAGCGACGCGATCTGCTCGGCCAGCAGGTTAATACGGTCAACGGTTGACACCGACTCGGAATACGCCATTTCGTTCAAGTTTGACGTCATCGTTGCCAGATTGTTCATCCGACTGACCAGGGTCTGAGCCTTGGAGAGCACTTCGCTTTGGAGATTCACATCTTCCGGCCGTATCGCCAGATCCTGAAAAGACGCAAAAAATTGATCAAGGGCGGTGCTCAGTCCCTCGGTACTCAGTTCACCGAACGCACTTTCTATGGTGCTCAGCATTTCGAGACGACGTTCCATCTCCGCCAGGGTGGATTCCTGCCGAAGGATTTCCGATTCCAGGACGGTATCAATCTTGCGAATTACGCCGGCATAGCGGACGCCCTGCCCGACCATCACGCCGTTGGTATAGGCCTCCGCAGCAGGCGTCAGGTTGATCTCCTGACGATGGTAGCCTTCCGTTGCGGCATTGGCAATATTATTGCCGATGATCGTCAGCGCTCTCTGGGCTGCATGGATTCCACTGATACCGATTTCATAACCTGCCATCGAAATACGACTCCCGACTCGTTACAGTTTCATACTCACAAGACCGTGATGGACATCCCATTGCCCCTGCCCCTGGGGGCCATAGGTTACCGTCTGCCGATCCTCACCGAGAATAGCAGCAAGCAATAAGCGGTTGCACCGGGCACATTCACGCAGCAGCAATTCGGTCATCTCGGCTTCGTGCCGGACGCGACCGGCCAGCTCAAGCAGGGTCTGCTGCTTTTGCCGCAGGACGGCACGACATGAACCCTGAAGGCAATCGCACAATCCCGACAGGGTCACCGGCGCACCGAGCGAATCAAATACCTCGGTCAGCCGCCGTTCGATTCGCTGCTGGGCCGCATCTAAACGCTGATGTTCTCGCGTGTCCTGCTGCACCTGTTCGAGCAATTGCGTCAGTGTCGGTTCATCGCGTCGAATCACCGCAGCCCGCAACTGGCCGAGACGATCCAGGGTCGTGAGCAATTCGGCCTGACGGGCGTCAAGAAAGACCTCCAGTTCATCTATAATCGCCTGCTGTTGTGTTTGGTTATACGTGCTATATGTGTTCATTCAATCGGCTTCCTTCGGCCGGAAAACGCGCGGTATCGATCCCCTGCGTTCGGGCCATATCTTCATAGATCATCTTCCACAATCCGACACCGCCGTTCTGTCCGAGGGCGTCGGCCATAAACGAACCTGCCAATCCCTGAATTTGGTCGCCTGCATTATCCTCTTCGTCCAGCGAGGTGTAATTAATTGTTTCATTCATCTGCTTGATGACCTGATGCAGCAGCAGCGTTTCAAACCGACGGGCAGTCGAACGAAGCGCTTCAGCGCGGCGCGACGTGTCCTGTGCTTCGCCCTGCGGCGGCATATCGTGCAGACACATCCGAGTCGGCTCGACCGCCGGTTTATGGAGCAGCGGTTGTGTACTATCCATCAAGATCTCCCTTACATCATCTCCAGCCGGGCGTGCAGTGCACCGGCCCGATTCAGTGCATCAAAAATGGCAATCAGGTCGCGCGGCGAAGCGCCGATAGCGTTCAGTGCATTGGCCAGCTCCTCAACCGTTACCGTTCGCGGCATTCGAATCAGCGACCCTTCGCGCTCTTCAACGGCAATCGCCGTGTCATCCACAATGGCTGTGGTCGCGCCTTCGGTAAACGGCGTGGTCGGCTGCGAGACAGTTTTTTGCTCTTTGACGCGGACGACCAGGCCGCCCTGGGCGACCGCCGTTTCGGAAATTGTGACATTGCCGCCGACGACAATCGTTCCGGTCCGTTCATTGATCACGACAATCGCCGGCACATCGACCTCCACGTCCATCTGCATAATGGCGTCCACAAACTGAACCTGGCGGTCAATGCCGATCTCGTCCGGTATTTTCACCCGAATCGTACCGGGGTCTGAGGCGTAGGCACTGTCGGGATAAACGCTGTTGACAGCCTGACGAATCCGCTCGGCGGTTGTGAAATTTTCTTTGCGAAGCCGCAGCGTCACAATGCGATGCTGACCGACCACTTCGACAAAATGCGACAGCGCTGAGCGTTCGACATTGGCGCCATTGGGGATACGCCCCACAGTGGGATGATTTTTGGTCACCCGACTGCCCGTTCGGCCTTCGACATTCCATGAGTTGGTCGAGATGGCCGCCACCCGCGCGACCGCATATACCTGGCTGTCCAATCCTTTCAATTCCGTCGCCAGCAGCATCCCGCCCTGCAGACTCTTGGCATCGCCGAGCGCCGAGACGGTAATATCAATCGTCGCCCCTTCCTGATCCCACGGCCCCAGCTCGGCGGTAACCATCACCAGGGCAATATTGGCCGATCGTAAATCGGCCGGGGACAGCGTAACGCCCGCCTCACGCCGCAGCAGACTGGTCAGCATCTGGGCGCTGGGCAGGGCACTGTCGCCGGTGCCGTTCAACCCCACCACCAGACCGGTCCCCATCAGGGGATTGCTGCGAATCCCGTGCACATCCACCACATCGCCGATTCGCGCGGCACAGAGCATGGGGCCGCCTATCATCAGCACCAGGCCCATAACGCATCGCACGAATCTGAGTCGGTCGGACGCAACGCCTTGTAAATTCTGCCAAGTGTTCATTGGGTATCAGTCCTCAGAACGGCCAAATCTTATCCAGCAAACCGCCCAGCCAGCCGGGTTTGTTATAATCGTCGGTAACGCCTTCACTGACAGCGACCAACTGGAAATTGGCCACTCGTTCACTGCGAACCAGGTTGCCGAACTGGATGTCGCTGGGCCGCACGATGCCGCTGACCTGGATTATCTGCTTGTCCTTATTCACGTCGCGGCTGCGTGTGCCGATGACCACCAGATTCCCGTTGGGATGAATATCCATCACCACGACGGTGATCGAATCTTCAATCGATCGTTCATCTTTATAATCGCTTTTGCCCTGAAGGCTCTTGCTCGACTGCAAATCCACATTGACCTCGGGCACTTTGGGCATCACATGCTCAATGCTGATGTCGTTTGCCCCGACGCCCAATTTCCGACTGCTGTCGCGGGACAGATCGCGTTTGACCTTGTTGTCCACTTTGTGGTCTTCGCTGATGACAATCGTCAGCAAATCACCGATCTGATTGGCCTTGTCGTCGGCATACAGCGGCTTGCTGGTCTGTGTACGGCGCGCCCAAATCGATGCGGCCGGCGCTGTCGAACCGCACATCAGCAGTATCACCATAACCCATACGATCTGCTTTTTGTTCCGTATCATTGTGTTTTCCTTTCGTCAAAGTACCGGTTCTACTGTTCCGTCAGCCTGTACACGACAGACAATGATGCGCTCATGGGGCCGCTGTCCGCGCCGCACACGAATCGTTTCACCGACCCGTCCCTCGTCCATCGCCTCGCCATGCGCCGAAACAAACAACGCGCCGTTGTCGATCCGCACCATGACAAGCTGACGTCGGCGAACAACAACGGGACCTTGCGGGGATTCAAGCAGTGCGTCGGAGATGACCGACCCTTCGGCGATGCGTCGGGTGGTTGCCATCCCGTAAGGCGCTGTCCAGTCGGCCTGTTCGGGCTGATCACTTGAAATTGTTTCAATGCGTATGTTTTCGCTGGTCAGCACCGTTCCCGGCGGCAATTCCTCAGCCGCAATGATCCGACGGACCTGATACTGCACATTGAAATAGACATCTTCGGAGCCGACCGTTTCGCCGTCCTGCAAAATCGCCACCCGAATCCGCCGCAGACTGCCGCCCTGCCGGCTGTCTTCGATCACCGTCAACTCCGCTGCGCCGCGGTCGGTACTGAGAATCTGCGGCTGCGGCGGGCGGACAAGAATCGCTTCGGCAGCCTTTTGATCAGTGAGACGATTTTCAAGATAGCGCTTTGCGCAGGCCGTAATCTGATCGGCTGAAATCGCCATTTCATGCCGTCTGATCCGCACTGTATCAGCTCCGCGTATCCGTACCTGCGCGGGGCGAATCCCGTCGGAAGCCAATCGGCTCAAAATCGTGTTGCGGTCCACCAGCAACGTCTGCCCGTCCATCGCAAATGATCCCAGCGTAATGGACTGCGCTTTTTCGATTAATGCCGCATCGCCCAGCAGAATGCCGACGCGCCCCAGCTCGACCGTCTGGTCGTCCAGCCGGATATCCTGCGGCAGATAAATCTGAAGCGGTCGTTCGGCTGCTGCTGCACCGAGGACAAGCCATCCGATTATCCATAGCCTGCTATTGTACATGCTCTAACCTCTGATTTCTAACCTCTGTCTTCTGACCTCTGATCTCTGCCGTCAATCCATTACCGTATCAGCATATTCAATTGCTGGAGCATATTGTCACCGGTTCGGATCGCGCGGGAATTGATTTCATAAGCCCGCTGAGCCGTAATCAGATTGACCAGCTCGTTGACCATCTGAACATTGGACTTCTCAAGATACTGTGACAATATCGTGCCAAAACCGTTCTCGCCGGGCGTGCCTGTAACGGCCGCGCCGCTGGCCTCGGTTTCACGAAAGAGATTGCCGCCTTCGGCGGTCAAACCGGCCGGATTCGAAAACCGATAAAGCTGGATCGAGCCGACAACCTGCGTGCCGGTGTAGGTCTCCACGCTGACTGTTCCGTCAGAGGCGATATCGACCGCCAGCGCATCTTCCGGAATGGTAATCGCGGGGCTGAGCTGATAGCCGCCGGCGTTAACCAACAGACCGTCGGCGTCCTTTTGAATGGCGCCGTCTCGTGTATAGCGCAATTCGCCGTTGGGCAGCGTCACCTGGAAAAATCCGTCGCCCTGAATCGCCATATCCAATTCATTTCCGGTGCGCTGAAATTCGCCCACCGTAAAGGCGCGATTCGTCGAGGCAATCTGCACACCGCTGCCGACCTCCATTCCGCTGGGGGCGGTCACACCGGCTGAAATCTCGCGGCTGGCCTGACGCATCTTGACATACAGCAAATCCTGAAAGTTCACCTGCTGGCGCTTATAGCCGTTGGTGTTGACATTCGCCAGATTGTTGGCGATCACGTCCACCATCGTCTGCTGGGCATCCATGCCCGTCGCGGCAGTTGAAAAGGCTCTGAGCATTGTGATTCTCCTGCGTTAAACGCTATGCGGTTCGTGCAACTTCCAGCAGTGTCGCCGAGTTTTCACGATTTTTCCGAAGTACGTTGATATTGGCCTCATACAAACGCGATAACGAAATCAAACTGGTCAGTTCGTGTACCATCTGCACATTCGAATTTTCCTTATATCCCTGCCGAATCTTCGTATCGGCCGCTTCCTGCGGCGGTAAATCCTCCGGCGCACGGAAACAGCCGTGTCCGGCCGGGGTCAATTCATCGACAGCATCGCCGAATTCAACCACCCGAATACGCCCCATCTGCATCTGCTCGGTGCGCACCGTTCCGTCAGCGTCAATGCGAATGTCGCTTTCCATCACCGCATTGGGAATCACGATCGGCCCGTTTTGGCCGGATACCAGCCGACCCGAACTGTCCACAAGCTGATTCAGCAGATTGATCGACAGCGCGCCGTTGCGGGTATAAAGCGGCCCCTGCGGCGTATCCAGCGCAATGAATCCCTTTCCTTCCAGCGCTATATCCAGCGGTCGCTCGGTTCGCATCAGGGCGCCCTGCGTAAAATCAATCGCTCCCTGCGCATCAATTCGCCCGTTGAGCAGGCTGCGCTCTTCACCCAGCCGCTGCTGCCGCTCCAGCTCCGCGCTGAAGGCGTTGACGCGGCGTTTGAACCCCGCTGTGCCGCTGTTGGCCAGATTATGCGTCACCGTCTCATATTCATTCATCAGCGCCTGAAGTCCCGTCGCCATTTGACTGATCGGCGTTGTCATCTCAGGATACCTCCGCAAATGTATTTTCGTTTTCCTGATCGGCCGCCGCGGACGCCGACCGACCGATCAGTTGGTTGGTCACACGCACCAATTCAGCCACGGCCTGATCATTCAATCCCACCAATTCGATAATCGCCGTCCGTCCCAACGGCGTCTGTCGCACATCACGCACCAGCGCAATGTCCTGCACGATCCGTTTCGGCTCCAGCTCGAATACCACCAGCACACGATCTTTTACCGTTAATTCAAGATCGCTATGGACGCGCAGCGACGGGCCGGAAATCTCGTTGATTTGCGCATCAAAAAACACCGGACGCAAATCGTCGGCCTCCTGAGTGCTGCGAAACAGCGGCAGTCGCGCAACGGCGGCATTTTTTCGCACCGCCACACGCGGAAATCGCCTTCGATTCACAAAATGAACACGATCCGAGTGGTTCATTTCCAGCCCCTTGTCCGATGCGGCCAGGGTAATAGCTTCCAGTTCCCACGTAACCGTACCGATCTCATACCGCAATCGCCACATTTGTCCCGGCTGACAGGCCAGCGGGATCTCCGGCCTGACGATGAATTCATACCGGTCGTTGGCCACAACTTGCCCCTGTACCTGTTGGCTCTCGTCATGCCCTGCCAGCGACAGCCGCACAGCGGTGCCGACCGGAATGTGACGACTGCTCTGTTCTTTTACACTGCGCGGTCTGCTGACCGGCGCCGGCTTGACATAACCGAGTTTTTCCTTGATCGAATACACCGCCGCCTGAAGCCGTTTGCGATAAACCAAATTATGTCCGTCGGCAAAGACATCCTGCATCAGCCGAGCCAACCCGTTTTCAAACGCATCGGCGTGATGAAACACGGCGTCTTTTTGCGCAAATCCCGTGCGAACGGCAATCGCGTCCAGAATCTCACGCTCGGCGGCAGTCAATTGCATCCGATCCGACAATTCATCGTAACGCTGCTGCATCAGACGTTTTTCTTTTTCAATCCGCATCCGATGCACCACCACCAGCAGCAGCACCAGAATGAAGATCATTGACCAGCCCAACAGCACAAACCACTTGTTGGTAAACAGGCTCTGCCCGCCGGCATCCAGCCGCCGCATCGCTTCAAACCGCTCATAGGGCGTCAACTGCCCGGCCAGACCGATCCATACAGATTGAAATAACAATAAAGACATCGTTTAACACATCATTACCGTATCAAGTTCGTCAGTTCCCGGAGAATATCGGTCGCGACCCGAATGGTTCGCGCGTTGGCCTGATAGCCGTTTTGAGCCTGCATCAGCGTAACAAACTCCGTGGCCATATCCACATTGGACCCCTCCAGACTCTGGCCGCGAATCGTGCCGGCGCCGTTGGTGCCCGCAATGGTGGCAGTGGCGTCGCCCGAGTTGGCGGTCGGCAGAAAATACCCGTTGCCCACGGATTCCAGCCCGTTGGCGTTGGAAAACACCGCCAGTTGAAGTTGAGCAATATCAATCTTGACACCATTGGTGAACATTCCGATGACCATTCCGCTCTGGTCGATATTCACACTGGAAAGCGAGCCGGACGCATAACCATCCTGCGTCAGCGCCCCGGCCGTGGAAGACTGGCCGGAAAACTGCGTCAGACCGGTAAATTCACCCTCGGTCCCCAAATCCAGTGTGATCTCCTGCGGCGTCGGATTGTTATCAAAACGAACCGAGAATGTCGTGGATTGCCCCGGCGAATTCAGCCCCTTAAAGGAACCGTCTGTATTAAACTCGATGCCGTGAATGCGCCGATTCAGCGATGAATCATTCAAAATGTCATATCCGCCCCAAGAGGCCTCTGTCTCTCCGCTGACGGATGTGATGACCAGATCCCAGGTGTTCGGCGTATCGGTTTTAACGAATGTCCCCGTCAGCACATGCTGTTCGCCCATACTGTCGAAAATCGTGATGCTGAACGTCTTGCTGTCGTTGCCGCCGATGGTGCTGTAATTAAAATAGCTCGGCAATGACAAACTTTCCGTACCGCCGGGGACATAGCTCAAACCGGTAATCTGGGCCTGACTGTAACCTCTGTCCAATGCGGTCACCACGACACGTCCGCTGGAATCCAGCGTCGCCACACTGTTGTTGTAAAGCCCGCTGATTTGATCGAGAATGTCCTCCATTCGCGCATCGGCAGACCACGTAATCTCTTCATTTTCAAACGTTGTTCCATCTTCGCGGATGCCGGAAATTAGAATTTTTCCCGATTCGTAGCCGGTCGAACCGCCTGTTCCCCATTGATCCAGCTCGGACAGCAGCGTCGAGCTGTTGGCGGCGTTGGCCCCCGAATTGGTTGTAAATCCGTTATTGGAGACAATTTTGTTGTAGGTAGCCTGGTTACTGTCGGCCGACGAACGCAGGTTGCCGTTCATCACAATCTCGCGGGTCGCACTGGCCGGCATGGACGTACCCCATGGAATCTGAATGGTGGAGTTGTCCAACTGGAGCACCTTGTATCCGGTCGCCGGGTCCACCAGTGTATTATCCGCGTCGATTGCAAACGAGCCGGCGCGAGAATAAACGGCCTGCTGACCATTTGACAGGACAAAATAACCCTGACCGTCAATCGCCACATCCAGATCCTGGCCGGTGGATACGATGTTGCCCTGAGTCTGGTTGCGTGCGATGCCCGCCACCTCCACGCCGCTTCCCGTTTGCAGCGGATTGGTGCCGCCCAGATTGCCCGTCGGCCCGGTGGCGCCTCGAATATTTTGACTGAGCAACTCGGCAAAGGTCACCGAACTGCTCTTATAACCGGTGGTGTTGACGTTTGCCAGATTGTTACCGGCCACATCCAGCATGGTCTGATGTGCCTTTAATCCTGATACGGCGGCGGATAATGCTGAGCTCATACAGTTCTCCTGAAACGGTATTCAGTTCCGGGGTTTTCGGTTTATTGTTTTATGCCATCAACGGCATCCAGGCGAACATAAAATGCTTCCATGGCCTCCGAACCGTCAGGGTGAGTTACCTGACTTTCCACTTCAAGCGTCAGATGGCCCGATTCATTGAAAAAGACGCGATTGACTTTGCCTTCGAGCATCTGATCGTAATCGTCATAATAATATTCAACGGTTTTGCCCAGCAGGGATTTGGCGTAATCCATCTGTGCCACAAGCATCGCCCCTTCAAAGCTGGAATTCATCTTTGACATCGTCTCATTCATTGAATCAATGCTGCCGTTCATTTTCTCGGTCAGTTCCAGTTGCGTAAACTGCGCAAGCTGAGCGGCCATTTGCTGGTTGTCCATCGGCTCCAGCGGATTCTGATGCCGAAGCTCCGTCACCAGCAGCGTCATAAAGTCAATCTTTTGTTGTGCCGAACTAATCAATGTCATCACGTGATTCCCATGTTCATTGCGGTTCACATCGGCCCGAAAAAACACGTTGCCAATAAGGACCGTTTGCAATTGGTGTGCCGCGCCATCGAAAAATATCCCCAGAATGATCTTATTTCGCGCATAATCAAAGACTTACAGAATATTTGCAAAGCTTGCTAAAAGGCGGCGATTGTTTAATCTCTGAATAGTCCGGCAAAATTTTCCGCGCACAGACCTGCTTTAGCCCGCCTAAAACGTCCGATAACTCAACCGGCCGGACAACAAATCTTGTCCAATAAAATTTTTATTGGACCGTCCCATAAAAAATTAAAGTTTTTCTCCCGGTTAAGCCGACATCATCATTACTTTGGTATCGGAGCAGTATCGAAACGAAAATCCCTTTTTGAGTACAAGGAATATGGCTGTTGACAAGATTCTGGTTGTAGGGAAACATCCTGAAGCGCAGCAATTGGCTCGTCCTTTCGCTGCTGAGTTGTATGCCGCCGATGATATCGGAGCCATTCAACAGGTCGTCAGCACGATTGAACCGGACGTAATTGTATATGACGCCGCGATACCAAGCGAGGCAATAGCACAAAGCACCCGACTGCTCCAACGCGACAACATCCACATCCCCGCCGTCATCATTCGTGAACAAGAGGACAAAGAAGACGAACACACGCTGCGTCAAATCGGTATTCTCAATATTGTTTTCGGCTATGCCGACGCACGGCGAATGGGGGTCATCATGGACCGCCTGCTCAACGGTCCGGCCGACAGCGATGACCGTTTTTTTGTTGAGGACTGCCCGCCGGCTGTGTCGATTGTCGGGAAAAGCGAAGCCATGCAGCGCACCGTCCGGATGATTCGACTGGTGGCTCAAAGCGCCTGCAACCCTATCCTGATTGTCGGCGAAACCGGCACCGGAAAGGAACTGGCCGCTCAGGCCGTCCACCTGATGCGCTACGGCGACGAGCGTCCATTTGTCGCAGTCAATTGCGCCGCCCTGACTGCCACTCTGCTGGAAAGCGAGCTGTTCGGCCACGTCAAAGGCGCCTTTACCGGCGCCGAACGCGACAAAACAGGACTTTTGGAGTTGGCCGGCGAGGGAACGATCTTTCTCGATGAGATCAGCGAGATGCAGCCTGAGTTGCAGGCCAAGCTGCTTCGCGTGCTTCAGGAAAAGACCTTCCGCAAAGTCGGCGGCAGCGAAGAAATCGAATGCAAAGCCACAATTGTCGTCTCCAGCAATCGCAATCTGCTCAATGAGGTCGAACAGGGCAAGTTCCGCCGGGACTTGTACTATCGGCTGTCCATTTGTCCGATCGCGCTGGCGCCGCTCCGCTGCGAAAGCCGCAGGGACGATATTCTCCTGCTGGCTGAATTTTTCATCCGCAACTCAACTATCTGCCCTGAAAAGAAGGGACGCATCAAGGGATTGACCAAGCTGGCCGCCGAGATGCTGCTGCGCCACCACTGGCCGGGCAATGTCCGCGAACTGCGCAATGTCATCGAACGGGCGATTTTGCTTGAAGCCAGCGACCGGATCGGCACCAGCACGCTCATTCTAAACCCCGAACAGTCGAATCCGCTGCAAACGCCGGAACCCGGAACGGGAGGCCTGAAGGACTTTTCGCTCGAAAAAGCTGAAAAAGAACTGGTTAAAAAGGCAATGGAGGAGGCCGGCTGGCAAAAAACCCGCGCCGCCTCACTGCTGGGCATCACCCGCGCGACCCTCTATGCCAAGCTCAAGCAATACAACATCCAGGAACCGGCCCAGGAACACAACGTCCCCCAGCCGGTATAACAGCGTACACTCTGAATTCACAATTCACAATTCACAATTCTAAATTCTATATTCTACCTCCCCCGCACCGCCCAGTCCACGTCCGTTGCGGTACTGCGGGCAATCCCTTCGAGGACAGGACGGACATTGCCGAATACCGCCGTTCTGTCGCAGCGCAATCGAACGATTCGAGGCTGGTCGGGCGGAGTATCGCGATAATGCTCGTCAATCGCCGCAGTAATTAACGCCGACACATCCGCCGCATCGGTCGTATTCAGACGTTCATGGTCCACCGCATACAGCACGTCCGGACCCTGCGGCGCAACGGTCAGCGTCAGCAATCGTTGATCTTCCCGCAGCGCCACGGCCGAGACAATCTGTTCGGGAACCTGCACACGGAACCGGTCTGCAACGATAAACTGACAGACCAGCATAAAAAAGATAATCAGCAGAAACACGACATCGATCACAGGCGTCATATCAAACGCCTCGCCCTCAATGTCCGAAAACCGACGATGCAAAAAACGTCCGGTCATTGGGTCTCCTGGCTTACGAACGCGGCGGTTCGGTCATATACAAAATATCCTGAACACGTTCAGCCTCGTTGTCGTCGGTCTCATCTTGATCGTCTTTTTTCCCCTTAGACCTTGACCCGGCAGCGTGTCCGGAGGTGTTCTGCTTGGCGGTGACACGTTGAATCTTGAAAATTTGCCCCAGCAGCACATCCGTTTCAATCGCCGCCTCGCCGATACAAGCCTCGATCCGCGATCGAAAGATGCCGTAGCAGAACAACGCCGGGATCGCGACCATCAGCCCCCAAAACGTCGTCACCAGCGCGACCGAAATCGCCGCGGCAAGCTGGTCATAGGCGGGCTGGCCGTCGGTCATTCCCAACAGATTGAACGCCCGAATCATCCCGAAAACCGTCCCGAACAGCCCCACCATCGGGGCGACGCTGCCGATAATCTGGCACCACTCGGCCTTTCGCAGCAGCCGCTGACCGATTTCCTGAAGCGACTCGGCCGCAAACTGGCGCACCGATGCGGCATCCGAATGAAGCTGCTGGCTCCGCTGAAATGCTCCAATCACCGCACGACTGACCAGCGCGGGACGACGGCCGAACCGCTCGGCCAGCCTGACCGTTCCGTATTGAGCCGCATGCGCCGCAATCCGTGAGGCCAAGTCAGCCGGCAGCAAACGCTTCCGCCGTATGCTGAGCATCAATTCAATCGCCAAATACACCACCGCCACCGACATCGGCAGCAGGATAAACCAGACAATCGGCCCGCCGGCCGCGAAGAAATGCTCATACAGGCTCACACCGCCCGGCGCAGAGGCCGCTGCCGTGAAGAATTTGAGACGTATGGCTGCTTCAGAAACAAAGTATAACATATCCATTTCTTCTCTGTAAGTTTAGCATGGCACGGATGTAAGCACCCGTGAACACGGCCAAGCAGGCCGTACCGCAAAAAAACAAACTCCTTGTAAACTATCTCGATTCTTCATCTTGGGGTTGTTTTGGCAATTATACACCGGACTGTCGATGGCGAAAAGCCCCAAAACCGATTTTAATTTAAGACCCCATTATAAAAAGGTTTATGAATGGAAAATGGCCCCATCAAAGGGATTGACACGTGACTTTACAAGGAGTTGGACACTCTTCACGAATCCAAAAAGCCAATTCGCACACCCCAGGCAAATCCCGTCACGCCCATGGATACGCACCAATCAATCCCAACATCCCATCGCTTGAAGACAAAGCTTACACGTTACGAGAACGTCGTTATTGAAATCAGCGTAAGCAAAATATCCCGACATTTTAAGGGTTTTCCCAATAGCCATTTCGAGGGTCTTTTGTAGTATTCAAAGGCATACTGTAACAAATGGCAAATAACCGTATGCCGAAAAATACTTAATCCGGAAAGGAGAAAACCATGTATCAGAAAAATGAAATAGTAAAGGGATTGTGTTTGTTTTTGCTGCTGGGCTGCACCGCTCTGGGACAATGGGATTTTCAGGCGTTTTTGACCGGTTCGGCCGAAGTGCCGCCGAACGATTCCACTGCCACCGGTACGGCAGCACTTGTGCTCAATGCCGAGCAGACCCGCTTGACCATCCATTTGACCCTGTTCGGCCTGGATCTTAACGAGGTGACCGGCCTGCATATTCATAATGCTCCGGCAGGCGTCAATGGAGGTGTAGTCTTTGGATTTGTCGGCATCAACAATGATCTTAACGGCGACTTGGTTATTGACGCCGAAGCCGGAACGGTTTTTTCGGCTTGGGATCTTTCGGAAGGCAATAACACAACCCTGGCGGACCAATTAAACAATCTGTTTGACGGCAACCTTTATATCAATGTCCATACACCGGCCCATCCCGGCGGTGAAATCCGCGGACAGATTGTCCCCGAGCCTGCAACCGTAACACTGATGCTGCTGGGGGGACTTGGGGTGCTCCGAAAACGTCGAGGCGCTTTGCGAAACCGCCCACAAGAAGTCAGGCTGTTTCACACTCGGCAATTACAACCTCTCTTTTAACGTGAAAGGAAATGACAATGAAAAACAATGCGAACATAATAATATCTGTCTTTCTGATGATCGCGGGCCATGCCCTTGCCGTCTATTCCCATGTTGAAGACTGGGAAGGAGGTACGGCGGCCGGATGGACAGGCAATACAACCAGTTCAGTGGTGGTCTATGTTGCAAACGGAGGCAATCCGGATGGCCACATTCAAACACGCAGAGGCGGCGTCGATGATTTTGATATTGGCGCCATGACGGATATACCGGATTTCACGGGAAATTACATTGCCGCCGGCATTACCGGCGCATCCGTAGATGTGATCTTCATCACGGGCGCTTTTTTGATGGCGCCTGGCTCCGCTTTCGCTATCAGGATGCCGCACAGAACGGCTGGCGCTATCCGCTGACCGCCGTGTTTCCGGATACCTGGCAGACCTATTCGGTGCTTTTCAATCCCGCGTGGTCCGATTTGGATGCTCGAGCGGCGGGGTGGATTACGGATGATGATGTGGACCCTGCGGCTGACCCCAGCGCCTCATTTGCGGCAACGATGGCCAATGTCTATACGGTCGAAGTCCGCATTGCAGGCGACGGCAGCCTGATTGCAGGGATTGACAATTTCGCCGTTATTCCCGAACCGGCTTCGATTCTGCTTTTCGGGGCAGGGGCAGTCGCCATGATAAAAAAACGGCTTATCCGAATAATGCGTTGACGGGTTTGTATATCCCGTAACCTGCATGCAAAACGAAAAGCCTCGACCTGTTCAGATCGAGGCTTTATTATTCTGGATATACATCCAAATTGGCAATGCCCTTTATCCGAGTTCGGGGACGGGACCGGCAAGCACTTCATATTCGCGGAAGGTGCTCTTGTCGCCGCTTTTGACCTGTTCGGCCCAGGCCTTGATCTGTGCGGCGGTGCGGAGGATATAGCGCCGCGCCAGTATTCGTTTGCGCTGAGTCATAGGCAGCTTTTTCGGGGTCTCGGCGTCGCCGGATTCAGCGGCGGCGACCTCGAACTGCACCGTGCTGGAGGCCTGGCCGCAGAACAGATAGCCGTTGATCAAGGCAATGGCCATATCCACCAGCGGACGTCCGACCAGGTCCATATAATCGACGCCCTGTTCCTTAACAAAGTCAATGCACTGTTTGAGCGTTTGTTTGCCCTCGGCCAGCAGAGCCAGGAGGTCTTTGACGCCGTCGGCATAGTCCAGCGCCGCCAGTTCGTCGAGATATTTTTCGACCGTGCCGCCGCAGACGCCGCGTACCGCCGCGACCACCTGAAGCTGACTGGTACCTTCGTAAATCGTGGTAATGCGGGCATCGCGTGCGAGGCGTTCACTGGCATAGTCCCGCATATAGCCGCTGCCGCCGAGCACCTGAATGGCGTCATAGGTCACGGTGTTGCACATTTCCGAGCAGTAGTATTTGCTCATCGGGGTCAGCATCGCCGCGAGTCGCTTGACCTTGCGCAGTGCCTGCTTGGCCTCTTTGGCCGCAGCCGGGTCGTTGTCGGGGCTTTCGACGATCTTGTTCAACCCCAGTTCAAAGTCCACCACGCGGCTGGTTTCATAAAGCAGTGCGCGGCCGGCCTCAATTTGCATCTTCATATCAATGACCATATCACGCACGGCCGGGAGCTTTTCAATGGGGCCGCCGAACTGCTGTCGGCTGGCCGCATAGTCCCGGGCAATCCGCCAGGCCGCCTCGGCAATACCCATCGACTGGCCGGCGATGCCGATACGGGCGCCGTTCATCAAACTCATCACATACGTGACCAGGCCGCGCTGCCGTTCACCAATCAGTCGGCACGGCGTATTGTCGAAATACAGCTCACAGGTCGGCGAGCCGTGGATGCCCAGCTTGTCTTCCAGCCGCCGCACCTTGACACTCGGACCGCGATCGCAGACGAACAGACTCAGCCCCAGACCGCCGCTGCGATCCGGCTCTGAGCGGGCCAGGACGAGCAGTACTTCGCCGCAGCCGTTCGTGATGAACCGCTTGACGCCATGCAGATACCAATTGCCGTCGTCATCCTGAAAAGCCCGCAGCTTGACTGCCTGCAAATCCGATCCGGCGTCCGGCTCGGTCAGTACCATCGCGCCGGTCACCTTGCCGGCGGCAAAATTCGGCAGATAATGCTGCTTGATATCCTCGTCGGCAAAAAAGTGGATCGTCTCGGCGATGCCCTGGAGTCCGAAGATGTTCATCAGTGATGCGTCAGCGCGCGAGACGATCTCAATTGCGATGGAGTAAATCAAATTCGGAAAGTTCAGCCCGCCAAATCGATGCGGCAGCGTAAAGCCCATCACATCGGCCTTGGCCAGCGCATTAAGCGACTCGGCGATGCCTTGGGCATAGCTGACCGTTCCGTCCGGATTCAGGATATTGCCTTGCCGATCAATGTCTTCGCTGCGCGGCGCAATAAAATCAGCGCTGAGCTTGCCCAGTGCATCGAGCACCAGATCATAATTGGTGATCGCTTCCTGCGCATCCTGGGGAGCGGTTTCAAACTGTCCGGCGTATTTGAAGCCTTCCTCGGCATAGGCGGCGACTTGGCCGATGTCCAGATGTCTGAACAAAAACTGAATATCGTCGTTATCTCGATAAAAATTTCCCATGGTTCATTCCATCCCTTAAATCAATCTGCTTATACACGGTCGTCTTGTCCGTGTTCGGCGGGCAGGATGCCCGCGCCACTTATACTTTTTCCTTGATGGCTTTAATCATCATCGGAATGACCTGCATCAGATCGCCGACGATTTTATAGTGCGCAATACTGAAGATCGGCGCTTCGGGGTCATTGTTGATGGCGATGATCTTCTGGCTTTCGCTCATTCCGGCCTGATGCTGAATAGCGCCGCTGATGCCGGCGGCCACATACAGAATCGGCCGCACGGTCGTCCCTGTCTGACCGATTTGATGGTCGCGGTCAATAAAACCCAGATCAACGGCGGCGCGGGTGGCTCCGGGCGCTGCGCCCAGACAATGGGCCAGATCCCAGATGAGTTTGAAGTTGTCTTTGCTGCCGACGCCGGCGCCGCCGGCGACGATGACGCGTGAGGCCTTGAGGTTGACTTTGCGCTGCTGGCGATGCTCGGCCAAAATCTCAATGGCCAAATCGTCCTGCGACAGATGCACAGTTTCTTTGACGACCTGCGCCTTTTTGCTGACATTCGGCGTCGGCATCGGCATAACACCCTCGCGCACAGTGGCCATCTGCGGCCAGCGGTCATAATTGATGATCGTCGCGATGATATTGCCCCCGAAGGCCGGGCGAATCTGAAGCAGCAGATTCTCGAAGACCTGACCGGTTTTTTTGATCTCATGGCTGCCGATTTGCAGATCGGTGCAGTCGGCGGTCAGTCCGGCTTTCATCGTACTGGCCACACGCGGCGCCAGATCGCGCCCGCAGGGAGAAGCGCCATACAGCACAATCTGCGGTTTATATTTTTCAATCAGACCGCAGATGATTTTGGCGTAACTGCCGGTCTGATAATGCTCAAGCAGCGGATGCTCGGCCAGATAGACCTTGTCGGCCCCGTAATGGCCGAGCCGTTCACACTGATCGGCGACCTGACTGCCGAGCAAAACAGCCGCCAGCGGGACGTTAAGTTTGTCGGCCAATTCGCGTCCCTTGCTCATCAGCTCAACGGGGACTTCTTCCAGCTTGCCGGCGTGCTGCTCGGCAAAGATCCACACCTCTCCCTGTTTATTGACTTCTATCATCTTAATATCCTTATCGATTCGCCGTCTGTCTATCACTGAATACTGAAAACCAACCTAACCGATCGTGTGATCCACGATCAATTCGTGCACCATTGCATCAATTCCCGACTGGGTCGGCTCGATATCCTTGGCTTCTTTGGCCGTCAGTACAACACTCTGGATGCGATGCACCTTGGTCGGGGAGCCGTCGCGACCGCACCACTGCAAATCCGCCCCCAGATAATCCAGATCCCATTGATGAATCAGCAGCCCTTTGTCGTCCAGCATTTGACACATCGCTTCAACATCAACGGACGGATTGTCTTTGGCCATGGCCTCGATTTCGATACGGCATTTAGCCGCCTTGCATTTCATCAGCCGCAACGCCCGCGGCACTCGCGGCTCATTGGCGCTGTCCACCACCGTCAGCAGCGCCGGCAGCGCGGTTTTGACCTCCTGCCAGCCATTGCCCAGATTGCGGCGGGCCACAAGGGTTGTGCCGTCCAGTTTGAGAATGTGTTCGACATAGGTCACCTGCGGCAGCCCGAGTTTTTCAGCCGTTTGCGGACCAACCTGGGCTGTATCGCCGTCGATGGCCTGTCGGCCGCACAGGACGATATCCGGATTGAGCTTCCGCACACCGCAACTGAGGATATAGCTTGTCGCCAGCGTATCGCTGGCCGCACACCGCCGGTCGGTAATCAGCACGGCCCGATCCGCACCGCGATACAGCGCTTCGCGCAGCATATCAGCCGCCGTCGGCAGGCCCATCGTGATGACCGTGACCGACCCGCCGTGAGTATCCTTAATTCCCAGCGCCATTTCCAGCGCATTCAAGTCTTCCGGGTTAAAAATCGCCGGCAGTGCCGCTCGATTGACCGTCCCGTCTTCATTCATGGCCTGGCCGGTAATCCGCTTGGTATCCGGTACCTGCTTGACCAATACGACACAATGATATCCCACGAATAAGCCTCCATGTAGAGAATTTCAATCAATCCGCTCTTGCAAAGCCCCGTAGTGTAGCCCGATTTGCACGCAAGTCAAACAAAAAAATACCCCTTTTTTAACCTCCGAAAAAAGGTAATACAGACTGAAGTCCCAACATACCCTCAACGGCACACGCGAAATCCAAGGCGACTGTCCATGTCAGCAGGCATGTAGCCGGTTCGATACGACACCCTGCAGTGGACAGGGGCGTAACTCCAGCCGCCGCCACGGGTAACGCGCCCGGCACCGAGGTCTGAACTGGTCCATTCCCATACATTACCCGACATATCCGCCAATCCGTACCCGAAAGTCCCGAAATAGCCGACCTCACTGGTGCCATGCTCGGCCCAGGGGTGATTGGGAAGTTCTTTGGGGGAAATATCTTCGCTTCCGTTTGCATTGTAGTTTGCCAGGAACCTTTCGCTGTCATAGAGCGCGTTCCCGGTGGCATAGGTACGTTCATCGGTATAGCCGGCGACGGCTTGCCACTCCTGTTCGGTCGGCAGTCGCCAGCCATAATAGTGGGCAAAGACCATCGCTCCATACCAACTGACATACGTTACAGGATGGTTTTCAAAGCCGCTATCGACGGTAAATTGGCCGTCGCTGTATTTGATTCTGGATGCACCGCCATTGGTGGCCCCAAAACCCGGACTACCGGGCCCATCCAACCGGTAATAGTTTTGATTCTCATAAGGCCCCCTGCTGCCCTCGACATGGCTGCCTTCAACCCGAATGTCATTTGAAGCCAGGGCGGCATTAAGATACAGGGCATATTGGGCGTTGGTGGTCTCGTACCGGCCCATCCGGCCACTAAAGCCCGAATTGCTGATCGTAACCCATATCATATCGGGTTCATTTGCGCTCTTTAGCCACGAGTCGGCCAATATGGAAAAATCAGGAAGACCGACGGCACCATCACGATTAAGATCGGCTCCCTGACACCACTGCGGCCAAGCGCAATCCGTTCTGAGCCACTGCTCAGCAAACAACACGAAATCGCAGATAGTCACCATTCCGTTGCCGTCCAGATCAGGTGAACCGAATAGCTCGTTGACAAATGCAGTATCCTGAGCAGGTGTGAAATTGGATGTGTTTTCGCAGTATCCCATCAACAACATCGCCAAACACACATAAAGTGTTCCCATCGTCATTCTCCCTGTCGAAAGAGTTTCTGCCCCAAAAAAAGAGAAAAGCCTGCCCTTGGCAGTCTCTGCATGCCGGTTCGGTGGATTATCCCTTTCGGGTTGAAATAATCCTTGTTTCGTTCATTTTGTTGCGGTTCCATGGTCACACGACCATTTGGATAGTCTGATAATAGCAGGAATTCTACCAAAAAACAAAGGATTTTTCGTTTTGTCGCCTTGGGCGTTTGGTTGAAAACCGCGAACTTGGGTTTTTCCTCACTGTCATTCTGGCATATTGGTTTTTTTTGACTCATATTTAAGTGCTTTTAATGAAAGAGCTTGCATCTTAACCCCAATTCGGCACGGTGTTTGCTCACTTAAAATAACAATGTACGATTACTTTAAAAATGATGCGATTTGGATAATACAAGAAAAAGGAAAACGATAGACCATGCGTTTTGATAAATTTACATTGAAAGCACAGGAGGCGATTGCCACGAGCCAGCAGCTTGCAATGCGGCGGTCCAATACGGTTGTTTCGCCGCTGCACCTGCTTGCTGCGCTGCTGGAAGGTGACCAGGAGCTGACCGCCCTGCTGCTGAACACCATCGGCTCCAAGCCCGACCGGATCAGGCAAATCACTGAAAGCGAACTGAACCGTCTGCCGACCGGCCAGGTCAGCGGACAGATTATGCCGGATAACACCTACAGTCAGGTTCTGCTGGACGCTCAGAACAAGGCCGACCAGATGGGCGATGAGTATTTAAGTGTTGAGCATCTGCTGCTGGCACTGGCGGATGTGCCCAGTGCGGCCAAGGAAGTGCTCAGCGTCAACTCCATTACACCGGAACGAATTGAAAAGGCGATTGAACAAATCCGCGGCGACAGCAAAATCACCGACGAAAATCCGGAAGCCAAATATAAGGCACTGGAGCGCTACGGCATCGACCTGATTGAGATGGCGCGAAAGAACAAACTTGATCCGGTCATCGGACGCGACGAGGAAATCCGCCGCTGTATGCAAGTGCTCAACCGCCGAACGAAAAACAATCCCGTCCTGATCGGCGAGCCGGGCGTGGGCAAGACCGCCATTGTGGAAGGCCTGGCTCAGCGGATTGTGGCCGGAGATGTGCCGGCGGGCCTGAAAGACAAGCGGATCATTGCCCTGGATATGGGGGCATTGATCGCGGGGACCAAATTCCGCGGCGAGTTCGAAGACCGCTTCAAGGCCGTTCTGAAAGAAGTCGTCAGTGCCGAAGGGCGGATTATTCTGTTCATTGATGAACTGCATACCATCGTCGGGGCCGGCAAGACCGAAGGCTCGGTGGACGCGGGCAATTTGCTCAAACCGTCGCTGGCACGCGGGGAACTGCGGTGCATCGGAGCCACGACGCTGGACGAATACCGAAAATACATCGAAAAAGACGCCGCGCTGGAACGGCGCTTTCAGCCGGTGCTGGTGGATCCGCCGACGGTGGCCGAGACGATTGCGATTTTGCGGGGCTTGAAAGATCGGTACGACACCCATCACGGCGTGCGGATTACCGATGCGGCCCTGGTAGCGGCCGCAACGCTGTCGAATCGCTATATTGCCGACCGCTTTTTGCCGGACAAGGCGATTGACCTGATTGATGAGGCCGCATCAAAAATGCGGATTGAAAACGATTCGCTGCCGGCGGAACTGGACAACCTTCGACGGGAGATTATGCGGCTGGAGATTGAGCGGCAGGCTCTCAAGAATGAAACCGACCCGGCCAGTAAAAAACAACTCGACAAATGCCAAAAGCAGCTTGCCGAACTGAAGGCACGCGACAAAGAACTGACCGCGCGATGGGAAGCGGACAAAGTGGCGATTTCGCGAGTTAAAGACCTCAAATCACAGATTGCCGCCACTCAGGCTCAATTTGAAGAGGCCCAGCGCAGCGGCAATCTTGAGCTGGCGGCCCGGCTGAAATATGAAACACTGATCGGTCTGCAAAAACAGCTCACAGAGGCCGAACAAGCCCTGGCCAAGGCCAACGGGGCTACGCTGGTGCACAATGAAGTGACCGAAGAGCACATCGCTCAGGTCGTCAGTAAGTGGACGGGAATTCCCGTGGCGCGCCTCATGGCCGCTCAGCGGGAACGATTGATTCAAATGGAAAATGAAATCCGCACCCGCGTCGTCGGTCAGGATGAAGCGGTTACGGCCGTCAGCAACGCCGTGCGGCGCAACCGCGCCGGTCTGGGCGATCCGAATCGACCGATTGGCGTGTTTTTGTTTCTCGGCCCAACCGGCGTCGGCAAGACGGAACTGGCCAAGGCGCTGGCGGAATTTATGTTCCACGACCCGAATAATATGATCCGTATCGATATGAGCGAGTTTATGGAGCAGCACTCCGTGGCGCGCCTGATTGGCGCACCGCCCGGGTATGTGGGGTATGAAGAAGGCGGACGGCTGACGGAAGCGGTACGGCGAAAACCGTATTCGGTGGTCTTGCTGGATGAAATCGAAAAGGCACATCGGGATGTGTTTAATGTGCTGCTTCAGGTTTTTGATGACGGACGGTTGACCGACGGCAAAGGCCGAACGGTTGATTTCAAAAACACCGTCATTATTATGACCAGTAACTTTGCCAGTCAGCAAATCCAGGAACTGTCCGCCACCAATGGAGCCGACTGGGAAATCGAAGCGCATGTCAAAGAGGCGCTGAAATCTTATTTCAAGCCGGAGTTTTTGAACCGCATTGATGAGACGATTATTTTCCATGTGTTGAAACCGGAACATCTGAAACAAATCATCGATATCCAGCTTCAGTATTTGACACAGCGGCTCAAAGAACGACATCTCAACGTGATCTTTACAGATGCGGCCAAAAAACAATTGATGGATGAAGGATACGATGCCGCTTACGGCGCTCGGCCTTTGAAGCGCGTAATCCAGCGGCGCCTTGAAAATCCGCTGGCGACCGAGCTGCTGGCCGGGAAATTTACCGAAGGCGACACAATCAAAATCGACGCCAATGGACAGTCCTTTCAGTTTGAAAAGGCCTAACCCGATTACTGCTCAGACGCTCTCAGCGGCAATGAGCTGCCTTCAGCCATAAAAAAAGGCCTGCCGAAGCAGACCTTCATGGTTAGGCAGAACCTCCGCTGATGCCGTGCAGCAGCCTTTGAAAGTAACCCCGTAATTTCACGTGGGCGGCCGTTGCGGTCGTCCAAACGTCCTGTCGTGCAGGCGTGTTTGATCCGATACCGACCTGGCCTCCCATGGGGACTTCATCGGTTCTTTCAAATAGCGGCTTCTGTCACGCACACCGCAGGGGTCAACCCACAATGTTTACTATACCATATTGTCGGCAAAAAATCAAGCGCCTGTCCAGCCAAATCAGCACTGCTGTCTCAAGTAACACAAAAACAATCAGTTACAGATTATTTTTTCGGCGGCATTAAGCGGTTCGCAACTCGGCGTTTAACTGTTCGGCGAGAATCCCCACCACCGCCTGCTGGAAGCCATCGACGATGTCGTGTCGCAGCGTGCCCTGCTCGTCGCGAAACCGCAGCGAGAGGGTGATGCTTTTCTTTCCGTTAGGTATCGGTTTTCCTCGGTATAGTCCGCTAAAATCGATGTTTTCCAGTACATCAGGGGCGGCCCGGCGAACAAGGGCGTCTATCTGTTCCCAGCGGACTGATTCATCGACGATCAGCGACAGATCGCGCACAATCGCCGGGAATCGCGGAATCGGTTTGGCCGTCGGAATACCGTCGGCCATACCGAGCAGCGTTTCCACATCCAGCTCAGCCGCGCACACCGTCGAACGGTCCAGATCAAAAACCTTGGCCGTCTGTGCAGAGACAACCCCGGCGATCCCCACTTGCGCGTCGCCGATATGCAGTGACGCGCCGGCGCCGGCCCATTTCAAATCCATCGGTTTGACCATCAATTGGTCCGTCAGACAAATGCGCTGAATCAGTCCTTCGACCACGCCGCGAAGCTCGCGGAACTGCCCTTGCATCACCAGCCCTAAACGCATCCGTTCACAGGGCAATGAATCGGGATTGTCGGAGGGGATGAAGGTATCGGCCATCTCGAAAAATCGACAATCCGTGTTGCCGACATTGTTATTGGATTGCAATACGGAGACAAGCGGGCCGACGAGATTTTGCCGCAGGAAACTGGTGTGCGTTTGGCCGACATCCTGAGCCGACAGATGGGCCTCGGCAGGATTATCGCTGAACAGCTCGGCGATCTGCTTATCGACAAACGAAACCGTGACCGTTTCGTAAAATCCGCAGCCGATTAGATAGGCGGCGATTTTTTCGAGCGTCTTTTCTTTGAGGCCGGGACGAGCCACCTCAATATGAATCTTCGGCTCAACGGGAATCTTGTCGTATCCATAACAGCGCGCGACTTCTTCGACCAGATCGGCTTCGCGGTAAATATCATGCCGCCACGAAGGAACCGTGCAAACGACCAGATCATCGGTTCGGGCTTCGGGCAAAAACCCCAGCGCCGAGAATATGTTCATAACACTGTCTTGGGGAACCTCGATACCCAAAAGCTGTCTGACGCGGGAAATCCGCATTCCGACGGTTTGCGGTTCGAGCTTTCCGGGATAGGCATCCGCCAGACCACGAACAATCTGACCGCCGGCGACCTGAACAATCAATCGGGCACATCGGCGCGAGGCCCACTCGATTTGTTCGCGATCCACCTGCCGCTCAAATCGATACGACGCTTCGGAATTCAGCCCCAACCGGCGGGCGGTCGTGCGGATGCAGACCGGGTCGAAGTGCGCCTCTTCGAGCAGGATTGTCGTGGTGGTGTCGCTGACCTCGGTATCAAGGCCGCCCATCACGCCGGCGACCGCAACGGGATTCCGTTCGTCGGCAATCACGAGCATTTGCTCGTTCAGATCGCATCGGGTTCCGTCGATGCTGACGATGCGTTCGCCGTTTTTGGCGCGGCGGACGGTGATGGTCTTGCCGTTGAGGGTGTCATAATCAAAGGCGTGCGGCGGCTGGCCGTGCTCCAGCATCGCGTAGTTGGTGGCGTCCACCACGTTGTTGACACTGCGCAGGCCCACTGCCTCCAGACGACGCCGCATCCAATCGGGCGACGGGCCGACGGTAACGCCGGTTATAACCCGTGCCGTATAGCGGCCGCACAAGACCGGATCGGCAATCCGGACATCAACAAACTCGCTGATATCTCGGTCGGACTGCTCAAGTTCGGCTTCCGGAATCACCAGCTCACTGCCCAGGGACGCGGCCAGCTCGCGGGCCAGACCGATATGCCCCAGACAGTCCCCGCGATTGCTGGTCAGTTCCACATCAAGAACGGTATCGTTTCCGACTTTCTCAATGCTTTCTATCGGGAATCCGCGATCACTTAGAATGTCGCCGATGTGTTCAGCCGACAGGTCAAAGGCCACATACTCCCGAAGCCATTCCAACGAAATCTTCATAGTAAAAGGCTCGTCAATTAGGTTAACGACTTGCAATACCCATAAAGACGACAAGGATAACCGACCGCGGCACAAATGTCAACGGGCTGATTGAGGAGATAAAAGACGTCAATTTCTTTCTTGAATCTGTCTTTGACAACGGAGAGCATTCAACGCACGTTTTAGCCTTTGACGGCTGAAAATGTGAATTGTCTTCAGTCGGGATTATTCATGACGCAGGGCGATGATCGGATCGACGCGGGCGGCGTTGGCGGCCGGATACAGGCCAAAGACAATGCCCACGGCAATGCTGATAATCATCGGCAGCAGGATGCTTAACGGCGTCACAACCGTCGGCATTCCCGAAAAGAACGTAATCAGTATCGGCGTCAATACGCCCAGTGCAATACCGACCAGGCCCCCAATCGTTGAAAGTACGATCGTTTCGATCAAAAACTGGATGATGATCTGTTTGCGTTTGGCGCCAATTGCGCGGCGGATGCCGATTTCGCGCGTGCGTTCAGTCACCGAGGCCAGCATAATATTCATAATCCCGATGCCGCCGACCAGCAGGCTGATGCCGGCGATGGAGCCGAGCACGATATTGAAGGTGCGCTTGGTCGCCTCGGCCTGCCGCAGCAGAGCCAGCGGAACGCTGATCTCGTAATCGTTCTTCCGGTGAAATCGCTCCAGCATTCGTTCGATGGCCCCGGCGGTCGCCTCAACGTGTTCAATGTCGTCAATCTGGGCGATAATCTGATGCAGCTCCACTCTCTCGCGGATTCGCGAACCGGCACTGTATTGTGTATAGACATCGCCGAAATACCGCCGGGCCACCCGCAGCGGAATATAGACATCCACATCCTGGTCGGGAATCTGCATATTGCCGGCCTGCCCCGATTCGCTCTTGATGATGCCGACAACCTCAAACGTGTCGCCGCCGATTCGGATTTTCTGACCGATGGTGCTTTGGGTCGCCAGCAGCCGACGTGCGCCGTATTCGGTCAGCACCGCAACGGGATTGAACCGTTCTTCATCTTCCGCACGCAATACGCGCCCGGCAACAATCTCGCGCGGCACCAAATCAAACCACGCCTGCGTTGTCCCGACAATCCGCAGTTCCATCGCACGCGATCCCAGGCGCGATTCTTTTCTTAACAATTTGACCGGCGCAAGCGCTCGAACCGCCGGATAACTTTCGCCAAGACGTGAAAAATCAGTGTACGTCAGGCCGTAAATACTCATCACAGCCCGCGTTGTCGAAGTGCCCTCCTCTTCGACCGGTTTAACGGATGTCAGGATAATATTGTTGCTGCCGAGCTTGCGAATCTGCTCCATCGCCTCTTGACTTGCGCCCTCTCCGACCGACAGCATCGCCACAACACTGCCGACACCGAAGACCACACCGAGCATCGTCAGAAACGACCGCAGCTTATGCAGCAGCAGATTTTCAATACCCAGTGCAATATTTCGAAAAAACCGGCTCTGTTTCATCTTAACTCTCTTCGATCCGATCCACCCGACCGTCTTTCATATGCAGCCGGCAGCGGGCATGCGCCGCAATATCCGGCTCATGCGTGACCATAATGATTGTTTTCCCTTCGTCGTACAGTTCTTCCAGCAGTTGCATGATCTGAACCCCCGTGGCACTGTCCAGGTTGCCCGTCGGCTCATCAGCCAGCAGCAGATGCGGGTCATTGGCCAGCGCACGGGCAATCGCCACACGCTGCATCTGGCCGCCCGACAATTCCGTCGGCCGGTGATTGAGCCGGTCTTCAAGACCCACACGCCGCGCCAACTCAAGGGCGCGAGCAGCGCTTTGCTCGGCCTCCCAGCCCAGATAATACAACGGCAGTTCGATGTTCCGCTGTACCGTCAGTTGCGGAATCAGATTGAAACTCTGGAAGATAAAGCCGATATGCCGCAATCGGCGCTCGCTGAGATTATCATCGTCAAGCATGCCCACGTCCTGCCCTTCGAGCAGATACCGTCCTTCGCTCAAACGATCCAGACAGCCGATAACATTCATCATCGTACTTTTACCGGAACCGCTGGGGCCCATAATCGCCCAGAAACTGCCGCGTCTGAAAGACACACTGACCCCATCCAGAGCGCGGACTTGCTGATTGCCCATGTGATAAATCTTCCGCGCTTGATGAAGGCTGACAATGTCGCCGTTTTGAGTCGTCGTCATGGCGCCGGTGTCTCCGTCGGGCGCTGCCTTCGTTGCCCCTGACCTTGCCCGGCACCGTTCGGGCGCATCGGCTGTCGGGAACGGGGCTGGTCCTGCTGATCCGACGGCGCCTGTTCCAACCGTCGGCGCATCTGTTCCCGTTGTTCCGACGTCATCTGCTCAAGCTGCCGCCGCATCTGTTCACGCTGTGCAGGCGAAAACTCACGGTCGGTCGGCTGTCGCCGCTCCTGAGGCTCCGGTTGTCGGCCCTCCTGACCGATATTTCGAGGCGGATAGCCGGCCTCTTGCGGCATGGAGCCATTCAGAGGCATAGAATGATTGTTCAGACGATCCCGAACGCGATCGGTGATATCCTGCATCTCGGGAGACGACGACCTTTGTTGACGTCCTTCAACCGAACCGGCTCTCAGCGGCGGGGTCAGCAGCACCTCTTCGCCTTCGGACAATCCGTCGAGGATGTGCACCATCCGGTTATTGTCCAACCCGATCTCTACCTGGCGAGGCTCAATTGCCCGGCTTGTGGCCACAAAAACGGTAGGTTTGCCGTCCACACGAATAACCGACTGAACAGGGACATACAGGGCTTCGTCGTGCTGCTGGACAATAATCTCCACGTTGCAGCTCATCCCGGTGCGCAGCGCCTCGTCATTGTCCTCAAGGAAGATTTCCGTATTATACACTTTCAAATCCGGATTCATCCACATACTTTGGGGGTCCGGCAGCGGAGCAATCGTTGCAACAGTCCCCAGATACTCCCGCCCCGGCAGGGCATCGACCGTCACAATCGCCGGCAGCCCAACGCTTATTTTTTGAAGATTGGCCTCGTGAATACTCACTTCCGCCTTGGCCGAGGCAGTCGTCGGCAGATAAATCAACTCCTCGCGCTCACGAACCTCACGACCTTCAATCAGCGGCTCCGTATTGAATCGCCGCCCGCCGGTCATCGCGCTGGTGGCATAGATCACGGTTCCATCGTGAGGCGCATAAATGGTGGCATTCTCGATCTGTTCTTCAAGTTTATGAAATCTGTCCAACTGGCGATTGTATTCCAGCTCTCTGGCAGTCAGGTCCGCTTCGGCTTGAACAAGCTCGGCCCGCGCCTTTCGCGTCACGCGCTCCAGCGTCATTTCCGCCTGTCGGACATCGCTTTCCAGTTGAGCCAAAGTACGCTTATGGGTAAACTCGGTCAACAAACGCAGATTATTCTTGGCCAGTTCAAGGTCCAACTCCCGCTTCTTGGCGCTCAACTCATCGGCCTGAAGCTCCGTTTGTGAAATAAATTTTTCCTCATACAATTGCCGCGACCACGTCAATTGCTCCCGCACCCGAGTCAACTCTTCCTCGGCAAGGGTAATTTCAGCCTCCGCGCGCTTCAGCTCGTTCGGGTATTCGCCTTCTAAATATTTGCTGAGGTCTTCTTTGGCAAACTGTAGCTCCAACGTGGCAATATCCACATCACTTTGCGTTTGATTTCGAACGACTTCCAGGTTTTCTTTGGCGCCAATATAGGAAGCCTCAGCATTCTGGACGCGAATTTCCTGATCCAAACGGCTGTCGATCAGCGTGCTGGCGTCCAGTTCCATCAGCAAGTCGCCCTTTTTCACACGTGTTCCTTCGGGAATCAGCCAAATGATGGAAGTCCGGCCTTCCACCTGGCTTTGAATCGTGGTCATTTCACGTGCCTGAATGGTTCCGGACTGAATGACACTGATCGTCAGCGGCCCGCGTACGACCTGATAGATCGCCTGGCCCGTCGCGGCATGGACGGCAGCGGCATTCTGCCACACCATCCATCCAATTCCCGCCGCAACAACGGCCAAACCAACCACTAACCATAATTTTTTACTTTTGAGCATATCCTAATTCCTCCGGCAGAAGTTCCTGCCAAATTCCACGTTCATCCACTTGCAACAATCCCAGATCGCGCTGCAATTCAAGCTCGGCGATTCGATAACTCACCGCCGCGGCGGTCAACGCATTCTGGGCTGACAACAGCGCTTCCTGTGCTTCGAGAAAATCACGCATCTGCGCCCGTCCCGCCTCCAGAAACAGATTCACACTTCGGACCCGCTTTTCCGCAATAAGCACCGATTTGATCTGAATATACAAATTCTCACGGGTTTGGCGCATATTCCGAAGCGTATTTCGCAATGACAGCTTGATTTGGTCTTCCTGCCGCTGCACATTGCGAACATTGTTTTCCAGTGCGATCAGACTGTTGCGATACGCGACACGTTCTTGGGTACGTTCAAGCGGCAAATCGAGTGTTAATAGACCTGAATACACGCCTTCATCCAATCGCAATTGCGCATCATCGCTTGCGGCACTGCCAACCGAACCGCGCCGAGATCCATAACCAGCCGACCCGAAGAGTGTCACTTCCGCTCTGAGCCTGTCGGCGGCAACAATGACTTTACGCTGGGCGTCATAGACTTGTTCCATGGCTTTTCGAAAGTCCAGTCGGTTATTCAAGGCAATCTGTGCCGCACGATCCATATCCAGTTCCCACGGCCCGGCGTCTTCCTGACTTGGCTCGTCCAGTTGAATCGGTGCATCAGCCGGTTGGGCGGGGCGATCCTGCAACGCCTGATCTTCGGCCAAAAAGTTTTCGCGAAGCTGCTGCGTCGGCTCCACAATATATTGCAGATCATTCGGGTCCAACTCGACGTTTGCATCCGGCGGCAGACCAAGCAGCGATTTGAATGAATCCAAAGCCCCTTGATACGACTCCATTGAACCGATCCATTGCTGCCTGGCGCGAAGCTCACTTTGAGCGGCCTGGTCCACCTCGATTTCCTGCAAGCGTCCCGCATCGGCCAGGCGTCGGCTTCGTCGGGCCGAGGCAATCACACTGCGGTAATTTTCACGTTGGTTGCGCACCTCGTCCAAGCTTCGCAACACCCTTAAGTAGCTGTCCGCCACATCGACCGCAAACTCCTTTTTGTATTGTTCGAAATCCCACATCGTATAAATCACTTCGCGCTCGGCCTGCGTCAGGGATTCGGTGGCAATATGACGGCCCGCTCCCCGCAACAAGGGAACCGAGATTGACGTATCCGCTGCTAATCCCAGCGACGATGCCCCGCCTCCCGTCAACAAATTCGCCAAATCAACGGCAATCCCCGCAGTCACCTGGCCGCCTTCGTATAAATTGCGCGTAACGTCAAGCGTGCCGGTTTGCACGGTGCCGCTGACGGTATTGTCGCCGGTGGTATCGGCCGAGATATTGCTTCGAACCTGTCCCTGAAAAATATTGCGAAATGCATTGCGTTCAATATCCAGCGCCAAAGCGGCCTGAAAAACGCGCTCTTTTCGTTCCTGATAGACAAAACTGTTTCGCGCACCGATTTGCAGCGAATCGGTCAATGTTAATTTCAGCGGTTCGCCTTTGGTGACTTGAATAAACGCATCCTCAGATTCTTTTTGAGACGAAAGATAATCCTCATCCGGCCAATGCTCCACGGCCTCCAGACGATCACTTCCCAGCGAGGCCGGCCCGGAGATCACCAAATCCTGTTCTTCGAGGAGTCGCCGCCTTAAAATGGTACTGGGACGATCAATGTCGATGGCCCCATTGCGGCCCAGTGCTTCTTGATGTTTTTCGGCGATAATCTCCTCTGCCGTACGGTCGGCCTTGAGGCGATGCTCAGACGGACTCATGCACCCTGCCTGAAATAACAGCGATACACAGGCAAATCCTATCAATAATATATCTCTCAAGCTCTTAATAAAGTACCTCAAGTTGTTCGTCCTATAGATTAATTATGCCGACAATAATCCCTTAACTTTTTTGCTTTCAAGTATGATAATAGTCGATTTTCACTCGGTTTAAGTTACATCTATTTTGCAAAAAACCTTATTTTATTGTTTCATTGTTGTTGTTTTTTGTCCGTATTGTTTATCGCAGCAACTCAGGACGCCGGCGGCGCAGCCAATCGGGCAACTGCTCGCGTTTGACGTCCCGCCAAAGCCCCTTTCGTTTGGCGATGGCCGCCTCCATCAATTGAACATACGCATCGAATCGGCTGTGCGAAAAACGAAGGTCGGCATAGCCGTGACCGCTGCGAATGATTTCCTCATTCAGGACAACCTCATTCGGCAATTCAATGTATGCCAAAAGTCGGCCGTAACGGTCGCGTTCATCGGCAACGGTATCAAGCAACACCGTTACCTGCTGCCCATCAGCCAACCCGGCGGTAAACTTGGTCGCTTCGGGGCCGAAATACATCTGTCCGATTGCAGGATGATGCGTCTCAGGCGTATCCACCCCCAGCAAACGGACACGAGTAAAAACATCCTGTCCATCAGAAACACCAATATCCAGCGTGTCTCCATCAACAATATGAACAACTTCAAATACCTGCCGATGATAGCGTTTGCGATCATCGCTGGCCCAAGCGGCCGTCCGTATTGCCTGACGCATCGGCCGCAAAAACTGACGATCCAGAACCACGACAAAAGGCAGAACAAAAAAGAAAAATGTCGCCCAAAGGGCGTACTTCCGTCGTCGGCTCATCGCCATACGAAACGTTCTTCGGCGTGCCATTGTCCTTACTTGCTCCGTCGCCGTTTTAGAGCATCAGGCCTGACGTTCGGCGGCGGGTTTATCCAGCTCAAAGGCGTCGCACACCGCGATGAGCGCTTTTTCCCCCTGATCCAGATCGACCAGACAACTGATTCGGATTTCGCTGGTGGTGATCGAATCAATATTGATTTGTTTTTCAGCCAGTGCCGAGAACATCTTTTCGGCCACGCCGTAATGCGACTGCATCCCAACACCGATGATAGACACCCCGGCCACATCTTCACGCACAATAACCGATTGACAATGCACCATAGTACGAATATCGGCGATTGCCTGACGCGCCACATCCAAATCGGCGTGCGAAACGGTAAATGACAGATTCGCTTTGTCAGGGCTGACTTCCGTCTGGATAATATCGTTGACGCTGACGCGCTTGACCGCCAGATGGGTAAAGATCTTGGCCGCATTGCCGGGCTTGTGGTCCACGCCGATCAGAGTGATCTTGGCCAGATCTTTTTGAATCGTTGCGCCGGAGACCAATATATGTTCCATTTCAGGCACCTCGTGAGTAATTAACGTTCCGGGATTATCATTCAAACTGCTGCGCACATAAATGGGCACATCAAATTTCTTTCCAACTTCAATGGAGCGTCCGTGCATAACACCGGCGCCGAGACTGGCCATCTCAAGAATCTCGTCATAACTGATCTTGTCGATTTTGACGGCCTTGTTGTAAATCCGCGGATCGGACGTGTAAATACCGTCCACATCCGTATAGATATCGCATCGTTCAGCACCGAGGACAGCCGCCAGGGCCACGGCACTGGTATCGGAGCCGCCGCGTCCGAGTGTGGTAATATCGCCTACCTCGTTGATCCCCTGAAATCCGGCTACGGCCACAATATAGCCCTCGTTGAGCTTGTCGTGCACACGGTCGGCCTTAATCTCGAGGATGCGGGCTTTGGAATAGGTGTCGTCAGTAAAAAAACCGGCCTGCTGACCGGTAAAGCTGATCGCCTTTTGCCCCATACCCCACAGCGTAATCGCCAATAACGAAACCGTTTGCTGCTCGCCGGTGGCCATCAACATATCCATTTCCCGTCGCGGCGGTGCAAGATTCAGTTCTTTGGCGTCGGCAATCAGCTCATCGGTCTGCTTGCCCCGCGCGGATGCCACGATGACCACCTGATAGCCCTGCTGATGTGCCCTCAGGGCGCGTTCGGCGGCGCGACGGATCTTTTCGGCGTTCGCCACCGAGGTGCCGCCGAATTTCTGTACCAATATTGCCATTTTTATCCCTTTTGTCTGGAAAATCGCGCTGTACGACCCTGACGTTTCCGAATCACGACACGGCCTGAATTTCAGGTTAAATAACAAAAAAAAAGTGTTCTGTCAAACAGAATCCAGTATAAACCCGCCGCACAAACGCAAAAACTAACGTCAACACATAACAGAAAGCATCCATCGAAAGAAACGCCCTTTGTCGGCTTTTTTCCTCCGATTTTGTTATTTCGCAAACCAGAACTTGAACAGAACGCAGAATCGTTTTATAGTGTAGCGTTAGTTAAGGACAAATGATGGCCAAAACAGATTATTTTGTATGATGCGTGTGGATCCGGCACAGCGAACTTATGACCTTGTTGCAACTCCGCAAGCGATGCCTGTCCTGCTTGAGGCATTAAGCCGGGCCAAGCGCGTCGCCATTGACACGGAAGCAGACAGTTATCATCACTTTCATCACAAAATTTGCCTGATTCAAGTGGCAATGGGAGATCGTTGTTTTATTGTCGATCCGCTGGCAGAGCTGGATTTGAGCGAGATGCTGACCCTTCTGTCCGACAAGCCGTTAATTTTTCACGATGCGGGGTATGATTTGCGGATGCTGCGGGCGGATCTTGGATTTCAGCCGAGTAATGAGATGTTTGACACAATGTTGGCGGCGCGCCTGATCGGGCTGGAAAAATTCAGCCTGTCGGCCCTGCTGGAACAGATTTTGGGTATCCGGCTGTCCAAGCACAACCAGCGGGCCAACTGGGCCAAACGTCCGATTGATGTTAGGCTGCTGGCCTATGCCGCCGAAGACATACGCTATTTGGAGCAGCTTACGAACTATTTGGCCGAGCGGCTGCATCGGCTGGGGCGTACCGAGTGGCATCGTGAATACTGCCAATGGACGATTGCCCAAAGTCAAGTCGTCAAAATCCCCGAAAATCCTGAAAAAGCCTGGCGTATTCGGGGCATTTCAGGGTTATCGCCGCGTCAATTGGCATTCGTGCGGGCGGTCTGGCAATGGCGACAAGCACAATCCGACCGCGCCGACTTGGCGCCGTTTCGGATTCTGCTCAATGATCGCCTGATCGAACTGGCGTTATGGGCCGAACGCCAAAAACAAATCCTCCCCGATAAGCTGCCCCGTTTGCCGCGGCACTGCAAGGGCAACCGCCGCCGCGAACTGCTTGAGGCCTTGCAGCAGGCTCAACGACTGAGCAGCGACCAGTGGCCGCAGCCCCTGCTGAAGAACACCGGTCAACGCCCCGCCCCCGAAATTCTTGAAAAGGCAGAGCGTCTGCACACCCAATGCCGACGTATCGCCAAATCACTCGATTTGCCGACGTCGTTGATCGCGTCGCGCAAGGCTCTTCTGGCGGCGGTCAACACCCATGCCGACACCGAAGAAAAAATGCTTCGCATCGGCTGGATGCGCTGGCAGATTCGTTTGGTCCTGCCCGCCCTGCGGGACGTATTGGGTTGACGGTTTAGGCCGTCTATCTGCTTTTTTCACCGGTTTACTGAAAAACCTTAGACGGTTCGGTCATTTCGGCGTAGAATGCGTTTATCAGGAATGGTAAGGCAACCAAAAGGTTGGAAGCTTCTCCGGCCGTTTTTGCAGGGATCGATGTGATGAAGATAGCCACATTCAATGCCAACTCGATTCGCAGTCGGATTGAGCCGATGTGCCGCTGGCTGGACGCGAATCAGCCCGATGTGCTGGCTGTACAGGAAACCAAGGTGCAGGATGAGGATTTTCCCCAAGAGGCCTTCAACAGCACCGGTTATCAGGTTATTTTCCACGGCCAGAAAAAATATAACGGCGTAGCGATGTTCAGTCGGATTGAACCGAAAAATGTCCGAAATCAATTGCCCGGCGACACCGTCGGCCAGGCCCGCTTTCTACAGGCCGACTACGGCCCGATCACCGTGGTCAACACCTACATCCCCCAGGGGTTTGAGATGGGATCGGATAAATTCCGGTACAAACTGGAATGGTTCGAACTGTTGCGGCGGCACCTGGAAAAAGAGATTCAAAACAATCCCAAGCTCATCTGGCTGGGTGATTTTAATGCGGCCAGGCAGAATATCGACGTCCATGACCCGAAGGGGTTGTGGGGCAGCGTATGTTTCTGCAAAGAAGTACAAGACGCTCTGGAAAAGGTGCTGTCGCTGGGGCTGGTTGACGTGTTTCGATTGCACCATCCCGACCAGCCGGGCTGCTATACGTTTTGGGACTACCGGATTCCCAATGGATTCAAACGCAACCTTGGCTGGCGGATCGACTATATCACCGCCACCGAGGCCCTGGCCAAACGCTGTGTTCGCTGCGAGATCGACACCGACGCCCGCAAAGCGGAAAAACCCAGCGACCATACTTATTTATGGGCGGAATTTGAAACGTGTTGATTCCGGTATAACCTGCCAAAGAAGTCTTGAATAATCTCCGGTTTGCGGTACAATTATTTTCAGAAGCATCGGCATCTGAACGAGACATAGAATTAGACAATACGGCGAATTTGAAAATTCGTGCTTTTTTTGGACTTTTTGACTCATTTTTATGATATCGAAACCATAGATGACCCCATCCATTATCTCATACGAAGCATTCAGGCAACTGATTGCAGAGCGGTCGATGGCCTATCTGCGAGCGGTACTTTTTCTGGCACAACAAAAAAAAGGCCGGTCCGTCCTGACCCGTCCCTTGCTGGGCGAGTTGCTGTCGCACGCCTCGCAAATCGAGGAACTGCTGGATTCCTACGGCGCTCGAAACAACTGTCGGTGGGCGCGATTTCGTTTTCTCACCGCCTCGATCAAACTTTTTTCAAATATCAGTTACGAGCTTCTTCATATCCAGCACTCCCTGCCGCATTATCGATTGCTGCCTGTTCAACAGGACTTTGCCAAAAGTACCGAGCAAACGCTGCACATTACCGAACAGATCCTTCAACAGGCAACACGACTTCTGGCCGATGAGGCCAAACGGCTGAAACTGCCGCTTTCCGACATCACCATCTGCGACGATTTTTATGCCGAAAAACTTCCTCACGGCCGGCTTCCTCACGACCTGGCAATGCGCAAAATCGAAACCGTCTCCACCACGGTCTCTCTGTTGGCCACGGCATTCCTGAATTTGGCCGCGGAAAGTAAACAGGCGCTGCCAAAAAAACAGACTCCCCTGAATTCCGTTTTGTGTGATATGACCGGTCCGATCAGCGAAGAAAAACTCCGGTCGCTGGAGCTGCGGTTCCACAACTTGCAGTCGCTGTACGATACCTACGTCTCGACGACCGAAACGGAAGTGCTTGACAAAGATTTGCCGATTCTGCGGGGACACATCAGTGTGGTGCTGCATTTGCTTCGGACATCGCGGGATTTTGCGCATTATTATGAACGACACGCCGGCCCGACGGCACAAAAAATCGCCCAGGGCCGAAAACAGCTTGTCGAACCGGAAAAACTGCTCGAACTGCTGTGCAACTATTCAATTTACTTTGTCATCCAATACCTGACGTGCGCAGAATTGCTGTGCCAGAATATGCTGCGGCGCTATACAGAGATTGATCGGATCGAAGTGCGTGTGCCGCCGTACCGCGGTTTTCATGTGCGTCCTTCGACGCTGATTTCCAAACTGGTGCTGCATTATGGCAGCGAAGTCAAGATGCTGCTGGGCGACGAAGAATACGACGCCGGTTCGCCGCTGGAACTGTTTCGCGCCAATGAGAAAATCAACGCTGTCAAACGCCGCTCGCTGGCCCAGGAAATTCTGCAACTGAATCTTGTGCCGCCGAACGAAAAAACCGACGATGTCGCCGGCTTTATTCGCAAAGTCATTCTGACGCTGGCTGAACACAGTAAACTGTTTATCTATGAACACCCCCTCAAGATTGATGATAAGCCGGCTCAGCCGGGCGCCAACCTGCTGGAGCAGGTGACCGATGAGATCGCCCGGCTTCAGGTGACAGGAAAAATTGATATGAGCACCGATTTGAAAGTGGCGTTTGTCGGCGACAAGCGCGTGCTGTCAGACATTAAGCTGCTGGCCGAGAACGGCTACGGCGAGGACAACTTCGGCAACAATATCCCCCTGCCTGAAGGACTGACCTATCTGCGTAAATAATCATTTCTGATGTAAGCAGGACAACGTTTATGGAAACTACACTGATCAATCCGGATTATATCACATCGATCGCCAAAGAACTGAACAGTCGCCCCGAACAGGTCCGGGCCGTTGCCGAACTGCTGGCCGAAGAGGCCACCGTGCCGTTTATCGCCCGCTATCGCAAAGAGGCAACCGGCAGTCTGGATGAAGTGGCGATTACCCGGATTCGCGACCGGCTGATTCAGCTTGCCGAGCTGGCCCAGCGACGAGAGGCGATACTCCATTCGCTTAATGAACGCGGGTTGCTGACTGAGGAGTTGAAAGATCAGATCGAGCAGGCCGCGACGATGACGGCGCTGGAAGATATTTATCTACCCTACCGTCCCAAGCGCCGCACCCGTGCGACGATGGCGCGCGAAAAGGGACTGGAGCCGCTGGCGGAGATGTTGCTGGCTCAGCAGACAGACACCGATCCGCTTGCCGAGGCGGCGGCCTTTATTGACTCGGAAAAAGGCGTTGACGATGCGGCGGCCGCGCTGGCGGGAGCACGGGATATCATCGCCGAGACCATCAGCGAAGACAAAACCAGTCGGGAGAAGATCCGTCAATTATATCTGCACAAGGCCGTGTTTCACAGCAAAGTCATTGCCGGCAAGGAGGCTGAGGGCTTTAAGTATGAAAACTATTTTGACTGGCAGGAGCCGGCGGCAACCGCCCCGTCGCATCGCGTGCTGGCCATGCGACGCGGCGAAAAAGAAGGGGTTTTGACGCTGCGGGTGGTCGCGCCTGATGATGAGGCCCTGGATATTCTTCATCAGATGTTTATTCGCAGCCGGGGCGCATGCAGTGAACACGTTAAAGAGGCCATCGCCGACGGCTACAAGCGGCTGCTGGGTCCGTCGATGGAAACGGAGGTGCGTCTGGAGGCTAAAAAACGAGCCGACCAAGAGGCCATTCGTGTTTTTGCCGACAATCTGCGTCAGCTCCTGATGGCCTCGCCGCTCGGTCAAAAACGGGTACTGGGCATCGATCCGGGTTTTCGCACAGGCTGTAAAATTGCCTGGGTGGATCGACAGGGTAAACTGCTGGGGCACGATGTGATTTATCCGCACAACGGCCCGCAGGCCGCTGCGCAGGCCGCCGAGAAAATCAAGGCAATATGCAGCACCTTTGCGATCGAAGCCATCGCTGTAGGCAACGGCACGGCCGGGCGCGAGACCGAAACGTTTGTACGAGGCATCGGACTGGACCAAGCGATTTCCGTCGTGATGGTCAATGAAAGCGGCGCGTCGGTTTATTCGGCTTCGGACGCGGCGCGGGAAGAGTTTCCCGCTGAGGATTTGACCGTTCGGGGCACGGTGTCAATTGCCCGCCGACTGATGGATCCGCTGGCCGAACTGGTCAAGATTGATCCCAAATCCATCGGCGTCGGTCAGTATCAGCACGATGTGGATCAGCTCTTACTCAAACAGGGACTGGATGATGTGGTCGTCAGTTGCGTTAACGGCGTAGGGGTAGAGGTCAACACCGCCAGCAAGCAGTTGCTGACGTATGTGTCGGGGCTGGGACCGCAGTTGGCCCACAACATAGTGGCCTACCGCAATGAACACGGGCCGTTTCGTTCGCGCCGGGATTTGCTGAATGTGCCGCGGCTCGGCGCCAAGGCATTCGAACAGGCGGGCGGTTTTTTGCGGATTCGCGATGCCGACAATCCGCTCGACGCCAGCGCCGTTCACCCGGAAAGTTATCCGATCGTTGAACGGATGGCCTCGGATTTGAATTGCACCGTCAAGAACTTGATGACGTGTGCCGAATTGCGCAGTCAAATCAAGCCGCAGGCGTATATCACCGAAACCGTCGGCCTGCCGACGCTGAATGATATCCTCGATGAACTGGCTCGTCCGGGACGCGATCCGCGCGAACAATTTGAGGCGTTTGCGTTTGCCGAAGGCGTTTCGACCATCGACGATTTAACCGTCGGGATGAAACTGCCGGGGATTGTCACCAACATCACAGCGTTCGGGGCGTTTGTGGATATCGGCGTACATCAGGACGGTCTGGTGCATATCAGCGAACTGGCCGACCGGTTCGTTAAAAATCCCGCCGACGTGGTCAAGGTTCACCAAAAGGTTACGGTTACCGTGATGGATGTGGATACAGCCAAACGCCGCATCAAATTATCCATGAAAAAGGTTCCCGGCAGCAAACCGACCCCGAAACCGCGAGGCGAAAAACCAAAACACAAACCCAGACAACAACCCAAATCGAGCGACGCAGCATCGAAAAAAACAGGTCGGCTCATCGACCAGTTGACACTGGGGATGAATTAAAAAACGGGCAGACGCAACCGCCCGCCCGTTCAGGGTCTATCGGCTGACAATCCGTCTTGAAAATCAGATCTCGTCCGAGGCAGCCTCAGCGTTCTGATCCGCCGCCGTCTGTTCCCCGGCAGGTTCAGGCGCCGGCTTGTCTTCCAGCAACTCGTCCAGCGGCTTGGTCAGATCGTCGGCCTTCCACGACGACAGGGCATAAATCCAGCCCTTATGGCGCTGGGCAAATTCCTTGGCCGCGTCCATCGCCAGCAGTTTGGCTTCTTTTTTCTTCAGCTCATCCGGCGAATCTTCCCTGCTGATCTGAACCGGCGCTGTATCCATAAATTCCGCCGTAACCGTTGCGTATGTCGTGTCCTCGTGTTCGGCCAGCAGTAAGGTATAAACGGTCGAGTCCGCCAGTCGGCAGACATAACTTCGATCAAATACCAAATCGTCCGGCGCATTTCCAGCGGCAATCACATCTTCGAACCGAAGCGAGCCAAGCGCTCTGAACACCGTCCGATAGGCCGTGCCCTTGAACTGCTTGTCTTCGGGCATTCCTTCAAGCACAATCGTCTGCTCATCGTCCGCCATTTTGAGCACGTATTCACCTTCCGGGCCGCGAACGGTGACCTGCCGAATTGTCTCGCTGTCGGCCTCAATCAGTGCAGTATTCACATAAGCAGTCGCGCCCGTCGATAGCCACGGCGGATTCTGAATAAAATAGGTATCGTCGCCGGCGGTCAGCCGGGCAAACGCGCCGTCACGGTCGGGAGACGTTTCCGAAACCATAATGCCGGTGATTTCATCTCCGTCCGCATTGAAAAAACGCACAACATAACGCGCCGTCTGTTCGGTCACTCCCAGTTCGGCGTGATTGTCCGGATTGGAAGTGATACGCTCGGCGGCGCGAATGTCCAGGCAATCGCTCAGCAGCCGATTCACGGCGCTGATAGTGGCCGGATAGCCGTCCTTTTCGGCCACGGTAAATCGCCCGTTGGTTCGGGTCAGCGTCACGGTGTTAGCGCCCTGCTCGGAGGTAAGGGTTATCCGGGCAATGGCCTCCGGAGCAAGCCCCTGAATCAGCGGCGCCCGCAGGGCCGTCCGGTGTGCTCCGGTGCGATGGACAAGCCGATTCTGCAACACCGCCCATCCGGCCAATATCACGGCCGCTGCCGCCAATATCGCAAGCTTCCTGTCTGTCATCTTACATCTCCACGTCGTTGTCTCGGTTATGCGTCGCTGGCATGGCTGATATAATACCGCCGGCGAATGCTGCGATGCACGCCGATGCCGATGGCGATCAGCAGCGTCAGGATCGGTCCGGGCAGCGTACAGAAATTGCGCATACGGACTTTGAGATTTTCGATCTGCTGACGCTCCTGCATCTTGACATCGCGCAGGCGTTTCTCAGCTTCCAGCAGTTTCAGTTCGATTTCGCGTTTTTCTTCCAGAATGGCCTGGTTGATCAATTCGCCTCGATTCTCACCTTCAAGCGATTGTATCCGCTCATTCAACTGCCGTTCAAACTCCCGAATCTGAGCGCGAATGCGTTCTTCTTCTTCGGCGGTATTGTCCCGAGCACGCGACTCAATCTCATCGACGCGCGTAAAGGGGCGTTTGAAGTTACCGCGTGAACGGATGGAAATCAGATGAGCGGACCCGGCCAAATCCTCGAGCGCATTGAGCACCACGGCGCTGTTGTCACCAACGGTTGATAATCCGAATATCGTACGCTGATAGGCCGCGACGTCGCTGATAAAATCCACATCCGCCACGACGATCACCGCCCCCGGTTCCTGAGCCTCCGTCAGGCCGGTAATTCGCCGTATCGTCGGCCCGGCGGCATCCGGGTCCTCGTCATCCTCGTCATCCAATTCCGCCTCAACCTCAATCCCTTCGGGAAACGCACTTGTGAAATGCCCGGTTACCAGATACGCCATAACCACCGGCTCCGAGCCATCCCTGAACCGCCGCAAAAATTCAGCATAGTCCGGCGCCAGCAGCTCATACGGCGTATTGACGCGCCAACTGTTGCCTCGGTCGGTGGTCCTCATCAAGGGGGTGTACTCCAGATCAGCGGCGGTTTCTGACTCCGTACGGACTTTCAAAACGCCGGGAAACATCATCGTCACTTCGTTCAAGTTGGCGCTGATGACGTGATCCGGGTTAAAGCATCCCCTGGTGCGGTCCAGCTTGAGAATACCGAGTACTTTTTCGGGTCGGCGGTTCGGCGCCGTGCTTCCCTCAACCGCCAGCTCGCGGTCGCCGGCAAAGGTATAATCGGGCATCTCCAGTCCCCACGCCGCCAGCAGTTCGGGCACGTTGGAGGCGGTGGATCGCTCCGTTCCTTCCAGACGACTCATCGGGTCGGGCATATCGATCACACAATGCGGATCGACCAGCACAATCGCACGTCCGCCGCCCAGCACAAACTGATCAATTGCAAAGCGCGTTCGTTCGCCGATGTCTTTGGGGTGAATGACCAGAAGCAAATCGACATCATCAATGCGATCCGTATCGGTCGGAACAGAGACAATCTCGTATTTTTGTTCGAGTTGACTGATGACGCCCCATTTTTGCTTGGGCTGCTGACCCTGCATCCGCATCATCTGTGCCATATAGCCCGTATCACCCATCACCGGCAGGGCGCTGAGCACGCCGAGCCGTTTTTTCTGCCGCGTCACCGCAGTATCAATCAAATAACTGATGTCGTACTCCACAAACTGCTGCCGATCCGGCGAAAAGAACTCGATGGTGCGCGTCGCGCCGAATTCGGTCTGCACCACCAGACCAAAAAAGAAGCTCTCTTCCTCGGTAATTTGAAATCGGCGCAGGCCGTGGCGAATCGCCTGCATTTCTTCATCACTGTAAGGCCGCGGATCAATGACTTCCAGTTTGAGTTTGCCGTCCGAATGGGCGACATATTCTTCCAGCAGGGCCTTGACGAATTCATAATAATTGTTGTAGAAGCGGATTTGATCCGGCGCTTTCATGGCCGCGGTCTTGGTGTAAAACAGCCGGACGGTAATCGGCTGCCGCAGCCCGGCCAGAATCGCTTTTGTTCCGTCCGAAAGCGTATAAATCCGCTGGTCGGTAATGTCCAGCCGCCATGACCGTCCGATGCTCCGGGTGATGGAAACGGCCGAGACGGCAATCACTGCAATAAAAAAGATCGCCAGCCAGGTACGCAACGTTCGGTTCATCAGTTTGCCTTCCTTTCCTCAAGGATCAATATACAGGCGCTGACCCACGCCGAAATCACTATGATAAAATACGCCATATCCTTAAACTCGACCACGCCGCGTGAAATAGACTCAAAATGCGTCTGCAAACTCAGACTTTCAACAACATTGACCATCGCCGGCGAGATCGTCAACGCCAGATAATCCAGTGTCGTCGGATTGCCCGCAAAGACAAAAATCGCACAGGCCACTACGGATAAAATAAAGCTGATGACCTGATTTTTGGTCAACGCCGAAAAAAACATCCCGATGGCCAAAAAACCGCCGGCCAGCAGCAGCGCTCCGATATAGCCGGTGACAATCTGACCAACGTCCGGCTGTCCCAGATAGACCACCGTCATCGGCAGCGGAAACGTCAGCAGCAGCGCAATGGCCAGAAAGCACCACGCCGCAAAGAACTTGCCCAGCACCGCCTGACAGACGGTAATCGGCAGCGTCAGCAGCAGTTCAATCGAGCCGGTCTTGCGCTCCTCGGCCCACAGCCGCATCGCCGTGGAGGGCACCATAAACACAAACAGCAGCGGCAGTGCGTTGAAAAACAATCGCAAATCCGCCTGCCGCATCTCAAAAAATCCGTCGCGAAACGGAAGATAACCGGAAAAGAACAAAAAGATCACGAGGAATACATACGCCACCGGCGTGGTAAAGTACCCTTTCAGTTCACGTTTGAATACTGCCCAAAAGCCGCTCATTCGTTGGACTCCTTATCCTGCTTACGCGGATTTTTTGGTTGTTGTGATTTTACGAAAGACCTCGGTCAGGCTGCATTGGTATTTTTCGGTTAGTTCTTTCGGGGTTGAATCGGCCAGGATACGGCCGCGGGCAACGATAATCGCCCGATTGCAGACCTGCTCGACCTCTTCGAGAATATGCGTCGAAATGATGATGCACTTGTCTTTTGCCATGGCGCTGATCAATCGGCGGACTTCGTGCTTTTGGTTGGGATCCAGACCGTCGGTCGGCTCATCCAGAATCAGCACCGGCGGATCGTGAATCAGCGCCTGGGCCAGACCGACGCGCCGACGGTACCCCTTCGACAGCGTGTCAATCGTTTGATGATACACCGATTCGATGGCACAAAGCGACACGACCCGATCCAGCGCACTGCGCCGGTCGGAGCGGACAATGCGTCGCGCATCGCAGACAAAATGGAGAAAACCCGCCACGGTCATTTCATTGTAAGCCGGGGCGTTCTCGGCCAGATAACCCAACGACTGCCGGACGCCGATGGGGTCCGATAAAATATCGTGGCCGCAAATGCTTGCCGTTCCATCGTCCGGCCTGAGAAAACAGGCCAGCATCTTCATCGCCGTGCTTTTGCCCGCGCCATTGGGACCTAAAAAACCCACCACCTCGCCTTTTGCGGCGCTGAAAGAAATCCCGTCCACGGCAATGATCGGGCCGAAACTGCGTCGTAACTGCTGCACCTCAATCATGGTCGTCTCCAAAATGATTTAATTGTATGCGACACGGGCTTGACGTCTCCTCGACAGGCCAGGACGGCCCATGCCACAAAAGCAAATTGTTATGCCGTTGAATTATGGCGCTAAGCCAATAAAAACGCTGAAAAGTGTACGTTTTTACGGCCTGAACGCTGCATTTGTTCATCTGTTTTAATGACTTTTTCCCCGGTGTCAAGCCCCCCGGCACAAAAAAACGTCGAAATCCCCCCCGTCTTCAAAAAAGGCCGCCGTCCTGTGCAGGACGACGGCCTCGAACAATCACACCGTCTGATACACCAGCCCATTAGGGCAGTGTGTTCGTAACCCGCTTCCTGGGTGAGGGCGTACCGAGATTCTGTGCCGGCGAGCGGTCGCGGTACTGCACCGTCCACCAGTAGAACAGATTGCTGGTGGTCACCGGCTGCCAGTATTGATGCGGCAGACCCGCCTGCGGCGTCCCGTCCGGGAACGGCGGCAGATTCGCTACATTGTCCACATTGCGCCAGCCGCTGTCATAGACCACCGTACCGCTGGTTTCCGACTGATAGGCCCGGAACCGATACTCCACGCCGCTGTCATCCTCGGCCTCGACCGCCACCATCACCTGGTAGAAGTTGCCGGTGACGCTTTGCTGGAACGGCGAGAGTTCCGTAAATGCAGCCGGATCCGGCGTCGGTGGAGTCACGTCCACTTCAGCCAAAACAACCGCCGCAGGCTCTGACCAATCGCCGGCCGTGATTTCGGCGCCCGTATCCAGGTTCACCAGCACCATTCGAACCTGATACGTATAGATAAGCCCCAGCGTCGTCGGACTCAGGTTTTGCCGTGTCTGCATCCGGTTCAGCGATTCAAATCCGGAGACTGTCGGCGTCGGCGTCGTGCTGATCGTCTCAGCGAACTGATAGCGTATCGCAAACCCGGACGGCAGTGAAGCAACGCCTGGGAACGAACTGTACGCCCTGGCAGTCATCGAAATCGCCAACGGCCCGGAAACCAACGGCAGCACCTCGAACTCGGCCTGCGGGATTTCCGTGTTGGACCCCGGCGTGACGATGCCGCGATCCATCGCCGGATTGACAACAGAAAATGCGGTTTCATTTCCGCTGCCGTCGCGGGCGCGCGTCCTGAACGCATAGGTAAAGCCCGGAGTCAAGCCGGCTACCTGGTAGAACGGATCGGACTGCCACCCGCTGCTGAACTGCGGGAAATCCACACACTCAAATTCAAACTCAAGGTACTCATCCGGCCACCAGTTGTCATGGGTCTCGGCAATCATCATATTGACCGTATCAAATGTTCCCGGTACGGCATTCGGCTCGATGACCCACAGCGACGGATTCGGCCGCGGCGCTTCTTTATCTTCTTCCAGCCAACAGGTCGTGAAACTAAGCAAATCCTCGATATCAACTCGACGATCAAAGTTCAGATCACCACCGCTGCACCAGTCGTTGCCTTCGCCGCAGGGGTCGTACTGCTCATGGTACAACCAGGCTGAAGCAAACTCTGCAAAATCGGCCAGATCAATTCGCCCGCTTAAGACCAGATCGGCAAAGCTGCACGGAGCTTTGGATATAATGCGGTAATGATAGCCCATATCCACCTCGCCGCGATCACGCGCGCCAAAGATATTGGTCGTAAACTCGTTGAGTCCCCAGTACGCGGCGGTTTCATAACCGGCGTCAATAGCGGGACTTCCAATATCCAGATAGTATCGACGATAGACGTCCTGCGGCTCAATATCCAGCGGCTCAGTAAACAGCGGATTATGAATTGCAGGATCGGCGCCGAGCATACCATCGCCAACGGTATAGATGCTGTCGCCGGCAACGGATATCGCCGCGGCACTGCCGAAGGCCTGGACATTCGACCAGGAAATAGTCAGCGTCGAGGGACGCGGATCCTGTTCGAAGCCGGCCCCCACCCGAATCTGATCGCCGCGGCCCTGCTCAGCCTTATTGCCCCAGAAGATACTGTTGATCACATCCACAGCGGCGCCGTGTCCGGTATAAAGACCGCCGCCGCGAAGCGTAAAGCCCAGCGCGCCATGGTCTTTGTTGTCGGCAAAAGTACAATTACCGAAAGAGGCAACACTTTCCCAGTTGACCGACGCCCCGGCGCCGTCGCGTCCGGCCAGATTTTCTGCAAACAGGCAGTTAAACAGGTTGGCCGGTTCATCGAGGATGCCGCCAATATACACGCCGCCGCCCGAGACAACCGCCAAATTTCGGAAGAACGCCGAATGGCTGACGTCCAGCACGCCGCCGGCCGCAAACAAGCCGCCGCCCTGACCGAGCATCGAATCGGATGCAATCGGCGTCGGCGGAACGTCCTGATCATCATCATCGTCATCGTCGTCGTCATCCGGAGGGGTAATCTCAATCGTCGGCGTCTTGGCCTTGTTGTTATGCAACAGCGTGTGGGTCAGTGACGCTGAGCCATAATCGAAATACAACCCGCCGCCGAGATAGGCTTCGTTATCAAAGGCGTTGCAGTCGGCAATCTCAATCAGTGAATCGCGGCCATAGACCGCACCGCCGACCGCAGCCCGGTTGCCTTCGAGAATCGTATTCTTGAAGACGACTTCACAGTCGAACTCATAGGCTACCGCACCGCCGAAACTGACTTCCAAAGCCAGCGGAAGGTCCACAACACTCGTATCGGCCAGATTGTCCACGAAGATACAGTCATCAAAGATCAGCTTTGACTCATAGGCTGCATAGACCGCACCGCCGGCATTGGGCAGATTCAGCTGCCGGTCCGGAGTGGGTAAATCGCCGTTTCCGGATCGACCGCCTATGCCGGACAAACCGCCCTGCGTCTGGTTGCCTTCAAATGTGCATCCGACAAAGGTCGCCTCGGACAGATAACCGACATAGACCGCACCGCCGAACGCGCTGTATTTCCAATAATCTTCATAGCCGTCAATCTTCGGATCCGTCGTGCCGGCCTGTTGGAACTGGGTCGAGGCGAAGAACTCCTGCCAACTGTTCCACTGATCCCAGCCAAACCATTTGGACCAAACAGACCAGTCATAACTGCCAAAGAACGCTCCGTAAAAGGCGTATTTATCGCCCAGTTCCCAGCCGTCCCACCACCACCAGTAGTTTTCCCGATCATTTTCGATAGAGTCGGGGAACAGGAAAGCGCCGCCGCGTCCGCCCCTATAAGAGGTGTTGGCAACGACAATACCGTCACCCCCATTTCCGGCGACGCCGCCAATGGCCTGGTTACCGGTGAAGGTGCAGTTTTCAAAGACGGGCTTACTGCTGAAAGCGACATAGACAGCACCGCCGTAGGCGCGACCCGGCCAGCCGCCGTCGCCGCCTTCCGGGTGGGCGTTACAACCGCCGGCCCCGTTTTGTCCGTCGCCGCCGGTAATCACGTTGTCTTCGAATTGGCAATTGACAAAATAGGGAGAAGACTCAATAACGACAACCGCTGAGCCTGAGACGTTACCGCCGTTTGCCCCATCCATCGCATCGGGACACCCCAGCTGTCTATCGCCGGACCAGCCCGATATGAGGTTTTCACTGAAGATGACATTCCGCAAAACGGGATTTCCATTATAGATTGTCACGGCTCCAAATCCGCCCCCAAACCCGGCTTGACCGATATTTGAACCGTGTCGGTTTGTAATGGTAATCCCTTCAATAACGGTTTTTTCGGTAACATTGAACAGATTAAATGCGTATTGACTGAAGACGGTGTTGCGCACCGTGTCTTCATCATCCGGTTTGATGCCCGAAATGCGCAGGTCTTTTCCATCCAGATTGATTTCACGCAATGCTCCGATAAACGCTCCTTCACCCGGCGTGCTGACCGGCGCATTATAGACCCCCGGATTAACAATAATTGTATCACCGTCCTGAGCCAGATCAATCGCGTCCTGCAGGCTCGGCAAACCGCTCGCAAGACCGACAAAATAAGTCTGGCGCCGGCGGGCATGCACGGTTATGTCTTTGTCGCGGGTCATAATGACCTTGTTGGCCATCGCAGCGGACTGATCGTTTACCGTTCCGCCTGACCAGCCGGTAATAACATACTCGGAATAGGGCATGGCCGTCATCTCAACAATCTGGCCATAATAGTATGTCCCCGGCGAATCCCCTTCCGGCGACAGCGCAACCGTTCCGCGGATGTTGCCCGAATCATCCAAGACAGCCACCGACAGCGAAAATTGGCGATCCATATCCGCCGGATTATAGTGATACCCCAGATCAACATTTCCTGTATCAAAAATCACCGGAAAAGCGGGGTTGGTTGTGTATTGATTCAATTCAGCCAAAACCGCCGATATATTGCCGGCATTGACCGCCGGACTGGTCGGATCCAGATAGTACGCTCCCAGCGGGCCTTCGACCAACATCGGATTGGCGCTGACAGCGCCGCTGACACCCGCAACGCTGTTAAGCTGAGCTGCGCCGGTGTAGATGATTTCGGTTTGAGCGTCATACAGGTCGCCGCCGGTGTTGCCGTAGAACAGGCTCGCTGTTATCGTTGCGTCGCCGGTATGACCGCCGGACGACTGGGCCTGCTCATAAATCCCGATCGGGCTGTTGCCGGCGATGATGGAATTCTCGGTCTGTGCCTTTGAAGACCAGTCGATGAACAGACCGCCGCCGAGTTTCTCGGCGGTATTGTCGGCAATCGTACAGTTGCTGAACCATGGATTGGCGTAAGTCATCACCTTCACGCCGCCGCCATTGCCTTCGGTAGTATTTTCAGCAATCAGGCAATTGTGCAGACTGTGCGTAATGAAATCATCCACGCCGCCGTTGATGCACAACCCGCCGCCGGACGCACTGGCGCCTTTGGCGGCGTTATTCAGGATTCGCGTATCGGCCATCCAGGTCTTGGTATCGACCAGGTACAGACCGCCGCCGACGCCTTCATCCAACGGGGTCAGATGATCAGAACCCTCGCCGACCGGAATTGAGAACACAATGCCGCTGCCCAAATCAACGACCATTTCAAACGTAGGCCGCAGGCCGGTCGCTTCATTGGCCACAAAGAGACCGGAATCCAACTCCAGCTCACTTTCCACCACAAGCATACCGCCGCCGCTGGGCGCCTTGTTGCCGACAAACTGCGTGTCCTGCATTGTCAAGATGTTATTCTTGGCGTAAATGGCGCCGCCCAGCTCATCCGAACGGTTATACGTAAACTCCGTATCGTACAGATTCACCAGCAGCGTATCGGTGTTCGGGTCGGGAATATGATGATACGCAAACAGCGCTCCGCCTCGCAGAATCGCATCGTTGGCGGCAAACGAACTGTTCCCGATGGTTATATCACTCTTGGTCTGAATCGCGCCGCCGGAGCCTTCGCTCAGATTGCCGATAAATTCACACTCGGTGATAACCGGCGCTTGGGCCGCATCAGCCTCCACCGTAATGGCGCCGGCCGGTGGATCGTCTGGCTCGGTCAGACCGGGGATGTAATACTGCTCCAAATTCACGATGCTTTCTATGCCCAATTCGGGATCATAGGTTGCATTCTTCTCGAAGCGGCTTCGAGCGATCGTCAGAGCGGAACCCGTATCAGCATACACGGCGCCGCCCAGATTGCCCTCAAATTTGCAATTGTCAATCGCCAGCGTCACGTTCGGATCGGCATAGATCGCACCGCCCCGGGTAAAGTCATACGCTTCGCCTTCAATCGTATCATAGGTCAACACGAGATTGCTTGCGATTGACATATAAGCGCTGTTGTTCTCAAAAACGGTATTCTTGAGATCCGCCTCTTTGGGAACATCGGGCTGTTCAGGTCTTTTGTAGCCCTGGCCGTAGAACACCGCCCCGCCGGCCACGGTCCCTTCGCTGGTCAAAAATCCCGCTGCGCCGTTACGCGCCTCGATCGGCCAGTTCTCTTCATGCCACGGATCGGGATATTCATTGCCTCCGCGTGCCAAGCCGCCGCTGGAGACATAACCCAGCCGTGCAAAGTTGTTTTTGAACTCATTGTCGGTAACAAGCGGGTTACAGCCCTGTTCAATATAGATGGCGCCGCCGCGTCCGTCGCCGCGGCCGTTGCCGGCGTCGCCGCCCCAACTGTAACGTCCATTGCCCACAGCAAAACCGCCGTGGCCGGGGATACCGCCCCAACCGCCGGTGGCCCGGTTATTCTCGAAGACGCAATGCTGAATAACTGGATTGCTGCCCTCAATGACCGCGATGGCGCCGCCGTAGCCGTTACCGGCGCCGTCGCCGCCGTGACCGCCCGACTGACCGTCAATATCGCCCTCAAGGCCCTGCGTGTTCTGAGGGTAGCCGTCATTGCCGTCGCCGCCGATACCGCCGGCGACTGTACAGTTTTCAAACACGACATGCCGGATAATCGGCGAACTGCCGTTGGCAACCAGAATCGCACCGCCATAACCGTTGCCCACGGCATCCAGCCCCGACAGCGCACGCACAGGAGGCGGCGGCTCAATCGACGGATCCGGCGGCCAAATGCCGGTATCCAGCACCCCGCTCAGACCGATCGCCCCGGCCCAGAAGGCATTGCGAATCGTAATGCCTTCAATCACGGTGTTTTCGTCTTCGCCGTTATTAAAGATAAACGCGCGCTTGCGATTGTATCGATTGCCCTGAACATCGATGACCGTATTGGCCACAACATCGGGGTCCAGCGGATTGGTCGAGGTCAGTTTCAATTGCTTGCCGCCGAAGTTAATCCCTTCGGGATTGGTAATGGTATAGGGCTGTCCCGTCCGCGGCGCCAGCACAATCGTATCACCTGACCTCGCCGCCTGGACGGCATCCTCAATGCCCGTATATGATTCGGGCACAAACAGCCGTTTGGCAATCGCCAACTCAAACTCGACCTGCACATTCCGCGGTCCGGACATCGTTACTCGATTGAGCAGCTCAAACGACCTGTCATCGTCGGTTCCCACCCATTTGCGAACGCGGTACTTCTCATCATCCGGCACCGCGATCAGCCGGACATGCACACCTTGTTTGATCTCGATATGACTCGGTTCGGTACCGTCTGTCTCAATGCTCTGAGGAACGCCGTCCCGACTGTATTCGGCAACCAATTTCCCAAAGGGATAATAATCAGCCACAATAACCGCTATATCCAGTCGGAACGATGCCACCGGCACCGCAGCGTTATAATGATACCCCAAATCCACGGCGTCCGTATCCGGCTCGTGATCGGTTCGCGTGGTCACCGGGAAGCCAAGCAGCGTTTCAAGCTCAGTCGCACTGCCGAGACCGCTGTTGACAGACAGGCTGTCAGGCTCAAACTGACCGGCCGCGGTCTGGGACAGATAAAACGTCCGGGTGGTCGGATCGTCCGGATTGGGCTGTCTGGCCTGGATAAACATCGGATCGGCGTCCAGCAAACCGCCGGCATCAAAGACCCACGGATTCCCATAGGGTTCGCCCAGATAGACCCCTTCGACGCCCTCTTCGATGTTGGTATAAGACAGTTCAAGCGTACTGGGCAGATTGTAGGCCTTCAGCGGATCGCCGACAGCCGCCTGCGGCCCGAATACGGCCAGGTTGTCCCACAAAATGCTGTTTTCAACCAGCACATAACTGGAAAACAGCCCCTCCCATTCGTCCCATTCCTCGTCCCATTGGCCCGCGAAATGGTCATAACCGCAACTGATCGCACCACCGTGCCCCACATAATCAATGACGGTATTTTCCGTCAACGTGCAGAAGCGAAACGCCGGATCGCCGCCGTTCATCACCGCCACCGCACCACCGCTGAGGCCGGCCTCGTTTTCCACAAACAAGCAATTGGTAAAGGCCTGGACCGCATCGTCATCGCCCAAATCATAGGCGACATAATACCACGGTCCGAGAATAAAGGCCGCACCGCCGGCATGGTCGGCACTGTTGGCAACAAAAGTCGCATTCGTTACATTGGCCGAGGAGTTGCCGGCGTAAAAGGCACCGCCCAAAGCGCCGGGGTTGGGACTGTTAATAAGCTGTTCGGCGCTGTTTTGTACGAAATCACAATTTGTTATCTGGGCATTGGAATACCACCAATATGCCCCGCCGCCGAACTCGGCCCGGTTGGCGGTAAATTGACAATCTTCAATCGTCATATCCGCCTCCACCGCGGCCAGACCGCCGCCGTATTCAGCCATATTGCTGGTAAAGGATGTACGCAGAATATCCACCTTGGGATAGTTACCCCTGAACGTGTCTTCGACAGCTATATTAATAGCACCGCCGACACTACTCAGTCGAGTTGATGTGACAGCCGGTCCGGCCCGGTTGCCGGTAAAGACACTGTCAACAACCCTCAGCGGCCCCGGAACAGCAAACATTTGATAAGTTGGTAAATAACTGATAGCGCCGCCGTCGCCCTCACCAATGGCTCTGTTGTACTGGAATGTACAGCGCAGGACATCAAACGAAGTGGTCGCATAAGCATGGATAGCACCACCGCTACCCCCACCCATACCATCGCCACGGCCTTCGCCGCCGGCCTGATTTCCTTCAAACAGCGTATCTTCAAACGTCATCGACGAACCGCTGAAGAACACACAGACAGCACCGCCGTGGTCGCCTTCAGACTGGTTATCCAGAAATGCACTATCCACCACAGTCAAGTTGACATTATCGTAAAGGAATATCGCCCCGCCCATCGAACGGTTCAATCGCGTCGGGACAAGACCTCCGCCGGAAGGGCCATTGGCGCCGGACTGGCCGTTTTCGCCGGCCGCACCACCGGCACCACCAGCGCCGCCGGGGGCGCCGGGGCCGCCGGAGCCGCCATTGCCGCCGTTGCCGCCCACATTCGCCCCGGCGCCGCCGTTGCCGCCGGCACCGCCAGCGCCGACCGCGTTGCCGTCGCCGGCATTGCCGCCCATACCGCCGTTGCCGCCGTCGCCGCCATTGCCGCCGTTTTCACCGCCGTCGCCGCCGTTACCGCCAGCGCCGCCGTCATAGCTGAAGGACTCGACCAAATCGGAGGACAGATTATTTTCAAATCTGCACCCGGTAATGGAAATCCGGCAATTAAACTCCAGCACAATGGCGCCGCCGATAGCGCCGTCCATGGTAATTCCTTTTCCAAAACCATTCAGACCGCCGTCGCCGCCGTCACCGCCGCGACCGCCGTCGCCGCCCTGACCATCAGGGCCATCTTCACCATCCGGAGCATCTCCGCCGCCGCTGCCCCCGGCGCCGCCGGCACCGCTGGCGCCGCCGTTACCGCCGTTACCGCCGTTACCAGCCACATTCCCCAAGCCGGTGATGGCTGTGTTGCCGACAAAGACGCTGTCTTCCACTTCGGGCAGACACGAATTTTCAAAGAAAATCGCACCCGCCGCGGCAGCACCGCCCCAGCCGCCGTCGCCGCCGCGTCCGCCGTCGCCGCCGCGTCCGCCGTTACCACCGGCGCCACCGGCACCGCCGGCACCGCCGGCACTCAGACTGGTATCCGGAAGATCAAGCCATTCTTCCAAACCTTCCGGCAATTCGATATCATCTGACGGATCGCCGCCGTCGCCGCCGTCGCCGCCGTCTGAACCGTCCCCGCCAGCGCCGCCATTGCCGCCGTTACCGCCGGCGCCGGCGTCACCGCCCATAGCAAAACAGTTTTCAACAGTCACTTTTCGGATCAGCGGGGAGCTGCCGGCCTCGAAATACATCGCACCGCCCAGCCCGATGCCGCCGTCGCCGCCGCGTTCGCCGTCCTGACCCCGCTGGCCGTCCCGGCCATCCTGGCCGGCGCCGCCCGGCTGGCCGCTGTCGCCGCCGGTACCTTTTACAGCATAATACGTCTCGGATACGACCAGACCGCCATAACGAACTTCGACGGTCACTTCCTGCGTCCCGTTGTTCAGCACACGACACAACACCGGACTATCCGGATCGTCCACTATCGTCGCATTAATCACACTCTCTTGGCGCGTCAAAATAACCGTTCGACTCAAAACCCGGCCATGGTAGAACGAACCGGTTACAATGATCTCACCCTCGGGCGTCCATTCCTCTTCGGGAAGCCACGGATCCGACGACTGGAGATAGATCAGCCCCTGGTCTGATTCGACCGAACCAACAAACGGCATCCCGTCGTATTCATTCACGACGCGCAGCGCCGTCCCCCAGGTTTGCCCCCCGTCGTCACTGACCCGCATATACAAACAGCCTTCAGCATACGTTTCAAGCCAATTGGTCTGACCATCCACACTGAACTGAACCGTTCCGGCCTCCAGTTCCGCCGGCTCGCTCCAGCCCGCCGCATCGGCAAAGGAACCGTCGCCGGCTTTCAGGGCGGACATATACCACAGCGGTTCCGCACCGTCCGGCGGCGCGTCAAACCAATCATTCGGATCATCGCCGCTGCCGATCACATCAGGCCAATCGGGCGTGGGCGGCATGCTTTCAGCCCGCTTGAAAACATATTCCGTGTAAGTCGGCAAATCGGTTATGTCCGCCACGAAAATCTCGTCCAGCACATCGCCTTCAGGACCTTCGCGCAGCGTAATTTCAAGCATCGAATCAATATCCTCTGCCGTCAGGTCAGCCGTATAACCCAACTCGGTTCCGTCAGGCAGATACATCATGATCGGACCGCCCAGAAGAACCATATCAATTCCCGCCACGGCCAGACGCACCTCAAGCGTCAGCACATCATCCGTATTTCGAATCGCCGTGCCGTTAACCGGCAAGATGTAATACACAATATCCGGCGATCCTTCAGCGCCGTCAGCTCCCTCAGCGCCGTCCTCTTGGGCGCTTGCGCCGTTTGCACCATTATTGCCGTCGCGCCCGGCGCGTCCGTCCTGCCCCTGAGCAAAACTATCCCGAATAACGCAATTGGCAATGGTCGGAGAAGCGCCGTTCTGCGCCAGGATGGCACCGCCGAAAGCATCCAGACCATTCGGATCGGCACTCTGCGGCGGCGCGGATTTTGGACCATTGACCGCGTATGCATTTTGGATGGTAAAGCCGCTGACAACCGTATCCCGACCTTCCGCCGGATACAGATCGAGGTCAAAGCCAAAATGGAATGCCCGTCTCGGGCTATGATCCCCGCTTTCCTGACTGCCCTGGGGATCAATGATGGTTGCAGCCACAATGGCCGGATTGTCCGGATTTTCACTGCGCAGCGTAATCGCCTTGCCGTAAAAGACCAGATTCCGGTTGCCGCCGCCGGTATAAACACCCGGCTTGACCACAATCGTGTCGCCGTCGTTAGCCGCATCAATCGCCGCTTGAATGGTTGTAAACGGATACGGCACTTCCAGCGTTCGCGGGGGAGGGCCGACAATAACGGCCTTGGCCGGCGCGACAACGGTTTCATAATCGGCGTCCGTCCGTCCGTCGTTTAAGTCGCGCTCATATTTCTGGCGCACCTTCGCCTCAAATTCATACCGAAAACCGATCTGCAGCGGCTGATTAACAGTCACTTCATGGATTGTATTATCCGTCCATCCGCTCGGCGTGGTCGTGCCCAGTTCAAGGATTCGTTCCGGGAAATTGGGGTCGTTGTAGTAGGGATTCGTGGTGGCGACACACTCGAATCGATATTCCACATCATTTTCATCGTAGGCCGGCTCCACTTCCATCATAATCCTCAACGTGGTGCCCATCCGTCTCGGCACAGCCTTCCATCGCGAGGGACTCGGCGCCGGAATCAGCGTATCCACCTCCGCCGCGGTTTCCGCCTCCACCGCCTCCGACCAGTGGCCGGTATTCTTGTTTTGCGATTGATCCTGGTAACGAACACGGAAGGTATAGGTCTGCCCCTCGGCGGCATTCCAGACCTGATACAACGGACTGGCCTGCCAGCCGCTGCTGAGCGAATCATCTTCCAGACACTGAAACTCGTACAGCACACCGGAGATGTCCGTCGCCTTTGCGGCCCGCATCACGATGTGGTTCAAACCGGTGGCCGTCGGCTCAATATCCCATTGAGCCGGATTCGGCGTCGGCGGAACACGGTCGTCCGCTCGCGCGGCCTGCACTGACTTGTACAGATTCAAACGACCGCTGGTAACACTCAAATCTTTCAGTGCGTCAACGGTATCGACCGTGGACATCAGGATATGTTTCACTTCCTGATACGTCAGGTGCGGATTCTCCGACAACACCAGCGCCGCGGCGCCGGCCACATGCGGCGAAGCCATTGAGGTCCCTGAAATGGAACCATAACCTTCGTTGGGAAAGGTACTCAATATATTTTGTCCCGGCGCTGCCAGATCCACCGTGACCTTGCCCCAGTTTGAAAACAGAGAACGCTGATCATTGTGGTCGGTGGCCATCACCGAAATGACGTTGGGCAAGCGAAAACTTTGAGGCGAACCGAATATGATATCATTATTGCTTGATTCATTACCGGCCGCCATCACAAACAGCACACCGGCATCTTTGGCCGCCTCAAGCGTATCGCGCAGCGCGTTGACCTGTTCGGGCATCAGATAATTCTGAAACCCCCAGGAGGCATTGATAATATGCGCCCCGTTTAAGACCGCATATTGAATTCCTTCGATCGCGCCGGACAGAGCACCCTGAATGGTGCCGCCGCCTTCCCAGAAGACTTTACACGCCATCAACTGAACCTGCCAGCACACACCGGCAACGCCGATATTGTTGTTGCCGACCGCGCCGATGGTACCGGCAACATGGGTGCCGTGATAGTGGTCGTCCATCGGATCGGATACATCCCAATAGAAATCATACCCGTAAATATCGTCAACATAACCGTTTCCGTCGTCATCCACGCCGGCGATACCGTATAACTCCGCCTTGTTGACCCACATATTGGCCGCCAGGTCGGGATGCGTATAATCAATGCCGGTATCCGTAACTGCCACAATGATGTCGCGGCTGCCGGTATTCAAGTCCCACGCCGGAACCGCGCTGATGTCAGCGCCGGGCGTACCGCCCGTCTGTCCGGTATTCTGCATCCCCCACAACTCGTCAAACAGAGGGTCATTGGGAACATAGGCGGGATAGAGCATGTAGTCCGGATCCGCATAGCGTACCCCGATGGCAGCCTGAAATCGGCTGCGCGCCGCGGCAACGTTGTCGCCGGCCGGCAGCTTGACCAATCCAAGACCGGGAACCATCGGATACATCTTTTCGATGGTTCCGCCGCCGGCGGCCTGAACAACCATCTGACGTGCCATATTCGCTTCCGGCGTAGTGCCCGTTTCACTGAATCGCACCAGCAGATAACCCTCGCGATACGCAGACTCCTGAGCGAACGAAAAACCGCAAATGAGGATAAATAATACCAGCCCCGCCAAAAACGTGTGTCTCATGACACCCTCCGAAAAAAAAGTTCCGTTTTTCATCATTCTTTCATCCTGATAAGTTAAAGGTTATTCGCCGTTAAAAACAGTCGCCTGCACGCACGGCGCAACAGGCTTGCACGTTCGATAATCCTTTACCTTATCGGATAGTGGCATTCGTGAGTTTAACTACTTGTATAGCAGAAATACGCTGCGATGTCAACCCCGCAAAGATGCGTTACACGCCCACTCTGTTCAACCTGCATTTTATGGGACCTGGAAAATCCGTGGCCGCATTTCCATAAAACGTCCGATAGACTCGTCCCTGACAGACTTATTATAGTAGATTTTTCCCCGAAACATAAAAAAAACAGGATTTTTTCAAAAAAATTTGAAATTTCTGCACCTCTGCGTGTAAAATGCGGCGTTTGTCGGACTGCCGGAATAATCTGTCCTGTTCCCTGTAAACAACACATTTTGAATGCCCAACGTATGAAATTACAGACACAAAAATCGATCTTAAAAGGCGAGGTTTCGATCCCCGGCTCAAAATCGCATACGATTCGCGCCGTGGCGATCGCGTCGCTGGCCGAGGGGCAAAGCCGTCTTTGCCGGCCCCTGATATCCAGCGACACGCTCAGCGCGACAGACTGCTGGCGCGCCCTTGGGGCCGAGATCGACACATCCCACCCGGATCAGTGGGTGATTACCGGAACCGGCGGACGGATTGAAAACCAAAATCAGATTATTGATGTCGGAAATTCAGGGACGACCTTGCGGCTTGGCCTCGGTTCAGCGGCCCTGGGCCATCCGGACGGGGCGGTTACCTTCACCGGCGACCATCAAATCCAGACCCGGCTACTGAATGATTTGATCGGTTCGCTCAACGATCTCGGCGCACATATTCGATCGCTCAAGAATAACGGCTGCGCCCCGGTCATGGTCTCGGGTCGGCTCAAAGGGGGGCGGACCTCGATCGCGTGTTTTACCAGTCAATATCTGTCCAGTTTACTGCTGGCCTGTCCGCTGGCCGACGACGATACGGAGATTGAAGTAACGCTGCTCAATGAGCCGGATTATGTACAAATGACGCTGGACTGGCTCGACAAACAACAGATTGATTATAAAAACAACAACTTAAAGACCGTTTATATCCGGGGCGGTCAGCGTTTTAAGGCCTTTGATGAGCGGATTTGTGCTGATTTTTCCAGTGCGACGTTTTTTTTGTGCGCCGGCGCGCTGTGTGGACAGGATGTCCTCATTCAAGGGCTGGATTTCGGCGACAGTCAGCCGGACAAAGCCGTTGCGGATTACCTGCGGGCAATGGGCGCCGATATTCGACAGGAAGAGTCAGGGATTCGCGTCCGAAAATCTGCCCTGAAAGGGATAGAAATTGATATGAACCGCACCCCTGACGCCCTGCCGGCCATGGCGGTAACCGCGGCCTTTGCCGAAGGGACCACGCGGCTGGTCAATGTGCCGCAGGCGCGCAAGAAGGAAACCGACCGGATCGCCTGTATGGCCGCCGAACTGACGAAAATCGGGGCTGAGGTCGAGCAATTGCCTGATGGACTGGTCATTCACGGCGGTGCAACGCTGACGGGCGGGCCGGTCTGCGGCCATGCCGATCATCGCATTGTAATGGCGCTGGCGGTGGCGGGCTTGGCGCTGGATGAGCCGCTGGAAATTGACACCGCCGAGGCGATGAATGTTACTTTTCCCGGATTTGTGGATTTGATGAAAACGCTGAATGCCAAACTGAACCTTCAATAACGGAACGCTCATAATGACACACATGCTGAACTTTGAAACCAATCGGCAGCGTTTTGAACTGCCTGAACAAATTGAATCGATTCTGGATCGTTGTCCGAGTTGCCTGTACCCGAAAAGTCGGTCAGAGATTCTCACTCTGGCGATGGGCGGCTGCGGAGATGATGTCTTTGAAGTGGCTTATGACGTGCCCAACAAAGGCAAAGTGGTTGAAGCCGCGGTCACCCGCTGCAAAAACGGACTGGCAGTCAATTACGTCGAACCGTATATGCGCCGACGCGACCCGGATTGTATGGTCGTCGCCGATGTGGGCGAAACCGATAAATCACGGTTTGACCAGCGATTCGGAACCTCTTTTGAGCCGCTTCGTGAGGAAACCTTCCACTGGCTGGCCTCGCAGGAGTTGGTGGTTACCCTGTTTACCATCGGCGCGTTTGAGGCCGACTCCGGGCAGGGCGCAATGCTGATCGCGCCAAAGAACGCGGGCTTTTTCGTCGGCGGGCTGGCGGACTTGCAGGGAATGATTCGACCGGACAGCGTGCCGGCCAATTTTCGGGTTCGCAGCGTGATCTATCTGGCGCCGCCGTTTCGCCACACCCATTTCAACGGCAAACAAATTGTCGTCCATAACCGGCTCAGCGGCCTGCACGAGGTCTTTGCGTACAATCTGTATCCCGGCCCCAGTGCCAAAAAAGGCGTCTATGGCGTGCTGCTGACCCTGGGCGAAAGCGAAAACTGGCCGACCCTGCACGGCTCGACCGTCCAGGTGGTAACGCCCTATGACAACATCACCACCATTATGCACGAAGGCGCCAGCGGCGGCGGCAAAAGCGAAATGCTTGAATACGTCCACCGTGAGGAAGACGGTCGGCTTTTGCTGGGTGAAAACATCATCAGCGGCAAAAAACGTTTTCTGGTGCTCAATCAGGCCTGCCATCTGAATCCCGTCACCGACGATATGGCGATGTGTCTGCCGACGGACCAAAACACCTCCGAATATCTGATCGCCAAAGACGCCGAGCAGGCGTGGTTTGTGCGACTGAACCACATTCGAAAATACGGCACCGATCCGCACCTTGAGGGGATTACCATCCACCCGCCGGAGCCGCTGATTTTTCTGAACCTGCAAGGCGTGCCGCATTCGACCTGCCTGATCTGGGATCACACACAAGACAAACCCGGTCTGCCGTGTCCGAATCCGCGGGTGATTCTGCCGCGACGGTTTGTACCGGATGTCGTTGAAGAGCCGGTCGAGGTCATGATTCGCAGTTTCGGCATTCGGATGCCGCCCTGCACCAAAGAAAGCCCATCTTACGGGATTGCGGGCTATCTGCATGTGCTGCCGGCCGGTCTGGCGTGGCTGTGGCGTTTGGTGGCGCCGCGCGGCCACGACAACCCGAGCATCACCGACACGGCCGGGATGACCAGCGAAGGGGTCGGCTCCTACTGGCCGTTTGCCACCGGACGAATTGTCGATCATGCCAATCTGCTGCTGCGGCAAATTCAAAGCACGCCCAAGGTGCGTTATGTGCTGATGCCCAATCAGCATGTCGGCGCATGGCGGGTCAGCTTTATGCCTCAATGGATCAGCCGGGAGTACCTCGGACGGCGCGGCGTGGCCCGCTTTCACCCGCGTCAGCTTCAGCCGTCGCGCTGTCCGCTGCTCGGATATGCCTTTACCTCGATGCAGGTCGAAGGAACGCCCCTGTCGCCGATTTTCCTGCAGGTTGAAACCCAGCCGGAAGTCGGACAGGAAGGCTACGATGCCGGGGCGGAAATCCTGCAGAAGTTCTTTGAACGCGAACTGAAAAACTTCCTGCATCCCGACCTCGACCCGCTCGGCAAACAAATAATTGCCTGCTGCCTTGACAAAGGAACCGTAAAGGAATATGAAGACTTGATGTACAACGTCTTTATATAACCTAAGGGCGTTGCGAGTTATCGATGGCTCCGGACTCGAACAATCGATATTGAATCAGGACGCACAATGGAAATACTTCGTCGGCATACAGATTATGCCCTGCGGGCGGCACTTTGCCTGGCTGCTTCAGAGGAGCAGGGACAGATGTCAGTTCGACGGATCAGCGAACAAACAGACATTCCTTACCCGATTACATGCAAACTTATGCAAAAACTCAGCCAGGCAGGCATCGCTGCCGGCATTCTCGGCCTGCACGGCGGCTATGCTCTTTCTCGTCCACCCGGCGACATCAGCGTGTTTGACATCATTCAAGCCGTTCAGGGGCCGTTGCAAATGAACAAATGCACCAACCCCTCAACGCCCTGCCCCAAACAGCCTGACTGCGCCGTGCATCCCTTTTTGGCGGAGATTCAGAATGAACTGGATACTCGACTGCAAAAAACCACGCTAAAGGACTTGCTCACCGGCGGCTTTCGTCCCCAAAGCCGCCGGTGAAATCATCGATCCGCCGCGACGATGTCCGTTTGGAAAACAACTTGACCCGACCGGCGGTCAGTCTCCTCTTTTGCAGGCTTTCAACCCGCCATGTCGTTCGGATTACAGTTCGCGAATGCGGATATTACGGAAATACACCTTGTCGCCGTGATCCTGCAAAAGGATATGTCCTTTTGGCGCCAGCGCAAAATCGGCTGTGTCTTTGAATTTGCTTTCGGCGATCAACTGTCGAAACGCCGGATCATCCCGTTTGTATTCAAGTACTTTCACGCCGTTAAGCCAGTGCTCGACGCGCATATCCTTGCTGACGATTCGCGCGGTATTCCACTGTCCGATAGGCTTGACGGGCTTGTCGGCTCGTGCGGGCATCACATCATACAGCGACGCCAGCGTCCGATTGCCGTCCCGTCCCGCTCGGGCGTCCGGGTGCCGCTGATCGTCAAGAATCTGGTACTCCGGCCCCAGGCCGCTGCCGCCACGGGTCAGCGACTCATCAACCAGATATTTAATCCCGCTGTTGGCCCCTTCGGTCATCTTGAACTCCAGCTCCAGCTCAAAATTGCCGTACTGCTGGATCGTAATAATATCGCGTGAGCGTCCCTGGGCCGGATCGCGCACAAGGCAGCCGTCTTCAATCACCCAGCCGGTCTCAGGAAATGTCTCGCTGTTCATTCCGCGCCACGCCTGGACGCCTGAACCATCAAACAGCGTTTGCCAGCGGCTCTGCTGTTGCTGCTGACAGCCGACCGCCATCCATCCCATTAAACAACACGTCACAATCCATAAGCCGCATCTCATCAATCATCCCTTTCATCAAACAGGGGCGGGCACTGCCCGCCCTCACATACCATTGTTTCTCAATATCAATCCCTCGCGTCATCCGCTTTAGACACGACTCGGAATCCGATACTCACCGCGTCCGACACGTTTGAGCAGCGCAGTGGCCTGACGATCGCCGACGAACTGTTCGCGCCGGCCGTCAAACGTCAGCGTCCGCCCCGTTCGATACGACACATTGGCCAGCAGCGGCAAGGCTGAGGACATAAATCCGTCTTCAATATCACACGTTAAATCGCTGTGTTTGCCGCTGCGAATCGCCGCGATAAAGTTGCCCTGATGGCCGCCGCTGCCGGCGCCGGCGACATCCATCGGATCGGCCTCCTGATCACCTTCGGAACCGGGTCCCGGCTCATTATTGTGGCCCAGGTAAGTCTTCCACGTCGAACCGTTCAGGCTCATCCAGCCTTCCGTGCCGTAAAACAGGTTGCCCACGCCGATGCCTTCTTCCGGGTTGGTCGGCAATCCGCGCACCTCAAAGACCAGCAGTGCCCCGTCGGCGTATTTGATATTGGCCGTCTGCACATTCGGCGTTTCCTGATCACTCGGCGGCCCGTACAGTCCGCCGGACGAGCTGATTTCGACGGGGTGTTCGGCTTTGCCCAGACCCCACCGAGCGATATCAAACTGATGCGGCCCCTGATTGGCAATATCGCCGCCGCCGTAGTTCCAGTTCCAGTGCCAGTTGTAATGGAAGCGATTGTAACTGAACGGGAGCAACTTGGCCGGTCCGGTCCACATGTCGTAATCCACTTTGGCCATATACTCAGCCGAATAATTTTCGCCGCGCCGATTGAACACATAATATTCGTAGTCAGACCCCGTGCCGATACCCTCTTTGACCTGGCCGATCCAGTCGCGACGTTTGTAGCACAAGCCCCGTGCCATATACACCCGGCCGATGCCGCCTTCCTGCAAAAACTGCATCGCACGACGGACGTTGATAAACGACCGATTCTGGAAACCGGCCTGCACGAGCACATTGTACCGCCGTGCGGCCTGGACCATCTGTCGTCCTTCCCAGACATTATGACAGACGGGTTTTTCCACATACACGTGCTTGCCCGCCTGACAGGCCCAGATCGTCTGCAGCGCGTGCCAGTGGTTGGGCGTCCCCAGCACCACCGCGTCAATGGATTTGTCCTCCAGCATGATGCGCATATCCGTATAGCCGACCGGACGCGCGCCCTGCCGTTCCTGAGCCTCGCGGAGTCGGCGCTGAAGCACATTGCCATCCACATCGCACAGCGCCTGAATATGCACATTGGGCATATTCATAAATCCCTCGGCCAGCGCCCAGCCGCGACTGCGAACACCCACCACGCCCAGATTGATCCGTTCATTGGCCCCGACGGCGCGGCGTCCGGGCGCCCAAGCTATGCCGGCCTGCCGCTGACAGGACGACAACGCCCCGGCCGCCAAAATACCCGCCGAAAGTTTTCCCGTATTGACCAGAAAATGACGACGGGACACATCTGATTGAATGTCACGCATACTAACCTCCGCTAAATCAATTATGGGTTTCAATTAGTGCCGTATTCAATTATCCGCGCAACCTGCAATGCAAACCGCGTGCGCTCGCCTGCATCGCCGACGGTCCCGCAGAAAGGCTGCCCCCGGTGACCATAAAATCACGACCCGACAGCGGTGACAGATGGGTTTGATGGATATGCATACGACCTCCTGACAGAACAGATGAACTTTTTAAAGCTCTCATTAACGTCATAGGACAGCATTGGTTATGAACTTTTCAGACCAACCGAAAGCGTACAATTTCGCTTTGCCGGCCATCATTTTTTCGAAAACCGACGGCGATGTCAACTCTTTTTTCTCACGACGTGAAAAATTTCCTTGACAGCACCCAGGAAATCCGGCTTTTATAATACAACATAAACCAGCAAAAAATCTAAATTGTGTACCTTGTTTATAAGGAGATCGCAATGAATGGGGATGCATCCCGCAGGCTGTTTCTAAAATCAGTCGGCGTATTGGCCGGCGCCGTCGCGGTCGGCTCAACCGCTTCGGCAGCCACCGCCGCGGTCGCCGCGCCGTCGGTGCCACATGACAACAAAAAATTCGCACCTCGTTTCGGCCTGGCCTCCTATACGACCCGCAAGCTGACACTCGACCAAACCATCGCCTTGGTCAAACGTCTCAATTTGAGCTGTCTGACGCTCAAGGATATGCACCTGCCGATGAACGTCCCGCTCGAGATCACCGCGCAAACCGCCCAAAAGGTTCGCGATGCCGGCCTGGATCTCTATGGCGGAGGCGTCATTTACATGAACTCCGAGGCCGAGGTGGACCGCGCCTTCGACTACGCCAAAGCCGCCGGCTTTCGACTCATCGTCGGCGTGCCTCGACACGAGCTGCTGGACTATGTCGAAGACAAAATCAAGACATACAACATCGCCGTCGCCATCCACAACCACGGCCCGGAAGACCGGCTCTACCCCACCGTCCAAAGCGCTTACACGCGCCTTGAAGGCCGCGACAAACGCTTCGGTCTGTGCATCGACATCGGACATACCCAGCGCAGCGACATCCGACCGGCCGATGATATCCTGCAATTTCACGACCGCATGCTCGATATTCATTTCAAAGACGTCAGCGCCCCGACCCGCAGAGGCTCTACCGTCGAAATCGGGCGCGGCGTCATTGATATTCCCGCCGCTCTGGAGGCCCTTCGCCGCGTCGGCTACGCGGGCGTCGCCTCCTATGAATATGAAAAAGACGCCGACGATCCCCTGCCCGGATTGGCCGAAAGCGTCGGCTATGTCAACGGCGTCATTGCCATGATGAACCGAAACAAATGAAAACGAAAGGGTCAAACGCAATGAAAAAAAAACTGATGTGTCTCGGACTGATTGGATGTTTGATGATGACCGCTTCTTGTACTGAACCGCTGAAAACGACCGCTGATGCGTATCCCGTTACGTTGGTGACGGTTGATCCCGGCCATTTTCACGCCGCACTGATACAGAAAAACATGTATCCGCAGATCAACCCCACGGTCTATGTCTATGCGCCCGACGGCCCCGAAGTGGACGGCCACCTTAATCTGATCAACAGCTATAACACCCGCGACGAAAATCCCACCCACTGGAAAACCGTCCTGTATCGCGGCGGCGATTTTCTTGAAAAAGCCCTCAGGGAACAAAAAGGCAACGTCGTGATGCTGGCCGGCAACAACCGCAAGAAAACCGAATACATCAAAACCTTCATTGAGGCCGGCCTGAACGTCTATTCCGATAAACCGATGTGCATCAACAAGGAAGGCTTTGCCCTGCTTAAAGAAGCCTTCGCCGCGGCTGAAAAGAACGGTGTCCTGTTATACGACATTATGACCGAGCGATATGAAATCACCAGTATTCTGCAAAAAGAACTGGCCAATACGCCGGCGGTGTTCGGCGCGATGAAAAAAGGCTCGCTCGACGATCCGTCTATTGTCAAAGAAAGCGTTCACCACTTTTTCAAATACGTCTCCGGCAGCCCGCTCAAGCGACCGGGATGGTTCTTTGACACGACCCAGCAGGGCGAGGGCATCGTCGATGTTACCACCCACCTGATCGACCTGGTACAGTGGGGCGCTTTTCCCGAACAGATCATCGACTATAAAACCGACATCAATCTGCTGGCCGCACGCCGCTGGCCGACTGTGCTGACGCGACAGCAGTATCAGCGCGTCACTCATCTGCCCGACTTCCCCGATTATCTCAAGATGCAGCTAAACGCCGACGGCAGCCTGCCCTGCTATGCCAACGGGCAAATTGACTATACCATCAAAGGCGTCCATACGCGCGTCCGTGTGGAATGGGCCTACGAAGCCCCCGAAGGCGCCGGCGACACCCATTACTCGATTATGAAAGGCACAAAAGCCAACATCCTCATTCTGCAGGGCGCCGAGCAAAACTATCGTCCCGAACTGTACATCGAGCCGGCCGAGGGCGTCTCGGCCAACGAGCTGAACGGCCCGATCTATACCGCCGTACTCAATCTGCAGCGAACATATCCCGGCGTGATGATGCAGCGTCAGGGCAGCCGCTGGCACATCGCCATTCCCGACCGCTACCGCATCGGACACGAGGCTCACTTTACCCAGGTTACCGAAAAGTATCTGGACTTCCTCGAAGAAGGCAAAATGCCCGATTGGGAAGTACCCAATATGATCACCAAATATTATCTCACCACCGCCGCACTGGAAATGGCAATGCAGTAAACCTCGGCGATCAGGCGCGTCGTCCGCCAAGAACGGCGCGCCTGATCGATACTGCGGTTTTTAATGTTGAGCCATGTGCAAAAAATACACGGCGTTTTTCTATTGCAGCCGCACAGAACACAGAGGGAAAGTTCGTCGTTCGTCGTTCGTCGTTCAACTCAAAACCATTCTTCGCGGCGACAAAAGAGTCAAATTATTGTGTTACATCTTCTTCAGTCATCGGGTGCGGCCGGTCGGCGTGATCATTGACCTTGACATTCAGTCCCGCCGAAACAAACCACAGTACCGTCGCTATCAGCATCAGCAGCTTGACCGTTTCCAGCGATAACCCTCCGGCCAGATACACCGCCGACGGTGCCGTCAGCAGCATCAGCGACAGTCCCCCCACAACACGCAGCAGATTTCGCATCGTCAGCGCCTCTCCTCGACCGCAGGCCGAATACGGGATTGATAAAGTTTGCTGATCCCAATATACAACATCGCCGTCATAAACCAGCCCGGCAAACTCACAAAGAAAATCTCAATCGTAAACGTCTCTTTGAGCCACTGCAATCGCTCAGGCGAGACATCCAGCAGCCCGCGTGACGCCAGCCAATCCACAATTCCGCCAAACTGCACCAGCACCGTGCACGCCGTCAGCGTGATCAGCCAGGCCAGCCCCGCAGCCCAGTTGAACGACCGCCCGCTCCATTCGGCCCAATTGCTGCGCAGGCCGAATTTTTTAATCAGCCAGAAATCCACAAAGATCACCGCCCCCATCGGCATCAAAATCAGCGCCCAGATCGCCACAAAGTCCAGCAGCCTCATGGTGACCTTCGGATAGACCGCCGCCGCAATCGTCGCGCAAACGCCTGTAATCAGCGTAACGGCAAACCGGCTGCGCTGAGGCATTATCGCCTGAAACGCCAGTCCCGCCCGATACATCGTCGGATTGGCCGTCGTCCAGCCGGCAATCACCACGCACAGCAGCCCCGTCAGCCCCGCTGCCTCATAGGTCATCGGCCCCGGATGCACATCGGTATTACTCGGATTGAGATGCAGTTGATATGCAAACAGCAGCGACGCGCAAATCCACGCCATAAAATGCCCGATATACATCCCCGCCGCCGAGGCAATCGCATACCACGCCTTGCGGGCATATCGAAATACCGACAAATCGCTCAGCCCAATATGCCAGGCCATATTGCAGAACCATGCAAAAAACATCACATGCCAAAACGTAAACTTCGCCCGGCCGGCCAGCGGCTGGCCGCCCTTCCAAATCGCCGTCTTGCACATCGCCCACACATCGCCGGGGGAATCAATGGCCGTTCCCGTTGCATCAATGAACCGCCGCAACGTAATCAGTCCGAACGTTAAAAATACCAGGACCATCCACGGCGCCGCGATATTGGCGAACTTGCTGATGGTCTTAAACCCATAAGCCGCACACACCGCAAACAGCAGCCCCATCACCACCACCGCCAGCACCCAGCCGACGCTGGTCGGCGTCGCGTCATCCAGCCCCGGCATCCGAAAATCAAACCACACCCCCAGCGCGGTGGCCGAGACCGTGATCATCGCCCCGGCCAGAATTGTAAACATCACTCCATTGGCCAGATTGTAGGTCGTCACCAGCGTGCGTCCGCAGATTTTTTCAAGCTGATAATACAGCGTCAGTCGCGCCCGCACGGCAATCGGTGCACAAAACAGCATCCAGCTCAACACCGCCAGCGCATTGCCCACGAGCAGGCCTAAGATAAAATCAACCGCCGAGACTCCGTGCGCCACAAACAGCGGCCCGATCATCAGTTCCGTTCCGGCCGTATGTTCCCCGGCATACATCCCCAGAAAACTGCGAAATCCCAATCTCGCACGCGGCGGCACCGGCTGGCGTTCAAACTCTTCGACCGGCGAAAAACCGTCCTGCCGCTCTGCATCGATGTCCGACCGCGCTGCTGTGTTGACTGCCATAGGCATCCGCCTGTATGAGTGTGTTATGAACTATCTCGACTACGGCAATACAGACTGAAACCGATAGCTTCCCGATCCGACGTGCAGAATGACCGCATCGGGTTCTGTACCCGCCACGACAACGCCTTCGGCCTGCGAAAGAGGCCGGCCCGACTCGCGCACGGATTCGATGCGGCCGGTCGGCACGACCACCGTTGCGGTGGTATTGGCGGGAATCTCGATTTCCCATTCAAATACGCCGTCCGCCTTTTTCCAGTGCGACGCTATCGGCCCGCGAATGCTTTCGTAGCGAACATTCGCCCAGGTCAGCTTGCCGCCGGGCCGCGGATGCAGGACGATATGCTTGAAAGCCGGCCCGTCGGTCTGAATGCCGCCGATATTCTCAAACATCCACTGACCGACCGCACCGTAGGCATAGTGTGCAAACGAATTCATCCCCGGATCGGCAAATCCCTGATCCGGCGTCCAGCCGTTCCATCGCTCCCAGATGCTCGTCGCCCCATGCTTGATCGAAAAGCCCCACGATGGAAACGTATCATTATGCAGCAGCCGATAGGCCACGTCGTACCGTCCGATCTTGCCCAGCACGTGCATCAAGTCCTTCGTCCCCAGAAAACCGGTGGACAGATGCCAGTTATTATCCCGTATCTTACGAATCAAATGCTCGGCGGCCTGCTGTTTGCGCTGTCCGTCCAGCACATCGTGAGCCAGCGCCAGGACATAGGCCGTCTGGCTGTCGCCCTTGATTTTGCCGTCCTCGGCGACATAGGCCTTGTTAAACGCCCCCTTAATTTGTTCAAACAGCGCGTCGTACTGTGCGGCGTCTTCGCTTCGCCCCAGGGCCTCGGCCGCTCGCGCCGTCAAATACGCACTGTAAGCGAAATACGAGGTGTAAATCACATCGTTGGGCGTATCGTCATTGATATTCAGCCAATCTCCGAAACAGTGAAATCGCGCCGGCGGCAGCAGCTTTGCCGTTGAACGATTTGTGCAGAACGCGATAAACCGCCTCATCCCCTCATAATGGGTCGCAAGCAACTGACGGTCGCCGTACATTTGATAAATCGTCCACGGACAAATCACCCCCGCATCCGCCCAGCCCGGTCCGCCGTCTTCCTGGGCAGCCACCAACGGCGCGACCTTGGGGAACTGTCCGTCCGCCCGCTGCGCATCGGCCAGATCCACCAGCCACTTGGTAAAGAACGCCTGCACGTCTGTATTGTAACAAGCCGCGGCGACATACACCTGCGCATCGCCGGTCCAGCCGAGCCGTTCATCCCGCTGGGGGCAATCCGTCGGAACGTCGATAAAGTTGGACCGCTGCGTCTGGCAGATGTTATGATAAAGCTGATTGAGCATCGGATCGCTGCATGAAAACGAGCCAACCACCGGCGTTGCCGAGGTCAGTTCAATCGCCGTGACCGCATCCTTGCCCGGTACGCCCGGATAACCGGTCACTTCAACATACTGAAATCCGTGAAATGTAAACCGCGGCTGCCAGACTTCAATCCCCTCGCCTTTGCAGATATAGGTATCCGTCGCGCGGGCTGCGCGAAGATTCTCCGTATAAACTGTACCATCGGGGTTCAGCCGCTCAGCGAACCGCAAGACAACTTGATCGCCCGCCTTGCCGCGGACTTTTAATCGCACTACCCCGGCCAGATTCGTACCCATATCAAATACATACGCTCCTTTGATCGGCTCGGTGATGCGCACCGGAGAGATCTCCTTAAAGACCTGCACGGTCACCCCCGGATAGGCCTGAATCCGCGGCGACACCGGCGCCCCCGTTGCCGCCGTCTTCCAATTCGAATCATCATAGCCCGGCCGATCCCAACCGTTCAACTCCTTTCGCGCGTCATAGGTTTCACCCATCAGTAAATCCGCTTCCAGCGTCGGTCCTGTCGATGCCTTCCAGTGCGCATCACTGACGATGGTCTCGCTGCCGCCGTCGGCATATTCCAAATGCAGTTGGGCGGCCAGTCGAGGATCCGGCCCGTAGTGTTCTCGTTTGCGCCCCCAGCCAACATAGCCGGAGAACCACCCGTCGGCCAGCACGGCCCCGATGGCATTTTGCCCTTGCTCAATGGCCTCCGTTACATCATATTGCACATAATAAACCCGTTTATGATAATCCGTCCAGCCGGGCACGAAATAATCATTTCCGATTGTTTGGCCGTTAAGCCGCATCCGGGCGATTCCAAGTGCCGAAACCAGCATGACAGCTCGCCTTACGGGCCGGGTTGTCTCGAATGTTCGCCTTAGATAAACCGGCGCAGGCAAGGTCAAAGACGACAGCGAAATCCGCCCCCACGGTGCCGCTCCGTTATCTGCAAACGCCATCGCTGCGGACCAATCCGAATCGTCAAAAGCCGTATCCTGCCAGCCTTCCGCGGCCTGAACAGCACATTTCCACGAAGCGTCTATCGGGATGAGCTGACGTCGCCCGTCAGGGTATTCAATTACCGCGATGCCCATCAAGCCGGCCGGATTGGGGTGATCGCCTTCATTGCGCACCGCAATCGCAAACACATTTTGTCCGGATCTTAATGCCTCTTTCAAATCGAATGGAGCGGCATGCGAAAAACCAACCGTCCCGGGCAGCCGCGTTCCGTTGACATACACCCGTGCATTGTTATCCGCAGCGACATACAGCATGGCTTGTTTTGGCGACTGAGCGCTGTCCACAACAAAGGTCTTGCGAAAATACCGCGTCTCAGCCGGCACCGCGCGTGTCGGATCCCCGTCACTCGGAATCCACACCCATCGGCAGTCCGCCAAGGCCTTCGTTACTTCCCGGTCGCCGATTGACAAATTGGCCGGCCGGTCGTCCATGCCGACCCATTGCGCGATCCATTCCTGTTCCGGCCTGAGCAGTCCCATCTGCCATTTGGCCGGCGCCGACCACTCGGAGGCAATACCGTCTCGGTCCCAAACCCGCACCGCCCAGTAGTACACCCCCAGCGATAACAGCGGCTTGCCGTCATACTCCACACCCATCGTCCGGTCGCTTTGCACCCTGCCCGAATCCCAGACCGTTCCGTGCCCGGCCTTCAGTGCCTCAAGCGAATCCGCCACACGCACCTGATAGGCGCTTTGCTTTTGTCCACGCTGCGAGGAGACAACCGTCCAGCTCAAACGCGGTGATGCCACATCAATTCCCAGCGGATCGACCCGATGTTCACACCGCAAATAGTCCGCCCGCAATGGCGAGACACCCTTTGCCGAATCCGTCATGAACAATACACCGCATACCATCGCCGCATACCCGACTATTCCCATTGCCATCGGACACCTCACATAACTGTTGTCATTACCATCAGAAAAAAAAGTTAAACCGTTCTCAGGACTGTCCAAGATAACCGCTGTAACCGGCCACCACCGCCGAGATCAGCAGCAGCGCCAATCCGCTGACCAGCAGTTGAACCGTCTTTCGACTGGTGCCTTTCCACTCGCCCAGCGCCACGCCCAGCAGTTGGCTGAACAAGATCTGACTGGCCATCAGCACCGCCCAGCCGATATACGACGTCTCGCCCATCTGCGGCTCGCCGGTCTTAAAACAAATAAACTGCGAACACCAGATCGCCCCGGCCAGCGCCGCGAAAAACAGATTCGACACCAGCACCGGCCCTTCGGGACGGACATAATCGCCGGCGGTCTTGTTCTTGATGTTCAGCAGCACACACCAGACAAAATTAACCGTAAAACCCCCCAGCAGCACCATCACCAGCACCGGCATTCCCGCCCATGCCACCGACGAGGCCGGTGAAACAGTCAGCGCCAGCTCTTCAATACGGGGCCCGCCCTGCAGGCCAAAGCTCATCCCCGCGCTCATCAGCCCGGCAAACAGCACCGCGATAATACCCTTTTTGAAATCAAACTCCGCGACGGCCTTTTTCTTTTCATCTTCGGATAATTCTTTTTCTTTGCTCATTCCGGCCATGCCGACCAGGACAATCCCCGCCACCGAAACCACCGCCGCCAGCACCGACACCTGGCCGGACGGCGTGGTAAACATCGCCCGAATCGCCTCAGTACCCCTGAGCATCGGCGGAAACAGCGTCCCGGCCGCCGAGGTAATTCCGGCGCCCATCGCCAGCCCCAGTCCAAAGCCCAGATACCGAATCATCAGTCCCCACGTCAGACCGCCGAATCCCCAGGCCGCACCGCACAGATACGTGTACCACAGCTCGCCGCGCGGCGCCGCACGCAGCACATCGAAGACATTGGGAGAAACGATCAGCGTCAACACCCACGGCACGATCAACAGGCCGAACACCGCGTACACCAACCAGTAACTTTCCCAGGCCCAGCCGGTGACTTTCTTGAACGGCAGATAAAACACCGCCCCGGCCAATCCCCCCACCATAAAAATCACAATCCCCACAGCGGGATTGACACCCGATGCAAGCAATCCGTCCATAACCGTCTCCTTTTTTCAAATGTCCGATGAAGATTCGTTTTTGAGATTGCGCTTTTTCCATTTCGACGCACAAGGGGATCCAGGCGAAAAATCCGCGGCCCCGGTCCTATCGCTTCGACAGCACATCCTTTTCGTAGCGACGCACCTGGTCAAACCACGCCATACCGACCGGCGCATTCTGCGTATGGCAATAATAATCCCATACCGCCCCGAACGGCAGCGTCTTAAGCTCTTCCATCATCGCCAGCCGTTTGGTGTAATCCATGGCCAGCTCCGCGTCCTTCATTTCCTGCGTCGGTTCGAGCATCGCATACAACAGCGCCTTGATCATATTGCGCGTACCGATCACCCAGGCCGCCACGCGATTGATACTGGCGTCAAAGAAATCCAGGCCGATGTGCACCTTGTCCAGCGTGCCGCTGCGCACCAGTTCCTGGGCAATGGCAAACAGTTCCTCGTTCAGCACCACCACATGGTCGCTGTCCCACCGCACCGGCCGGCTGACGTGCAGCAGCAATTCCGGCACGAACATCATCACCGCCGAAATCTTGTCCGAAATGACTTCCGTCGGATGATAATGGCCCGCATCCAGACACAGCAGAATCTGCCGCGACACGGAATAGCCCATATAAAACTCGTGTGAACCGACGGTATAGCTTTCGGCCCCGATGCCGAACAGCTTCGATTCGACCGCGTCCAGATGAATTGACGGGTCAATCTTGTCGGCAAAAATCGCATCCAGCGATTCGGCCAGGCGCTGGCGCGGCCCGACGCGGTCAACCGGAATGTCTTTATATCCATCCGGCATCCAGAAATTCGTTACCGTCGGCGTCCCGAACGCCTTGCCCATGGCCGTACCGATCTTGCGGCAGGCGATCCCGTGCTCGATCCAGAATTGCCGAATCCCCTTGTCCGGATGGGCCAGCGTAAACCCGTCGGCCGCTTTGGGGTGGGAAAAATAGGTCGGGTTAAAATCCATCCCGTGCAGTTTGCCCTTGCCCCAGTCAATCCAGCTCTGAAAGTGTTTCGGCTCCATCTCGTTGCGGTCCACAAACGCGCCGCCGTTATCCAGATAGCACGAGTGCAGATTCAGACGATGTGTGCCGGGGATCAGGCTCATCGCCTTGTCCACATCGCTTTGCAGCTGCTCAATCGTCCGCGCCTTGCCGGGATAATTGCCGGTCGCCTGGATCCCCCCGCCGGACAGTTCCGCTCCGGCCGTTTCAAAGCCGCCCACATCGTCGCCCTGCCAGCAGTGCATCGATATCGGCACCGCCGCCAGTTTCTTCATCGCCGCCTCGGTATCGACCCCCATCGCCGCATACTGTTCTTTGGCCATTGCATAGGCTTGTTCAATGCGTTTGTCCGTCATCATTTTTCTCCTGAAACTGATTGTTCAAATCTCAATTCTTGAATTTCAAATCTCAACCCCCTTCTCTGACCTCTGTCTTCTGACCTCTGACCTCTGTCATTCCCCCGAATACCCCATCGCCGACAAAAAGGCCATATTCGGCTGCGTCGTATCCAGCCGGGACATCTGCACCACGATCGGCGCCTCGGAAGTCACCATCAACGCATACGGCACACCCCGCTCAATCACCGCCGCACCGTCCTGTTTCAGTTCATCCATTCGCAAATGCCGACACCGCCGCGCCCCCAGAACAATGTCGCGGATAGCAACCGGCTCTTTATCCTCAAAATACACCGTCAACACAACGTCGGTCGCTGTCGATCCGGTATTGACCAGACACACACACTCATGCGACACATACCCGTTTGGATTTGAATGATCCGCATCGGTCAGCTTCGGAATAAATCCGTCCGGCACAACCCAGCATCGTTTTCCAATCGCCTCAGTCACGTTGACTCCTGACGTCTGAAATCATTTGATCTGTCCGCTTCGATACGACTCGACTTCCCAGTTCTCAATAAATTCCCGCGCTGCATCGGTCATATAATCAATCCCGCCGAACGCCTGGGCCAACTGTTTGACAATCGCCCCGTCCAGCGCTAATTCCAGCGCCAGCTCGGCCTTTTTCGGCGTCGGTGCGACCCCCAGCACCATCGGCCCGAACGCGACCACCTGAGGCAGATAGCCGTGCTTGTTACGAAAGGCCGCCACCGCCTCGGCTGTGGGCTTTTCGGTCAGATAAAAAGACTTGGCATACACAAGATGATCCGGCGAGATCGGCCCTTGCGGCAGCTCAAACGCGCCTGAGGCCGCCACGCACACCGTCGGATCCTCGAACGCCTGTCGAATCATCTCCCGTGCCGCGGTCACCTCCGCCGCGTCCGGCGCCGGCCCGACCGACAATTTGCAGCTAATCGACCGACCGGCATAATGACGCTGCAGCGTCGTCATCAACCCGATATAAAGCTTGCGAATCTCATCGGCCTCGTCGGCGGCCACAAACACCCCGTGATTCTTCAAAAAAATCAACGCCGGCTCGCGCCCGAAGTCCGCCTTATAGTCAGCGACCGCCTTGCGAACCGCCATACACAGCGTATATCCCGGATCGACATAATCCAGCCACACTGACTGCGGAAACAGCGACGCGCAGGCCGCCTTGCCCTCTTTGCCGCACGTCATCCCGTTGACCAGTGCCGGGTGCGTATGCACCACATACCGTGCACGGAGCGAATCGTGCAGCGGGGCCTCGACCGAAGGGCGGCCCGAACGGGTCGGCAGGACCGCCTGCGCCATCAGCTCCTTGACCATCGCCTCGCGCGCAGAGGCCTCCGACGGCGGCTCAGCGCGATACAGCGCCCCCAGTTTGGAACGATCCAGAGCGACAAAATCTGAAGGCTTCAAGTCGGCAAGTGTGGTGCCGGAAGGTTTGACCCAAAGCGTGCTGTCGGTTTTGACCGATGTGTTTCCCCCGCCCCCGCGAACATATTCGGCCGTGCCAAATTCATGCGAAAGTTCAGTTATGACATCCAGTAACTCCACAAGCATCCTTTCCCAGTGTCAGTCCAATTCTCACAGGCCTTCCAGTTAAGAGTATAAGGACAATAGACAGAAATGCAATACGCCTTTTCCCACAATCAACCGCTCGATTCCATACCAATCCCGCCAAAACCACCCCATTCGAACCCAAACGAACGCTGTTTCTGTCGTCGGACCGCCGGTATCTGCCGACTTGTGTTCACTTTCGGCTGCCCGTGCTCCCAAACCCGCCGAGCGAAAGTGAATGAACAGGCACTGGCCATAACTCCATTGACCCTTCGAATACCAAAATTCGGCACTCAATCAAAGACTTCCATATCTACCGACGACGGTAAGCGTCCTATAACAACCGCAGCCATCGGCTTGACGGAACTTGCCCCACGTGCCGGACGGGTACAGTTTTTTTCACTTCGCGGTTAATCGACCGGCTTGTGTTTCCGATATAACGGCACGACTGCGAGAGAATCAAAAAGACAGACGCACAGACCTTTTACGGATACGATAGCGACATGAAAAAGGATACAACCCAATCGAACCGCCGGTCCGCCTGCTCCGGCTCAACCGGACAAAACTGCCGACTGGATCTGATCACGCCGCTGGCCAAAAAAATCAACTGTCTCGATGTCAAACGCATTGCCGACATCTGCGTCAACGAAATCCCGCAACTGGTCGGGGCGCGGCTCGCTTCGCTGTATATCCTTGACGAAAACAGTGATATCCTGCATCTGGAAAACAACAACCATCCGTTTCTCATCAATAACATCGTCTCGCTCAATCAGAATCCGCCCTCACCGATGGTCGCAGCAGTGCGGAGCCAGGAGCTTCTGATCATCGACGATGTGGATACCCACACGGCCCCGAATATGAAACACACCCAACGGTCGTTTTCGAGAAATTACAGTACCAAAAGCTGCATCATCGCCCCGCTGATCTGCCATGGGCGCGTCGTAGGCGTGCTGAATCTGAGCGACAAGACCGATGGAGAACGCTTTAACGAGGATCAAATCGCCATTGTCGAGCTGTTTCGTCAGCTTGTGGGCGCCTCCATCGGCAACATCAAGCTGTTTGAAAAGACCCAGCGACAGGCCAAGACCGACGGTCTGACGGGCATGCTCAATCACCGCACGTTTTATGAGACGTTGGAGGCGGAATTGCGGCGTACCCAGCGTTACGGCAGACGACTGTCGATCATTATGGCCGACGTGGACAATCTCAAGCCCATCAACGACAGTTACGGCCACCGCGCCGGCGATATGGCCATCAAGCAGATCGCCCGCCGCATCGGGGCCTGCATTCGGCAAATTGACGTGGCCGCCCGCTACGGCGGCGATGAGTTCGCCATCATATTGCCGAACACCTCACTGGCTGATGCAGCGGTGGTCGCCGAGCGTATGGTGACGATGGTCAAAAGCACGCCGATGATCTGGGAACAGCACAAAATCGACCTGTCCGTCAGCGTCGGCGTCGGACAATACGACGGCCACAGCGGGCCTGGCGAGGTCGCCCGCACCACCGACCGGGCACTGTATGCCGCCAAACAAGCCGGCAAAGGCCGCGTCTCGGTGTTTGAAATGACCGCCGCCGCTCAATAGTCCCGTATGAACATAAACGGAAGGTTCGTCCGTCCGGTTTTTCGCAGTCGGACAACCGTTGAACTTCCTCATTGAATCTTAAAGGTCAGCGTATCTGCCTTGAGATCGTCCGACCGCGCGGTCAGGGTAAATTGTCCCCGTTCGGCACCGGCCCTGACCCACACATAACAACGTCCCTGATAGGCGCTGCGGCCATTGGCCCGAAACGATTCATGGGAGAAGACATCGGCGTTGTCCACCGCCGCGATAACGCCCGGCTCATCCACTTCAAAGGCCACCTGGTTGCGAGCGGCGGGAACGAGAACGCCGTTTTCATCCACGATCTGCACTTCCACCCGCACAACGTCGTCCCAGTTCATCGTCAGCGTCGAACGCGGGGCCAGCAATCGCACGCCCGCCGGTTGTCCGGCTGTTCGATGCGCATTGACCGCAACGACCTTATCGCCATTGGAGCCGACCGCCCGAATCACGCCCGGCTCAAATTCCACCTGCCACGTCCGCGGCGAATCATCGTCGGGCTTTGTCTGTGTCCCCAGCGAACGCCCGTTAAGAAACAGCTCGACCGATTCGCAATTGCTATAGACATCCACCGTCTCGGTATGCGGCTGACGATTCATCGGCGTCCAGTCGGAAAACTCTAGCACGCGAAAACGGGCATCGGTACTGGCCTCATAGCCCGGATCAATCGGCGACGGTTCATTGCGTCCAATACGTCGAACGAGATGCACCATCGGCTCATCCGCCCACCAGCTTTGACGCTGATAGGACCGCGAGCGCAGCCCGCCGGCCCGGTCGATGATGCCGAACGGCGTCGAAATCGCCGGCCACTGACGCGATTCGCCCAGATAATCAATCCCGCTCCAGATAAACTGCCCCGAAAACGGAGGATGATCCCGCATGGCCAGCCACACATTGAGATCATGTGAATTTTCCGTACCGAGAATTTTTCGCTTCGGGTTTTGCCGGTACGCGGCCAGCAGTTCGTTTTCACGGTAATTTTGACCGACGACATCCAGCATATCCGCCAGCCCGTTGTCATAATCGCCGCTGACATTTGGCCTGAACAGTCCCTGTGTTACCGGTCGGGTCGGGTCTTCGGTATGATAGACCTCAATCAGTGACGCCAGGATACGTTTGGCCCGCTCCGGTCGCGGCGTGTCGCGTATCTCGTTGCCGGCGCTGTATATGATGACGCTTGGATGGTTTCGGTCGCGCCGCACCGTGTGGCGCGTATCGGTCAGCGCCCATTCATCAAAGAACCGGTGATAGTCGCCCCGCCGCTTGCCGACCTGCCAGACATCGAGAAATTCATTCATCACCAGAAAGCCCATCCGGTCGCACACGTCCAAAAATTCCGGCGCAACGGCGTTGTGAGCCGTGCGGATGGCGTTGACACCCAGCGAACGAAGCGTTTCGAGCCGATCACGCCAGACCTGCAGCGGAACCGCCGCTCCAAACGCCCCGCCGTCATGATGAACGCACGCTCCTTTGATCTTGAGATTTCGCCCGTTGAGCCAAAAACCGGTGGCCGGCTCAAACCGGAACTCTCGAATCCCGAAGGGAATGATAACATCGTCCAGCGTCTTGCCCTCCGAGATGACTTTGGTATGGGCGGTGTAAAGCACCGGGGATACGATATCCCATCGCCGCGGCTCGCGCACGATAAGATTCAACTCAAACGACTCGGTTTTTCCCGCCGCAATCGGTTTGGCCGGCGAGGTACTCCGCGCAGCCGTCGTGCCGTCCGGCGTATAAATAATCGTCTCGATGGAAACGCCTCGTGCGGTCGCGGCCGCGTTGACCACGTCCGTCTGCACTCGGATTGCGGCCTGGTCATCCGTTATCTTCGGCGTCGAAACAAACGTGCTCCACTGTCCCAGTCGCACCGGGTCGGTCGCAATCAGCCGCACATGACGATAGATTCCCTGGCCGGTGTACCACCGCGAATCCGGCTGCATCGTGGTGTCGGTTCGCACCGCAATAACATTCGTCTGACCGGAGGGCTTCAAATGCGGCGTCAGTTCATACCGCTGACTGACGTAGCCGCTTGGCCGATGGCCGAGCCGGTGGCCGTTGATCCAGACGGTGCTGTTGGCCATAATGCCGTCAAATTCGACAAACACCTGCTTATCCGACCATCCCAACGGAACGGTAAACGCCTTGCGATACCAACTGATTCCCGTCGGCAAAAATCCGCCGTCGCCGCCGCAGGGCGCATCCGGTGAAAATGGACCGGCAATGCTCCAGTCGTGCGGCACATCGACGGTCTGCCACGAATTGTCGTCAAAATCGGGCTTTTCAGCCGCATCCGCGTCCGCCTTCATAAAACGCCAGCCGGAATTAAACGACTCAACCTGACGGGCCTCAAGCGACGGTTCGCCTACCACCGGAACGCACAGACAAAACAAACTCGAAATCAGCATTATCTTTTGCATGGTAACTGCCTCCATAAACTCTTAAAAAACCACTGTTTCTATGGCACAGCCATTTTAACCGCGTTTCGGCTTGTTTTCATCAAGGATTTCAATGTCTTCGGGACTTTTGATCCGATAGCGAATACCCCGCCAGACGATGGTTCGTCCGACGGCGGACGAAAGTATAACCACCAGCAGGACAATCCCCCATATCCAGAATCCCAGCCAGTCGGCCCACCGCGCCGCGCGCAAGGCCTGTTTGTCTTTCGACAGCAGTCGCGCTGCCAGTTCCTGTCGAATAATCGCCCGAAAGATCTGGCTGCTCAAAAAGACCACAAATGCAAGGGCATATTCTGCCCGATACGGCGCGCTGACCGCCTGCCCCCAGATGGTCAGCGCCAGTGTGCCCCACAAGCCGACCACCGACAGCAGCGCCCCGGCCAGTCCGAACAGCCACAATCGCGGCGCATAGACCCGCGTAATGATAAACTGCCGCCGTACAAATTCCCACAACCGGCCCCATCTCATGGATTGATATGAGGCAATCATACACGCCGGGGCAAACCGCGTTCGCAGCCCGTCCCGGCGAATCGCGCGGCTCAGCGACAGATCGTCGCTCAGCGCCCGACGCCAGATGTGCTCGATGCCGAGGCGTTCAAAATCGCTGCGGCGAACCGCCATTGAACCGCCCCAGGCTAAATTAAACCGGGTATTGCCCAGCAACTGACACACTTTCGCATTCATCGCCGACAGGGCCAGCGTGGCCGGATGTCTGTCCTTGGGGACAAACCAGCGATATCCGCTGGCCAGACCGATATGTTTTTTACGCAGCGGAGCGACCACCTGACAGAGCCAGTCCGGACCGGCGCAGGCATCCGAATCGGCAAACACCAGCACCTCGACATCCGGCGACATCTGATGAACCGCAAACAACAAATTATGCAGTTTTTGGCTGCAGCCCGCCGTCCGACCGGCCACCAGAATCCGCACATCCGAGGCCTCGGAACGACTGCGATGGCGCGCCTTGAGCCTCAGCAGCACCTCGTAGGCGGCATCGTCGCGACTTTCAACGACAAACCACAGCCGATATCCTGCGTAGGCTTGCTCGTAAAACGACTGGATGTTCGCCTCGAACGCTTCATCCAGCCCTTTACACGGCACAATTAAGACGCAGTGCGGCCGAAAGGTGCGCTCCCGCCGATATTTTTTCATCGCATAATGAAAATTGCTGTACACCTGAACGGTAAACGCAATTTCCACTACGATCAAAATCCCGATAATGAGTTCAAGCCAACCCATTGATGCTCAAAAAAAAAAAACAATCCCTACCATTGTTTGCTGACGGAAAAATACAAACATTTGACATCCATGATTTAGATTTTTAAGATGCACAAAACTATACTTAGAACCGGATACCACTGCAACTGAATTCTTACCGCCGACATAAGAGGCCAACAAATAGATGACGATACCTGCTGATAACGGTCAAAGAACATCCCAAACGCTTGCAGGCGTTCTGAAAGCCGCGCTGCGCGACGGGGAGCGGTTTTGTTACATTAAAACAGCGAACCATTTCGCCCTTTTCGACAAAGTGGACATTGACCCATCTGAAGCCAAAGAATTTATCAGGCAACTTGACGCCCTGACCGGTTCGGCCCGATTGCTGAAAAACGGTACCACGTGCTTTGTCTCGGCTGTCAGCCTGCATGGACGGGACTATGTCGTCAAGCGATACAACCCCAAGGGACTGCTGCACAGCATTCGACACACCCTCAAACGCTCCCGCGCCCGCCGGGGCTGGCTGAACGCCCATCGACTGCGGTATTTGGGCATTCCGACGCCTCGACCGGCGGGATTTATCGAAGAATACGCCGGCTTTCTGCTCAAGCGTTCCTGGCTGATTACGGAGCTGGCACCGGGGCCGAAGCTGTATGAATATTTGGCCGACAGTGAGATCTCAAAAGACCAGAAAACGAAGATAATCGATCAGGTTTTTGATATATTGACCCGGCTCGACCGACATCGCATCACACACGGCGACCTCAAGCACGCCAATCTCATCATCACCCCCGACGGGCCGACGCTGATTGATTTAGACTCCCTCAAAATACATAAAACAGGGATTTTTTACCTTTATCATCGCAAAAAAGACCTCAACGCCTTTGATTTCACCGCGTAATCCCCTCCGACCGCCGCGCGGGTGTTTGTAAATTCAACACATCCGGTGTATGGAATGCAGACACCGCCGGGGAAAAATAAACCGGCAAAAACACTTAAAAGCCGCATTTGCCTCGCCGAATCAACGATATTATCCCCATCAAACTCAACATCAGCGATGATGGCACAATGTTTGCACACCTGATTTGTCGAACTAATAGTGCGCGATGAGAATACCGGCAAAACGACCTGACAGGTTAGAATGAGCAGCAATAAAAACGACAAATCGAAAAACCGGAATGAGGTTCCGAATCTCTCGGAGCTTTTCAGCGACGATGTCAAACTGGATACGTCCGCCGGTGACCTCTTCAGCGGCCCCGTGTCCGGACTCAATGACGACAAGGCTTATCTGATGCAAGGCAACGCCGGGCCTCGTCAGGCCGACAGACGTTTCGCGGCCGCATCTTCCAGCTTCACACAAATGATACTGATCCTTAATATCGTTGTCCTGACCGGCATTCTGGTTTATCTGGTACGCCGTCCGTTCGGCGTGATTTCAGCCGCTGGTGAGGCACCGACGAAATCAGCGGAGTCGGCCCGCCCTGCTCTGTCCGCGGCGGCATCTGAGGCAAATGATGCAACCGACCCGGCGGCGCTGGTCAAAACGATGGAGTTGGGACGGCATACCACCGACGTGCTGGACGGCGCTGTCTCGCTGCAAACCGCCGAGAGATTGTATGCGTCCAAAGAATACCTCAAGGCCGCCTATGTCTATGAGCGGCTGCGAAGCCATCTGACGCTGCGGACCGACCGGGACGAGGCGCTGGCCGATTGGTTGACGCTTCAAATGGCGCTGTGCCTGCAAAAAACCCAGGAACAGGAGTTAATGGCCGAACTGTTTACCCGCGCCCTGAACAGTCGTTCACCCGTGGTTCGGGCGCTGGCCAATTACAATCTGGCCTTTATCCAAAACCATAACCGCAATTTTCTCGAAGCCCGGCGCCACGCTTATCAGGCGATGGCGCTGTTGAAGACGATTGAAACGTATATGCCGACAACGCTGGAGGCGGACTGTTATTTTCTGGCGGCTGAGTCGCTGACCCGCTATCTGCTGCGAATCGGCAACCAACGCGACGACCTGCCGGGCAACACCTGGTCGGACGCACAGCCGATTTATTCGCTTCCGATTACCGACCAGGAACAGTTGGGGTATCTGCTGACCGAAGGCATGGATCAACTGAGCAAATCAGCGATTGCGCCGCTCGTGGCATACGATCCGCAGCGTTCCATCGGCGCCCAGTGGACGGCGTATGCCCTGGACGCACCGCTGGATCAGCTTTTATGGCAATACGCCTCGGAAGCCAAAGTCACCCTGAATTTAAACAATCTGTCGTCCTCGGTCCGACAACACAAGACGATGGTGTATTTGCCGCTGGTGGATCGCAACTATCTGGCCGAAGTGGCGGTCGGCGCCGCCGGATTGGTCTGGCGGTTTGACGGGCAAACCGGACAAGTGTATGATATTTCGACATTTGAGCATTCCGATGCACTCCAATCCGTGCTTGTTCGTGAAGCGGCCGCGTCATGGCAGCGCTTCCTGCTGCGGCATCGCGACGACCCGCGCAAGCCCAATGCACATTATTGCCTGGGTCAGCTTCACACCATGGCCGACCAGGCGGCCACGGCGCTGGGCGAATATAAACTGGTGGCAACGCAGTATCCCACCCATTCGCTGGCGCCTTATGCACTGCTCGGCTCCAGCAGAATCAAAACAACCCTTCGCGATTTCAAGGGCGCCCAGACCGATCTGAACGAGTTATTGATTCGTTATCCCAATTCACGAATCACCGATGAGGCGCTGCTGTCGCTGGCCGAGGCGACGATGGAAAACGGCAATTACGCTGAAGCCGCCGAGCTGTTTGGCCGCGTGTATCATTTGATTATCAATCGCCGCGCCCGCCTGCAATCCGTATTCGGTTTGGGCAAATGCGCCTACGAACAGGGACATTTTGCTGAAGCGGCCAAGTGGCTGACCGAAACCCTGTCGCTGTTTACCGACAACAGCGACAGACGGCTGGCGGCAGCGTGTTTGATGCTCGGACGGGCATTGATCCAAACCGAACAGTACACCGAGGCGGCCAAGGTACTGCACAATGCGCTGGGCGCCAAACTGGGCAATCGGGAATATGTCCGGATCGCCCTGAATCTGGCCGAGGCGGAGATGAAACAGCAGCACTATTTGGGGGCACTGGAGATTTTTGAACGCATTCCCGAATCGCGGCTGACTCAGGAAGATTCGGTTGACGTGATGATTGCCAAAGCGCGGCTGTATCGACAGATTGACATACCGACGCCGGCAATTGCTCTATTGCGCCGAAAAATTGAATTCATCGCCGAGTCGCGGCTGCGCGCCCTGCTGTCGCTGGAGCTGGCCGAGTGTTACCTGCAAAACGGTGAACTGACGCCGGCTCGGCGCGAGCTGAATGAGGCAATGCCGCATTTGCCGACCGGCCGCGAAACCCGCCGAGCAATGTATTTGCTGGCCCAAATCGCCTACCGCAACAACAATCACAAACAGGCCGAGGCGATCTGTCTGGATGTAATGAAACAAGGTGTTGAAGACGAATCGCTGCGTCGTGAAGTGCTTGGTCTTCTCGGAACACTCTATACCGAACAGCAAGCCTACGACCGCGCGGCGATGGCATACGCCGGTTTGCTGGAATCCCTGGACGTGCAATGAAACAAAAACGACATTATTATCATATCGTGTTTTGGTGCATTGCCGCGGCGGCGGCAACGACGAGGGCGTCCGATCCCAATACCGTCCTTGATCAGTCCCGCACGCTGCGTCGGCAGTTTATGGCGCACACGCTGTCGGCGGTATCGGAAAAGACGCCCGACGAACAAGAAGCAACACTTGCCGAGTTGATCGAACAGGTGTTGTCGCTGCAAGCGCCGCGAACAAAGGATCCCAATCAACCGGCACCGTCATCTTATGCCGCAAATGACGATCCGAATTCAAAGCCGCTCGAACACAAAACAAGCGCCCCGTCGTCCGCAAAACAAACCACCGAGCAGCAAACCGATGCCGCAACAAAACGGCGGAACCATCTGATTGAATGGCTGAGCACAATCGAGGCCCCTGAATCGATCCCGTACCCGAAGGAATTGGCGGATGTGCTGTATCGGGCGGGCCGGCTTGAATCGGCGGCGCGCTATTATGACATCGCGCTGTTGCAAACCTCCAAAGAACAGGCCCCGATGTATTCGTGGCTGCTGTTTCAATCCGCCAATTGTGTACGTCACACCGACACAGCCAAAGCCAAAGCCCGATACGAGGAGTTGATTCAATTGTATCCCAACTCCGTCTGGGCCGCCGCGGCGCAGGGGCGGCTGCGGATGCTGAACTGGCTGGAAACAAACCAGACGCAGGTACAACAACACACGACAATACGGAGCGAGAATGAATAGCGAAACCTATTATCATGTGCTGATGCTTGAACGGGATTCGCGTCAGTTGCGCGAGGCGCTGGCGGTGCTGGCTCGGCGCAATCTGCGCGGTACGGTCGCCACAACCGCACGGGCGGCGCGAACGTTTCTGGAACAATATCGGTGGCATTTGGTGTTCATCGGAGATGATTTTCCAGTCGAGTCGGGCGGGCCGGGAAGCGATCTGCTGACGCTGCTGCGGACGGAGCATCCTGAAGTGCCGATTGTAATGATTTGCGAAAACCAGGCCTCTCAAGCAGCGGTCGCCGGACTGCGCGCCGGCTGCGTCGATGTCCTTGAAAAGCCGCTCCAGGCTGAGGCCGTGGAGGCCCTTCTGGATCGCCGGCTTCCCAATCACAAGGCCGGACGCATTGCAACGGTCATCGGTGACGACGGTCGGGCATACCCGATTATCGGACAAAGTAAACCTTTACGGCAGGCGGTTCGCATGGCCGAGGCAGTCGCGGCGACCTCGGCGCCGGTCTTGATCACCGGCCCCAGCGGCACGGGCAAGGAACTGCTGGCCGGACTGATTCACGACCGCAGCAAGCGATCCGGCGGCCCCCTCGTGCGGGTCAATTGTGCGGCGCTGAGCGAATCGCTGCTCGAAAGCGAGCTGTTCGGCCATGAAAAAGGCGCCTTTACCGGTGCGCTGGTGTGCCACAAAGGCCGGCTGGAACGCGCTCACGGCGGCACGCTCTTTCTCGATGAGATTACCGAAACGCCGCCGCCGTTTCAGGCCAAGCTGCTTCGCGCTCTGGAACAGATGCAGTTTGAGCGGGTCGGCGGCAGCGAGAGCATCCGCGTCAATGTCCGTTTGATCAGCACGACCAATCAGGATATCATCCGGCAGGTTCACACCGGGGCGTTCCGCGCCGATCTGTATTATCGTCTCTGCGGCGTTCATATCGCCATGCCCGCCCTTGCGGACCGTAAAGACGATCTGCCGGAGCTGATTTGGTGGTTTGTCAATGAGTTTGCCGGCGAGGCGGGACGTGCGATTACCGAAATCGACCGGCGCACGCTGGATGTGTTCAACGCCTATTCATGGCCGGGCAATATCCGGCAGCTTCGCAATGTGGTGCGAAGCGCGATGATCCTTGGCAAAGGATCGAAACTGTCAATTACCGAGACGCCGTGGCTGTTGCAGGAATTGCGGCGCAACCTCGGCGTTCAGCCGTTGGATGACGAACCGCCGTTTGCCCTGGCGGGCCATTCGCTTGAAGAATTGGAACGGCGGGCCATCCTGGATACGCTGCGGCGGGAAGACGGCAATCGAACACGAGCGGCGAGAATTCTCGGCATCAGCGACCGAACATTGCGTCAGAAAGTAAAAAAATACAACGATGTCGCAGAACCGGCCGTCACGGCCGTGGATTAGCGGTCTGAGAACAGACCGGATGGATGGTAGGAATCAAACACAAGACAGACTCGATAACCGTGTGAGAGCAAACAATGGCCAAAGACAAAGATCAAAACGTGAAAAAAGAAGACAAAGAAAAAACCGGTTCACCCTCCGCAGGCGGACCAGGATTATTGTCATGGCTGATTTTGGGCGCTGTGGTTGCAGCCGGCGCTACCGGCGGCTTCGCCCTGTCCCAACTGCTGGGCGGTCAGGACAACGCGGCAATCCCCAAATCGAATGGTACGCCGGAAAACAACGTCAAGACGTTTGATGAGGTGCTGGCTCAACAGGCCGCCAACGGCGCATCGCCGTGGATTTACGACGCGATGGAACCGGTGCTGGCCAATCTGGATGAACCGGGCGTAACGCGCTATGTGCGCGTGTCGATTTCGCTGGAAATCAGCCCCGAGCTGGACCCGGAAAAAGGCACGGTCTTTCTGGAGCAGCGTGCGATGGTGCTGCGCGACTGGCTGACGACGTATTTTGCGGGATTAAGCCTTGAAGACGTTCGCGGGAGCCGGAACCTGAATCGCATCAAACGCGATGTACAGGACCAGTTCAATCAATTGTTGTTTCCGGACGCCAAGCCGTTCATCCGTCAAATATTGTTTCGGGAGTTTGCGGTTCAATGACTCAGACGCCTCAGGACAATCCGATGGCCGGTCGTCATCTGCTGGAGCTAATGCAGACGATGCGGTCGCTGGTCGAGCCGGAAACACACCGTCCGGACGCCGAAGCGGTGGATTGGTACATTCCTCACCGGCTCAACAGCGAAAGCAGGGAATCGCTGATGCTGTTCAGTGTCAAATTGGCCGGGTATTTGGAAAAAAGTCTGCACACGCTGGCCGGGGCGACGTTCGAGGTGCGGGCCGAAGGCCTCTATGAGCGGTACGCCGACCAACTGTACGCCCACGTCATGCAGAAGCAGCCGAAAACCTACTATATGCCCGTCTTGCAGCCGAACAAAGGGCCGGTGGGATTTATCAGTCTCCCGTTTGAGACAGCGACGCTGCTGGTCGGATTTATGCTGCGCGATCCGGAGTCGCAAATCGGCGACAACGGACAGATGACCACGCTGGCCGAATCGATTCTGCTGGATGCAACCTCGTCGCTGGCCGAGGTGCTGGCTGAAGGCTTTAACGAATACGGACGGATCCCCATCCAGAAAAGCAATCAGATCATCTACAGCGACTGGCCTGTCCCGTTTCACAACCTGGATGATATGTGCGAATTTCGCTTTGAGGCCGTCAGCGGCCAGGCCAAGCTGACGGTATCGCTGACGGTCGTCGATGAGGTCATTGCCGAGATTGCTCAGATCAAAGGGCCGTTCAGTCGAGCGGTTGAAAAAAAAGGAAATCCCGACCACATCGTCAAACAAATGCACGAAGCGCCGATGCGGATAACCGCTCTGCTCAGTAGGGCACTGATGACGCTGAAAGATATTTTGTCGCTGGAAGAAGGCGATGTGGTGGTTTTGGATCGCCAAATCACCGAGCCGGCGGATGTACTGATCAACGGACGGACAACCTTCAGTGCCTGGCCGGCCAAGGCGGCCGGCCGACGGGCGCTGCTGATCTCCGGTGAAAAAGTGTCCCGTTTGTAAAACACAGCGCCGTCGGCAATAAAACAAAACGCTGACATTGAGAACAGGATATCACAATGGCCAAAACAGAAACACCTGACGCCGAAAAAACTGAACAAACCGAAATGCAGGAAGCGCAGACCGAAGAGACCCCCGTCCAGACGGCCGCCTTTGAAGAAGTCGAAGACGCCGGCCCTTCCGAGCAGGAGAATTTATCGGTTTTGCTGGATATCCAGATGCCGATTACGGTCGTTCTGGGGACGACCGAGGTCCCGTTTCGCAGGCTCTTGCAGTTGGGACCCGGCTCGGTGCTCGAGCTGGATCAGGCGATCGGCCAGCCGGCGGAATTGTATGTGCAGGGCATTCGTCTGGCCACCGGCGACGTGGTGGTCGTGGATGATCACTACGGCCTGCGGATTCGGCACGTGATGGGCAGTCAGGTCAAACAGCTTGATCCGACACAGGAAACGAAAAACGCATAATCTCTCTTGACAGGACGTATGAGCGAATCGACGGGACAACATGCAAAACCTCACGCAGAAGGCGGCGCACTGCGATTCGGCGGCAATACGAATTTTATCTTTGCGGCCGGCCTGGTGGCGATTCTGGCAACGCTGCTGATCCCGCTGCCGACGTTTCTGCTGGACATCGGACTGGCGTGCAGCATTTCGCTGGCGGTGGCGGTGCTGATTATCGTGCTCGGCTCCAATGAGCCGCTGGAACTGTCCACATTTCCCTCGCTGCTGCTGATTACGACGCTGTTTCGCCTGTCGCTGAACGTCGCTTCCACGCGGCTGATTCTGCTGCGCGGCGATGCAGGTACGATCATTGACACCTTCGGCCATTTCGTCGCCGGCGGCAATCTGATTGTCGGGCTGGTGATGTTTTTGATCCTGATGGTCATTCAGTTTGTAGTCATTACCAAAGGCGCCGGGCGCATCAGTGAAGTGGCCGCGCGATTCGTGCTGGACGCCATGCCGGGCAAACAAATGGCCATTGACGCCGATCTGAACGCCGGCGCCATCACCGAAAAAGAAGCCAAAGCCCGACGCGACGCCATTGTCAAAGAAAGCGAATTTTACGGTGCCATGGACGGCGCCAGCAAATTTATTTCCGGCGACGCCAAAGCGGGGCTGATCATCACCGCTGTCAACCTGATCGGCGGCATTCTGCTGGGCTACACACACGGCATGCCCATCGCCGACGCCCTGCAGCGCTACGCCGTGCTGTCCATCGGCGACGGTCTGGTCAGCCAGATTCCTTCGATTATCATCGCGGTCAGCAGCGGTTTTCTGGTCAGTAAAATCCGCTCCGAGCACACCGTCAGCGTCGATATGACCCGCCAGTTGCTTCGGCACAATCAGCCGCTGCTGATTGCCGCCAGCGTGATCGGCGCCTTTACGCTGGTGCCGGGCTTTCCCAAGATTCCGTTCCTGCTGCTGGGCGGCGGCTGCGGAACGCTGGCCTGGCTGGTACGAAAACAATCCGCCGCGCCGCAAACGAAGGCCGAAGACGAAACCGAGCGGGCCGATGTCAAGGATGAAAGTGCGGCCGTCGAGGAGCTGCTGCAGGCCGACATTCTGTCGATTCTGGTGGGCGTCCGGCTGATTAGTCTGGTCGATCCGCGAAAAAAAACCAGCATCTTTGATCGCATCGGAGCGCTGCGCAAAAAATTCGCCCAAAAATACGGCTTTATTATTCCGCTGGTCCGGCTGCGCGACAACATTAGTCTGGAACCGAACGCCTATGAGATTCGTTTGTACGATCATGTGATTGCCTCCGGCACGCTGGAGCCGGGGCGTTATCTGGCAATGGATCCGGGCACGGTGCAGCGTCCGGTCAAAGGAATCTCAACCAAGGAACCGGTGTACGGGCTGCCGGCGTTGTGGATCAATGAAGCCGACAAAGAAAAAGCCGAATTGGCCGGTTACACCGTCATCGATCCTGAGTCGGTCTTGATGACCCATCTGTCCGAGACGCTGAGCCGACACGCCCACGAACTGCTGACGCGCGAAGACGTTCAGCAGTTGCTGGAACGGCTGCGTAAAGTCCAACCGTCGCTGGTCGGCGAAGTGGTGCCCGAAGTGGTCTCGGTGGGACTGCTACAGCGTGTGCTTCAGAACCTGCTGCGTGAGGAGATTTCCATTCGCGATCTGCCGTTGATCCTTGAGGCACTCGGCGAACACGGGGGACGCACCAAGAACGCCGTGCTGCTGACCGAACTGGCTCGCAAGGCCCTGGCTCGCACGATCACCGAACAGCACAAGGCCAATGACGGAACCCTTTACGCCATTACGCTTGATCCGACCGTGGAACATACGCTGCTTGGGCAGGTCAATCAGAGCAATGACGCCATCGGCCTTTCGGTTGATCCGGAAACCGCATCCTGCCTCGGTCAGGCCGCCGCGCAGGCCTGGAAGGCGGTGATGGAAAAAGGCATTGACCATGCCATTGTCCTGTGCGATGCACGGCTGCGGGCGGGACTGCGAACCCTGCTGCAGCGGACGATTCCGCGACTGCCCATCATCGCTTATGATGAAATTGTTCCGGCAAGTCCCATCGAACCGGTCGAAATGCTCACGCTGCCCGACGGCGTCGGCAACGGCGGCGACGGCGTTGACGCCGGACAATTGATGACGGTATAAATGACAACCATTTAACGTGTTAAATAGATGGATAAAACAATACGCAACATAGCGATTCGGTTGGCGGTGCTGCTGTTTTTTGTGATGGCACTGATTGGATGGCTCAGCGGGCTTGAGCCGATGGTTTGTACCCAGCGGGCATTGATCGGGGCGGCCGCATTGTATCTGACGGTATGTATCGCGGGCAATCTGATTGTGCGTATATTGGTGGACGCGATGGCGCAGGATCGGGCGCGTCGTCGTCATCGGAAAAATCAACACACGTAAACGGTAACTTATGACGATACCTCAGGACACCCAGAACATTCAGACGGAATTGGGCGGCGGCGAAAGCGTCCGGGCCGCGGCGTGTGAATTCAACGCCCCGCCGCCACACGCCGGACAAGCACTCCGCGCCTACGATGACCAGATGCGGCGCCGGCGGGAGGACGAGCTGATCATTCAATATCTGCCGCTGGTGCATCGCATCGTTCGGCAGGTCGCCTCATACCTGCAGCCGCCGCTGTCGCGCGACGATCTGATTTCCGCCGGGACGATCGGCCTTGTCAAGGCGGCACGGGACTACGATGCGGCCAAAGACGCCGAGTTCAAAACCTACGCTTATATCCGGATCCGCGGGGCGGTCATTGACGAACTGCGCGGCTGGTCGTTTACACCGACGACCAGTAAAAAACTGTTCGATCAGGTGCAGACCGTCGCCGAGCGGTATTTGCAGGAAAACGGAACCATCGCCTCCGATGACTATATCGCCGAGGCGCTGAATCTGCCGCTTGAAAAAGTCTATCAGGTTTATGAATCCGCCCGGGCGCGGCATTTTCTGTCCATCAGCGGCGCCGATGATGAATCCCCGGCGCTGGGCCACTGCCTGACCGCTCCGAACAGTCACGCCCCCGGCGACCGCCTCGAACACGAGGAAATGAAAGCAACGCTGGCCCGGGCGATTGAGGAACTGCCGGAAAAACAGCGACACATCATTCTGTTGTACTATCACCGTGAACTGACGATGAAACAGGTATCCGAAGCGATGGAGCTGACCGAATCACGCATCAGCCAGCTTCACGCCGCCGCGTTATTCAAGCTGTCAACGCGAATGAAGCAATGGCAGCACGATGAACCGGTTAAAACAGAACAAAAACCCCACGACATGATAAGGAGTCACTGATGGCCGCACACGATGAGTCGCTGGATCGCGTCCAGTCGCCGACGGTGGTCGCCCAGCCGGTCTCCATCGGCCCGCGTCAGGCCGAGAACAAAAAAGAGGACGCCCGTAAAGGCAAAAAACACCGGCGCCGTCCGCGTCCGAGCATTGAAGAAACGCTCCGACAGGAACAGACGCAGCGCGAATGCGACGGCGACGAGGAGCAGACTCATATTGATTATCACGCTTAACAGTGACGAGGAGACCAGCTCAGATGATAGGACAAACCGTCAAGGTGATGAAACACAACGGCGTAAAGGTCGGTGGAAGTGCTCGCATCGCGCCCCTCACGGGCGCCGCCCCTGTCAGGACGAAAGCAGCACCGCGGGCATCTTCCCCGACCGCCGGCGCCCCCCAAGAGGCACGCATCATTGAAAGCAATGCCGACTATGCCATTATCGAACTGACCTGCGCATGCGGCACAAAAAGTTATATTCAGTGCAATTACGCCGATTCTCAGGCGACACAATAAATTCGCTGATACATACGGAGATCAAGACCATGAATAAGATACGCATAGGGATAACGGCGCTGCTGCTGTTGACGGGCTGCCGCGTCATTGAAGAGCGGGTAATCTACGACACCTCCGATCCGCCGCCGGCCGCGGCGCCCTCGCCGGCGGCACGGCCCAACACCGAAATCATTGAACGACGGTTTGTCGATCCCGACACACGGAATGACGCCGTGCAAAGTGCCGTCACCTGGGCCAAAAAATATGAAAACGTCGTGGAACAGAACACCGAGCTGCGCGAAAAAAACAACGCGCTGTTTGTCGAAAATACCGAATTGAACCGACAGCTTGAAACGGCCAAAGCCGACCTCGAACGAACCCGCAACGAACTGAACGAGGCCAATGAATTTCTTCAGGAAATGCACGCCGAGCTGAACAAGTGGAAGGCCGATGTGCTGGGCTTTCGCGATGAAATGCGTCAGGCCCAGAAAGCCCAGCTCGAAGCGCTGAGCCGGATTCTGCTGATTCTCGGCGCCGAACCAATGCGAACCTCCGAACAATAACAGGCACAAAACGGGACGATGCCAATGAAACGGTGGCTATTCATCGCGGCTTTCGCAGCGGTCTGTTGTGCGGGGTGTCGGGAGATTATTTATCCCGTCCCGTCGCGAACGGATCATTTCTATGTCAATCCGCAGGCCGATTTTACGACGGTCGGACGGGTCGCCCTGCTCGAACTGGACAACCAGACGCCGCGGACCGACGTGTCGGACACATTTACACAGGCCCTGGCTGATGCCTTGGGCAAACGCCACCTGTTCAGCGTGCAAAAGGTCATGCGATCGGATCCCGTCTGGCAAACCCATCGGCTGGGCAATATGCACTCGCATACCCTCGACGATCTGGCCGCGGCCCGACAGGCACTGAACGTGGACGCGGTCCTGTTCGGGGAGATTCGCCGCTATATGTCGTTTCCGCATTTGCAGATCGCATTAAACCTGAGATTGGTGGATACCCGCACGGGGCGGCTGCTCTGGGCATTCGAGGATGTCTGGGACAGCAGCGACAAGGCCGTCGAACGGCGGATGCAGACCTACTTCCGAGAACAAATGCGGACCGGTTATGAACCGATGGACTGGCAGATTCTGGTTACCAGCCCACGGGCGTTCGAGGGCTTTGTTGCATATGAAGTCTCTGAAACTCTACCGGAATTACCCAAAAATATCGTTCCGCGGACCGTTGAATACAGACGCCGCTATTTGGCGCCGTAAAAAAAATTGAATTGGCCTTAAGTTTTTCAGGCTGCCCTCGATAATAATACTGACAGATAGAATATGTGAAGATAATGGCTGTAAAATGCAGATAAACGCTTATAACAATTTGTTTTCATCGTTGCCGACGGGCGCTCACCCTGCTGCACGAACCGATAAAAACGACCCTGCTGACGAATCCGGTCAGATAGTGGAGTTAAGCAAACGTTTCGACCGACTCATCGAGCAGGCCAAAATCGAATCACAAGATCGCAGCGCAGTCGAACAGGCTCGCCGGGCGCTGGCTGACGGCACACTGGAGTCGCCGGAAGCGTTTTTGTCGGCGGCTGAACATCTATTGCGTTTGGGGATATAAAGCCACGGACGGCTGATTCATCAATAAGGGATTATTGATACAAAAAAGGTTTTGGATGACTTAAGGCAGTCCAAAACCTTTTTGTTTTTGCCCGATCTGACACTCACACGGCCGTATTCAGTACCCTTCCGGACATCCCCGCTTGGGCGGTGCGAAGGCCATAGGCACGATCAATCAAACCTTCCATCGCCCTGAACACCGGCGGCTGAACGCCGCACGGCGCCGGCGTATGTGAGCTGTCATTATCCGGCGCCGACGACGGCGCCGAATCAACGATACGGCATACAACGTACTTTTTCATCACGAACCCCCCGAAAACAGTGTTATCACGTGGCTGCTTTCATCACACCGGTTATTATACCGCAACAGCCGGCTCTCCTTCAACCGCCGTCCGCTCGGCGTCGTCAATCATCCGATAAAACCGCTCAAGACGAAGAAAAATCGCTGCTTTTGAAAAAATCACTTGTCAAAAACACGCATCCGGAGTACAAATTTTTTCGATGGCAATTTCCGATCTGAGGCGTTTATGCGACTGTTGACAAAATGTCCCGATTGCAGTATCACCCTTGAACTGTCGATTGCGGATGCGGATCGACGCAAGCGCTGCCCGCGCTGCGGAAAGCTGTTTCGTTTGCCCGACACCGAGGCGCTGCAAAGTGCGCTGACGCTGCTGCAATCGGCGCAGTGCGATGTGTATGTGGATGAAAAAGGGAACGTCTTCGGATAACGTCATCAATGACTTGCATAGAAATTGACAATCTGAGTGTGTCCTTCAATTCAATCACCCTGTGGCGGGAATTGACGCTGCGAATCGAACACGGCCGACGAGTGCGAATCGCCGGTCCGAGCGGCTGCGGCAAAAGCACCCTGCTCAAATGCCTGATGGGATTCGTTCCGGACTTTTCCGGCCTGATTCGTATCGACCGGCAGGAACTCAACGTCGAGAATGTGTGGACGATACGGCAAAAACTGGCCTATCTGGCGCAGGAACCGGATTTGGGCAGCGGCCCGGTCCTTGCACGCCTGCAGGAACCGTTCGCTTATCGGCGCAATGCGGGCATTCGCTTCGAGTTCGACCGCTTGTATCACTGGCTGGAGTATTATTATTTGCCTCAAGAGATCTTAAATAAAGACACCGACGCTCTGTCCGGCGGCGAAAAACAGCGGCTGGCGGTCATTTTGGCGATTTTACTTCAGCGCACCATTTTTTTGCTGGATGAGCCGGTCTCGGCAATGGACACCCGAAGCCGCCGACGTTTTATCGATATGTTCGCCGATCATCCGGAATGGACGGTTTTGTTCATTTCCCATGATGAGTCGCTGGCCGAACTGGCAGAGGAAACAATTGACCTTTCTGCTGCGAAAGGAGCGGTCCGATGAACACCGAATCCATCTCTGCATGGGGTATCGTCGCGATGTATGGCCTGCTGGCCATTCCGTTCGGCGTGCTGCTGTGGGCGCGGCTGCCCATCCTTGGACAGGCGGCGCTGGCAATCGTGCGGATGTCGATACAGCTTGCGTTTGTGGGCGTGTATCTGGAGGTCGTCTTTCGGCTGAACAACCCCTGGTTGAACCTGCTGTGGCTGGTCGTCATGGTCGCGGTGGCGGACGGGTCGATCCTCAAGGGCTGCGGCCTGAAACTTCGTCCGCTGGCCGGGCCGTTGTTTATCGCCCTGATTGCCGGCACGGCACTGCCGCTGTTTTATTTTATGGCGTTTATTCTGCGCCGTTCCAACCTGCTGGACGCGCAATACGCCATCCCCATCGGCGGGATGATCCTCGGCAACTGCCTGCGGGCCGACATCATCGGTATTCGCACGTTTTTTCAGAAGATTCAAAAAGGCGAAAAGGCCTACTTCCAGCGTCTGGCCGACGGCGCAAGTTTGGCCGAGGCGACCCGGCCCTATCTGACCCACGCCCTGCACGAGGCCATCGCCCCGACGCTGGCGACGGTAGCCACGATGGGGCTGGTCTCACTGCCGGGGATGATGACCGGCGTGATTCTCGGCGGCGCCGAACCCATGACGGCCATTCTCTACCAAATCGCCATTATGATCGCCATCTTCACCGGAACCGCCATCACCATTTTGCTGGGCATCCGGCTTTGTCGAAAAACCGGATTTTCCCGCTGGGGCACGCTCAACCCCGACATTTTTCGGTAAATCAACGCAAGCGTACTACAAATCCTGCAAGAAAAACTTGCAATTGATGCACACTCGACATACATTTTATGTATGAAAAAACCGACCCTGTCACCGTCTTTTCGCGATTTTTTTGCGCTGGTCGCCGATGCGACCTTCACCAATCCGTTCAGTGCCCATCGAGCCGACATCGATCGGCGGATGGCCGGGATGCTCAGCGAGACCGACTGGCGCAAGGTCGTCCCGCGGGCCGTCGATCAGATTCGCCGACGTCTGGTGCAGCTCGACAAGGACGGTCTGTGCCGGATTCAGGACTTCGAACCGGCCGACCGGGAATTGATGGTATATGTGTACTTATTCGACACTTTTCATCGCCTTGCACGGGATTTTGACGACGTCATCATCCGCCAGCAGCATCGAGGCGATGAGTCAATGACCATTCCCTTTGCCGATGCAGCCCTTGAGTCGCTCAGCCGACGGGGCTTTAGCCCGCCGGAAGCGGCACGCTATTTTGCCCTGTTTTATCAGATTCGCCGGGCGTTTTTCTTTATCGATACCGGGCTGGTCGGTCCCAGCGACTCTATGCGCAAACTGCGAATGGACCTCTGGAATAATATCTTTACACAGGATATCCGCCGATACGAGCGGTATCTCTGGGACAGGATGGAGGATTTTTCGACCCTGCTGGAAGGGCCGACCGGCTCAGGCAAAGGCGCCGCGGCCGCGGCCATCGGCAAAAGCGGATTCATCCCCTACGACCCCCAGCGCAAGCGCTTTGCCATCAGCTTTACCCGGACGTTTGTTGCAATCAATCTATCCCAATACCCCGAAGGCCTGATCGAATCGGAACTGTTCGGCCACACCAAAGGTGCCTTTACCGGCGCGGTCAACGCGCACGAAGGATTGCTCAGCCTGTGCGGGCCGCACGGCTCCATCTTTCTGGACGAAATCGGCGAAATTGATATTCCCATTCAGGTCAAACTACTGAAGGTACTTGAAGAACGCACCTTCAGCCCGGTCGGCAGCCACGAAAAAATGCGTTTCGGCGGGCGGGTCATCGCCGCGACCAACCGCCCCATCCACACCTTGCGCAGCGAAGGAAAATTTCGCGATGACTTTTATTATCGTCTGTGCTCGGACTGTATTCGCGTGCCGAGTCTGGCTGAGCGGATTCAGCAAAATCCCGACGAACTGGCCCATCTGGCCGGCCATTTCGTACAGACCATTCTCGGCAGAGACATCCCCGAATTGACAGCCCGTGTGCTGGAGGTCATCGACAAACGGCTGGGGCACTGCTACCACTGGCCCGGCAATGTGCGTGAGCTGGCCCAGTGTATTCGTCGCGTACTGCTCAAAGACGACTACGAAGGCGACCGACTTGAACAGACCAATCACGTCGAGGCCCTGTGCCAGAAAATGAAAATCGGCTCGGCGACCGCCGACGAAGTCATCACCGACTACCTCAAACGCCTCTACGCTATTCACGGAACCTATGAAGCAACCGCCCGCGCAGCCGGGCTTGATCGACGCACCGTCAAAAAGAAAATCAGCGAATCCTGAGTAATAAGTCTCGTTATATCGTTTTTGAATCGATTCCTTTTTTGCATTTTAGAACACGATTTCACTCAAAAAATCAATTTTTCTTTTTTTACTGTAACATTTCCCGAATCGCGACCACTATCCAGGCAGATGGGCCCATAAAGGCAATATAAACCCAACAATGTAAATGTAAGCAGAAAGGAAATGACGATGAAGACCAAATGGATGATTCTTGCAGGAATTTTGCTCGTACTGGGAATTGTTTTCATCCCGACCGCAACCGCTCAAACCACACCCCGCAGCCAGTCGGCATTTGAAGCGCAAAGCTGCGATTTGGCCGGCGGCCCGCAGGGCAACCGCCAGGGTATGCAAGATGGTACACGCGGCGAAAATCGCCCGCAAGACGGCCGAGGGCAAGGCCCCCGCGATGGAAGCGGTGCACGCCGCGGAGAACGCCGAGGCGACTGTCCTCAGGACGGCAGCGGCAACGGCCCGCGCCATGGTCAGCGAGGCGGCCCCCGCGACGGCAGCGGTCCCAACTGCCCGAACTAATCAAACCATTTAAGACCTCCAATAAAAGCCTTGCTGATTGATGATCAGCAAGGCTTTTTATTGCGTATTTTCGTCATATTTCCGTATTTTTCCCGGAAATTGTGTAACATTTCATCCCATTCTTCCACTGTCTTAATAGAGATATGAACCTTAAATGAAAGGGGACAAAGATGAAGACAAAATGGATTACAATGACAGCAATTCTGGCGGTCGTGTTTGTCGCATTGCCTGTTTTTGCCCAGGAAGAGCAACCGGTCGAACGGGCACGCCGACAAGACCGCCCTGCTTTGGCTGAACAAAACAATGACCCGGAACGCGCGTTTACGCCGCAGGAACGAGCCCTGATTCGGCGGTTCCTTCGCAATCGACAGCAGCAGGATTTCGCCGGACAGCAGCGCGATGAGGGTCAACCGCCGGCAATGCGGCGCGGCCCAATCGCCGAACCGCGAGAACGACTTGCTGAACGAGCACGACAGCAGGACCGTCCTGCAGTGGCTGAACGAAGCGACGAAGCCGGTCGCGCATTTACGCCGCAGGAGCGGGCATGGATTCGGCAATTCGTGCGAAATCGTCTGCAGCAGCGAGAGCTTTCCGCTCCGCGCCGTGCTGAAACGGAGCCTCCGTTCGTCGGACGCGGCGGCACGCCGGGCCAAATCCAGCGTCCGTTTGTCGGTCCTTATGCACGACAGTGCCCTTGCTGTGGTCGGTTGATGCCTCAGGCGGCGCCGCGTCGGGAGGGGCAGCGCCCGTTTGGGCCGCAGCGGTTTGAAGGACGCAGGCGGTTAATGGCGCCTCAGGCTCAGCCGTTTGCTCGTCAGGGTTTTTCCGCTCCGATACCACCGGCACGCCGCGATCCTGATGTCGCCGAACGCCCCAACGTGCCGTTCAGGTTCGAGGAACGCCAACCCGGCCTGACAGGCGGCTATGGCTTTGGGCCACGGCGATTTGAAGGCGACGATGAAACTCTGCAAAGACCCGCCCCGCGATTCCGGCAAGAGGACGAACCGATGCAGCGTCCCGGACGCGGCCGCCTGCCGGCTGAACCGCAGGATCAACGGCGTGACGAGGACAGACGCATCGAACAGCCGGCACGCCCCCGGCTCGGCAGAAATGCTCCCTGAAAACTGAATAGATAACCCGACAGGCCTGTGAATCGTATCCGGGATCTGTTTCCGGGTTGCTTTTTCATCGGCTCCCGCGTACACTGAAATCATGCGTGCAGAACCGTTTCTTCAATTCGCTTCGGCAGTTCAGCAGGTCCGGCCCTTCGGCGGCTCGGCGGCACTGCGACTGTTCAGCCTGCGGCATCACGGCGACCGAGAAACGCTTTGCCCGGCCGATTCTGAGGACATTCGGGACACCCGAAACGGCGACCCCGAAGCCTATCGACGTCTGATTGAACGCCATCAATCCGCGGTCAGCAAATTGCTGTGGCGTTTTACGCGAGACCGAAACGACCACGAAGAACTGATACAGCAGGTATTCGTCGAGGCCTATATGAGCCTGGACCGCTATGCCGGAAAAGCACCGTTTGAACACTGGCTGGCTCGCATCGCAACACGTGTGGGCTATCGGTTCTGGAATCGCCATAAACGCACGCAAACCGTTGCGGTACCCGATGAACAATGGGACCAGCTTGTTCAGACGCAAAACGACACAATAGACAGCAGAGAAGCGGCTGAACTGGTTCATCGGCTTTTGGCGCAACTGCCGCCGCGTGATCGGCTGATCTTGACTCTGCGGTACCTCGAGCAGTGTGATATTGCCCAGACCGCTTATCGGCTCGGCTGGACGCAAACGCGCGTTCGCGTGCAGGCACATCGGGCAATTCAAAAATTGAAAAAAATGGTGGCAGACAATCATATTGAGCTGGAATTATGAGATATGTAAAACTGAACAATCTGATTGAGGCGGCTCGGCGGGAAACCGCCCCCGCGGTGGATGTTGCGGACTCGGTGCTGGCTCATCTGACCGCATCGCGACGGTCGGCGACCGCGATGATCAACCGTTCGCTGATGTGGTTCTCAATGGCCTCTTCAGCAGCGGCGGCAGGGATTGTCCTGGCGGTTTTTTTTACAATGAGCCGGCATACCAGCTCGGTCAATGAAATCATCAATCTGGTCGCATGGGTTGCTCAATGAGTACGCACGAACAGACTTACGTTCCGCGGCAGGCCTATGACCTGCTTAAGTCGATTCTGCTGGGACTGGTGATTTTGGCGGCGGGGGTGGTCATCGGTTCGGGAGTGACGTTTCTTATCCTCTCCCATCAGCAAGAGCGTGTCCGTCGGGAGCCTGAGATTTTTGCTGAGCATCTTCTGGGCCGGCTTGGACGCGAGCTAAATCTTTCTGCCCAACAGCGAGAACGGCTCGATCCCATCCTTCGTGAGCACTTCAAAACACTTCACGATATTCGCGCATCCGTACGCCCCCGGATTGTCAGCCAGCTTGAAGAGCTTGACCGCGAAATCATGTCCGTTCTTGATGAACATCAAAAGACGCTCTGGCAGCAGCAAATCCGGCGTCTTGAAGACCATTTTCCGACTTTCCGTGGTCCCGGTCGCGGTATGGGTCCCGGACCGCAAGACGGCCGCGGACCTGTCCAGCGAGAGCCGCAGGAACGACGCGGGCCGGGGATGCGCCCCGGCGGCATGGGACAGGGTCAGGGGCAACGGCAGCCATCCGGTATGGGGATGCGCCGCGGCGAACGATCGGAACAGCCGGAGCCGAATGATCCTCACCCGACACCGCCCGATACACTGGAATTATAACAACCTAATCCCGCGCCGGCTGCTCGTGCTGTTCGGCTATGAATTCGATGATTTCAGCCCAGATTGACTGATACAGGGCAAGATTATCAAAGAACCCTTCGTTGTGGGTGCCCTTCAGTTCAAAAAAACGCTTGGGGTCATTTGCAGCCTCAAACAGACGGCGGCCCATATCAAAAGGAATCATTTCATCGTCAGGGCTGTGGATGACAACCACGGGGCAGGTGACGGCCTGAATCGCTTGTTCGGTGTTGTAGGTATAACGGGCAAACCACCGCACCGGCAGCCAGGGATAGAAGTGCGAACCGACATCTACAAACGAGGTAAAGGCACTTTCGATGACCAGAGCGGCCGGCGGCGTTTCGGTCAGACGTGCCGCCGCTTGGGCTGCGACCGCCCCGCCGAGCGAACGACCAAACCAAAGGATAGATTCCGAGGAGATTTGTTTTTCTTCGATCAGCCAGCGGTATGCGGCCAGCGCATCAATGACAGTGCCTTCTTCGGTGGGCGTACCGGTGCTTTGTCCGTAGCCGCGGTAGTCAAAAATCAGGCAATTCAGCCTCGACTCGTAAAAAATCGCCAGGGTATCGAGGCGGTGGCCGATGTTGCCGGCGTTGCCGTGGCAAAACAGAACCGTCCCTTCGGCGTTTTGGGCGGGGATATACCAGGCCGCAAGATGTTCGCCGTCGGGTGTGGCAATCCGCACGTCTTCATAGTCCAACCGGATGTCGGCGGGGGTTGATTCGACGTGACGCCATGGGATGTACAGAAGTTTATGCTGAAAAACAAACAGCAAAATCGCCAATGTCAGATAGACCGCCAGCGCAAGGCCGCCTATAAACCAAACCGTCGTCATCGCTGACCCTTTCCGCAGCCGCTGCCGGACAAGCCAGACGAGCATAGCCGCGATCAACAGCCACAAGATTGCCCGAACCATCTCAAAATCCCTTTTCTGTATCGCCAATTTGCCTCATTGTAGTATGCCGCTGTCGCAATCGCAAGGCGGAAGTGTGGGGCCGCCCTTCGGAGCGACAACAGCGTGGCACAACAGCGCGGCGGCGCGAGCCGCCCGATGAGGCGTAACGTCGTAGGTGTCGCTATCCGGCTCACTTACGCGGCTCGGCTATTGGACTCAGTACTATCCGGCTCACTTGCGCGGCTCGGCTTTTGCTTAGAGTATTGCCCTTCTTGAAAAGGCGGGCAGTTGGGGTTATAATCCAGAAACTATGATCGAACGACGACAAACAAAAACGGTACGTATCGGCACAGTGCAGGTGGGCAGCGGCCACCCGGTGGCGGTGCAGTCGATGACCAAGGTACTGACCACAGACGTTGCAGCCTGTATGCGGCAGATTAAACGCCTGGCGGCGGCCGGCTGCGCCTTGGTTCGGGTCGCCGTGCCGACACGGGCCGATACGCAGGCATTTGCAAAAATTGTCGAAAAATCGCCTGTTCCGCTTGTGGCGGATATTCATTTTGCCCCGCAGCGCGCCATCGAGGCACTGGAAGCCGGAGCGGCCAAGATTCGGCTGAATCCCGGCAATATCAAAGATCCCGAAGATATTCGGCGCATCATTGACTGCGCCAAACGACACGGTGCGGCAATACGAATCGGGGTCAATGAGGCCAGCATCCGCGATCTGAAACACACGGATGTGCGGCAGGATCAGCGCGTCAGCCTGATGGTAAGCGAAATGAAAACGTATGTGCGATTTTTCGAGAAGGCCGGCTTTGACCGTATCGTCCTCAGCGCCAAAAGCGCCGATACGATGCGAACCATTGACGTTAATCGCGCTATTGCCCAATCGTTTGACTATCCCATTCATATCGGACTGACCCACGCGGGACTGGCCGAGGATGCACGGACGCCGTCGGCGGTGGCCATCGGAACGCTGCTGGCCGAGGGCATCGGCGATACGATTCGCGTAAGCATCGCCGGTGATCCGGTGCAGGAAGCCCGGCTCGGAAGTGACATTTTAGCGTCGCTTGGACTGGCCCAAAAACACGGTCCGGAGTTGGTGGTCTGCCCGACCTGCGGACGCTGTGAAGTGGACGTAACCGGCCTGGCGCGGAAGGTACGCAAACTGCTGAGAACACTCGATACACCCGTGCGCGTCGCGGTGATGGGCTGTATCGTCAACGGTCCGGGCGAAGCGGCGGACGCCGACGTTGCGGTTTGTGCGGCCAAAGGCAAAGGCTTTCTCTATCGCCGCGGAAAACGGATCGCCGCGGTGGCTGAGGCCGACCTGCTGGATGTGCTGCGCCGGGAAATCACCGCTGAAACATCAGAGGTCTGAACATCGAAACAACCGGAATAGGCCGTTTGATGGTGGTCAGGCAATCGCCAGTACCGCGGCCAGGGAACCGATCGACAGGACCGAGCTGATCACGATGATGTCAGCGGCCAGGCCGGAATCGCTGTCAATCTGATCGGCCAGCACCAGCGAGGAGACCGCCGTGGGAACGGCCAGCAATATCAAGACCACATGCATCTGACCGGTATCCAGCCCCAAGGCTTTTCCCGCCAGATAGCCGGCCAATGGACCGACTCCGATCTTTATGGCGGTGGACCAGAGGGCTGCCGGTGAAAAAACGCCGCTTTTTCTGCCGGTGATCATCGCGCCGGTGGCGATCAAGGCCAGGGGCAACGCCATCTGGGCCGTGGCGTCAAACGCACGCTGAATCGCCCAGGGCATATGAAATCCTGCAGCACCCCAGCACAAACCGGCAACACAGGCGAGTATGAACGGGTTGGTGATGAGACGTCGTGCAATTTTGCGAGGCGCGGTTTTGTCGAGCTTGTGGTGTCCCAGCAGCAGAACAATCACTGAAGCGACCAGGTAAAACGGCATAATCATCGCCAACACAAGCACGGCAAGCTGGGTGGTCTGCGACGCATCCACGCCGGGCAAATCAGCCACACTGTAGGCCAAAACGGGCAGCCCGACATAGACGGTATTGCCGTGAAATGTGCCCTGGACGAAAGCGCCGACACTTGGGCCGGATAGTTTCAGGGCGGCAGCAGCCCAATAGGCCACGACAATACACACCGAGATGGCAATAAACATCGCGAAAAACGGGGTCGCGGCCCGCCCCAGATCGTATGCGGCGGTGGCCACCTCGATGAACAACAGTGCCGGCAGGCCCACCCAATAGACCAGTTTGTTGATCCCGCCGACCAGATCGCCGGTCAGGAAATTGCTTTTGCGCAGGACAAATCCCAGACCGATTAAAAGAAATACCGGTACCAATGTATTGACCAGATGCATCACAGACACCCTGCAAATTAAGATTATTTTCTTAGCCATAGCCCCCCGGCCCGACAGGCTGTTCCAATGCGTGTTTATACCGGATTGAAACCAAAAAGCGAGAACATTTATTTCCATCCCGCCCCACGGACCATCCATTCCGTGTAAGGGACTCAATAACACATACGGCCGGGGAGGCATCACTGTTTGACGTCGTCAAAACCCAAAATCACCGGCGAAAGTTCAGGACTTTGCGGTTAATCCCGCTTTCGATTCTGTTCGATTGGCTGAATCTTTTTAGAAAATCAACCGTATCGCCGCGAACATTTTCGAAAACCCTTTTCAGTTCAGGACGTATCCGGTTCTACGATCTTTGATAAATCAGAGCGACAATGCTTTTTTGAAAAGGGAGAAAACCATGAAAGATAACTTTCGACAATATGTGACAGGAACCACGCTGCTGGTGGCGGTATGCAGCGCCGGCGTGTGGGCCGGGCCGGTGTTTTCGTTTACGGGAATCACCCATAACTCTGCGGTCAACACCCAGATCGGACAGACCCAGTTATCTGTCGAAGTGCAAGACGCCGGTGCGGGACAAGTCCGCTTTATTTTTCGCAACAGCGGCCCTGCTGCGTCAACAATCACCCAAATCTATTTTGATAATGGTCCCGGCAGCCCACTGGCATCCATCGTCGGATTTGATTATTCCAATCCGGGGATCGCATTCACAGTCGGCGCTGTTCCGTCGAATGTGCCGGGGTGGAATAATGTGACGCCGAATTTTCAAGCGACCGCCGGATTGACAGCCGGCGCCGCCGATCCCGCGCCGCACAACGGCGTCAATCCCTTCGAATGGGTAGGGATCACCACAAATCCGGCCGTACCGTACACCTATGCGGACGTGCTGGATCAGCTCAGTTCAGGCGCGCTGCGTATCGGCATCCATGTCCAGAGTTTTGCAAACGGCGGCAGTGAGTCGTTTGTAACGACCTGGAACAGGCCGCCCATCGTACCGGCGCCCGGATCGCTCCTGCTGACAACCATCGGACTGGGGGCTGTCCGTCTCGTGCGAAACCGGTACGTTCTTTCTTAACCGCAGCGCAATTAAACAGGAAAGCCGGAGGCCGAGGGGAGCTCCGGTTTCCTTTTTTTATCAATCATCCGGGCGATGCGAAGCAAAACCTTGACAACAAATAGCCCCGTAACCTATCCTAAGGCAAGGCAAGGCAATCGGGGTTTCGATGTCAAAGGATGATGTGTGCGTGAGTGTTTGAAAAACAGCTTATTTGCGTGTGGAACAGAGGGTTTGCCGAAAACCGCGTTTATCGCAGGCCGGCAGTGGATCCGGGTGCGCACATTCAAGCATGACTTTTTTGCGGCAACCGGCCTGTATGAAGCAACGGATTCAGCATCCGGTTCGGTCGATGCGCCTCGGCGGATGGTCCTGAAAATCAATCGTATTCAATCCTTTCTCGGCATTCCGCTGGGATGGATTGGACGATTTTTGAAACAGCGTGAATACCGTCTTTTGCAACGCCTTCAGTCGCTTGATCAGATTCCGCAACTGCTGGGTGAATACGGGCGAAACGGGTTTGTGTATCGATACATTGAGGGGCAGTCGCTTGATGAGCAACCGGATTTGCCGGACAGCTTCTTCGATGCCTTAACGCATCTTCTGGAACAAATCCATCGTCGGGGCGTGTGCTATCTGGATTTTAATAAGCGCGGCAATATCTTAATCGGAAACGACGGTCGGCCTTATCTTATTGATTTTCAAATTTCACTGATGCTTCAACGACGCGGCTTCAAATGGCTGTGCCGAAGGCTCCAGCGAGAAGACCATTATCATCTGCTCAAACACAAACGCCGCCTTCGTCCTGATTTGATGACCGACAGCGATAAGGCATTATCACGCCGTCAAAGCACGGCCATTCGGGTTCATCGTTTTCTGACCGTACCGCTGCGGACGCTGCGGCGGCGGCTGCTTGGAATGCTGCATCGCAAAGGCCTGTTGAATCGCGACGACAGCTTCGACCCGACGCCGGAAAACGACCCGACCCGGTTCAAGTCCTGACATCAAAAAAATCGGGGGGATGAAATTGATTCAGTTTTTTGCTATAATACGAGTTTGGGGGATGGGCAAAAAGGATATAACTTTTCGGGAATTCAAATGGATGTCCAAGGCGTCATTTTTGATATAAAAAAATATGCCATCCACGACGGGCCGGGGATCCGGTGCACGGTCTTTCTGAAAGGCTGTCCGCTTCGCTGTTCGTGGTGCCATAACCCCGAAAGCTGGGCGCCGCAGCCTGAGCCGATGTATCGGCCCGTGCGATGCGTCCGATGCGGACGATGCGTCGAAGTCTGCCCGGAATCGGCGATTACGCTGAATGAGGAGGGCCTCATCACCGATTCTGCACGATGCAGCCGGTGCGGAACGTGCCTGACCGTTTGCCCGGCCAATGCACGGCAGATCGTTGGACGGACGGTTTGTGCGGCAGAGATACTGGAAGAGATTGAAAAAGACCTTGTTTTCTACGATACATCCGCCGGCGGCGTAACGTTTTCCGGCGGCGAGCCGCTGACGCAGCCGGATTTTCTCGAGACCTTGCTGATCGGCTGCCGACATCTGGATATTCATACCGCGGTGGATACCTGCTGCTATGCCGAGCCGGATGTCGTACGCCGAATAGCAGAGTATTCCGACTTGTTTTTGTGTGATATTAAACATTTGGATCCGGACAAACACAAGCAATTTACCGGCGTGGAGAACACCCTGATACTGGACAATATCGCTCTGCTGGCGTCGCTGGGCAAAACAATGATAATCCGCATTCCGGTGGTGCCGGATTTTAACGATCAGCCATCGGACATTGAGCAGATCGGGCGGTATATTAAAAGTCTGAAAAATGTTCAGCAAATTGATCTTTTGCCGTATAATGGCGGAGGCAGCGCAAAGGCCCGCCGACTGGGCCGAGGGGACGATGTTCCGCAACGACCCGCGGCGGATCGACATGCGATAAACGACTATGCACACCGTTTACGACGGTTGGGTTTTAATGTCAAAGTGGGTGGATAATGCGATGAATGAACGAGTAGCACGATTGCGACGACAAAGTGTCGGCACCAAGCCCTATATCAGCGCCGAGCGGGCGGAACTGATCACCGACTTTTATCAATCCGGTAGTGCAATGCAGGTCTCAGCACCCGTGCTGCGCGGGATGGCGCTCAAACATTTGATGGAGCATAAAACCCTGTGCATCAATGACGGGGAACTGATTGTCGGCGAACGCGGCCCGGCGCCGAAGGCCACGCCGACCTATCCGGAACTGTGCTGTCATACGCTTGAGGATTTTGAGGTGATGAGCCGCCGTTCACGCACATCGTTCGATGTGGCAGACTCGGTCAAGGCCGTCTATGCCGAGAAAATCATCCCCTTCTGGACGGGCAAGACGATGCGCGAGAAGGTGTTTGGCCAGATGAGCAGTGCCTGGCACACTGCTTTCGAAGCGGGCGTGTTTACGGAGTTTATGGAGCAGCGTGCACCCGGCCATGCGATCCTTGACGATAAAATTTACCATCGCGGGCTGCTGGACATGCAGGATGATATTCGCGCTCATCTGCGGCGGCTGGACTATCTGAACGATCCGGAGGCCTACGCCAAGGAGCAGGAACTGAAAGGGATGAGTCTGGCGATCGACGCGGTCTTGACGCTGGCGGCACGTTATTCGGATTACGCCGCCCTGTTGGCCGCAAATGAAAAAGATACCGTTCGTCGGCAGGAACTGGAAACCATTTCGGCCATTTGCAGGCACGTACCGGCATACGCCCCGCGGACCTTTCATGAGGCGCTGCAGGCGTATTGGTTTATCCATGTGGCAGTCATTACCGAGCTGAACGTGTGGGATTCGTATAATCCCGGACGGCTGGACCAGCATCTGTACCCGTTCTATCAACGTCAGATCGAGGACGGGACACTGACCGCCGATCAGGCCAAAGAGCTGCTTCAATGTTTTTGGATCAAGTTCAACAACCAGCCCGCCCCGCCGAAAGTAGGCATCACGGAAGAGCAAAGCGGCACTTATACCGATTTTGCTCTGATCAATATCGGCGGCGTCGATCCGGCCACCGGGGCCGACGCGGTCAACGAGGTATCGTATCTGATGCTGGATGTGGTCGAGGAGATGCGGCTGGTCCAGCCCAGTGCGTGCATTCAGATCAGCGCTAAAAATCCGGATCGCTTTTTGAAACGCGCCTGTCGCGTGATTCGCTGCGGGTTCGGGCAGCCGTCGGTCTTTAATACCGACGTGATTATCCGCGAGATGCTGCATGACGGCAAGACGATGTTTGACGCCCGCAGCGGCGGGCCGAGCGGCTGTGTGGAGACCAGCAGCTTCGGCAAAGAAAGCTGCACCCTGACCGGCTACTGCAACTGGCCGAAGATATTTGAGCTTGCGCTGAACAACGGCGTCGATCCGCGCACGGGCAAACAGGTCGGCCTCCCAACCGGCCGCGCCGAAACGTTTGACTCCTTTGAACAGGTCATGCAGGCCTATGAACGACAGCTGGCTTATTTCATCGATCTGAAAATCAAAGGCAACAATGTGATTGAACGGCTTTACGCGACGTATCTGCCGGCCATGATCATGTCCGTGATTACCGATGACTGTATCCTCAAAGGCCGCAACTACCACAACGGCGGACCGCGATACAATACGACGTATATTCAGGGCGTCGGCATCGGCACGCTGACCGACGCGCTGACGGCGGTCAAGTTTCATGTTTTTGATCAGAAAGACGTGACGATGTCGGAACTGCTGGCTGCGCTGAAGTCAAATTTTAAGGGACACGAAACACTTGAAAACATACTGGCCCGCCAGACGCCGCGTTACGGCCAGGACAATGACTACGCCGATGCCATCGCCGCCGAGGTATTTGAGCTTTATTTCAAACATGTCAACGGACGAGCCAATACCAAAGGCGGCCGCTATCGCGTCAATCTGCTGCCGACCACGGTGCATGTGTATTTCGGGCAGGTTACCGGCGCCCTGCCGCACGGTCGCAGAGCCGGGCTGCCGCTTTCAGACGGCATATCGCCCAGTCAGGGAACTCCGTCCTACGGGCCGACTGCGGTAGTCAAGTCCGCGTCCAAGATCGATCACAGCCGCACCGGCGGCACGCTGCTGAATATGAAATTCAATCCGCAGGTGCTGGAAGGCGACGGACTGGATAAACTGCTGATGCTCATTCGCAGCTACTTTAAGTTGGACGGCCATCACATCCAGTTCAACGTCGTCAACAAACAAACACTGCTCAATGCTCAGAAAAATCCGCAGGACTATAAAGATCTGATCGTGCGCGTGGCCGGTTACAGCGATTATTTTGTTGATCTGGGCGAAGACCTGCAAAACGAAATCATTGCCCGCACGGAACAGACATCGCTTTGAGCTGCATCATCGGCGCGACGATGCGCCCTGTTGTTCGACTCAGGAGCCGCGGCCGTTAATTTTTGAAAATTTTGCTGCCATCGGACCTGAGTTTTTCGTTGTGATCCTGAATAAACTGCCTGTGCCACTTGGGCGACCACAAGTATTCCAATCCTTCATTGGAGACATGCCCGTCCAGAAACGAAATACCCACCGAACCTCGATGACGGTTGATCATCATTCGACGCATGTGATTATTAACCGGGCCATCGGAGCCGTGGTGGTCGCCACTGTAGCCGCGGTAATTGATGTCCAGATGAGACTGAACGGTGTCGGTATGCTTGGGCCATAAATCAGGCCACATGCTGTCAACAAACACCGGTACCGAAGACGGACTGCGCGTGCTCAAAAGGTTGGGGTACGCATACTGGTCGATATTGGCGCGGGACTCAACCCAACTGTAATCATAACTGGTCGGATAACTGTACAGCCAGCCATTCAGTGCATACGCGCCATATTCATCGTTGCCGTCCACCGGCCAGCGCCACGCATGGACCGGCGACCCCTGGTGCCACTGCCGCTGCGTATCAGCCCGGACTGACGGACACAGCCGCACATCATCAATATTGCCGATCTCGTCGGCCAATTGGAGCAGATACAGCGTTGAGGGATTATAACTGAAAAGCTTTCCTTCGGTCTTTTCGGCATACAGACGCAGCGCCAGACCGAGCGAGCGAATATTGGATCGACAGGAAATTTCCTGCGCCTTTTCCTTGGCCAAGCGAAGCGAAGGAACAATGATCGATAAAAGCAGCGCAATAATTGCCACGACAACCAGCAGTTCGATGAGGGTAAAAGCCTGTTTACTTTTCTTGTTTGTCATAAAAAATCGCCTTGATTGAAAAAACACCCACATTCAGCCAATCAAATCCGTTTGGTTGTGCAATGCGCAATGCGGCAAGGCTTTGGATTGGCATGATATCTGAAAAAACGCTTTTCTTATGACCCGTTTGGAGCGGGCTGCAACATTCCTGAACGAAACGCTGCAACACCGCTTCAAAACGAGTCGGCTGTCCACGACGCCGGTCAAATCGGCGTCGATGGGTTATCATTCAATACACAGCGGGACGATACCGCATTCCAGCCATGTTTCCACAAAAGCCATTAGATCATAAATGTCCACCCGACAATCTCTGAATTCCTCGCCGACACCGTCGGGACCGGCAATGTCAAATTCAGGATAGGTGATGCAAATCTTTTCGTCCTCTTTGAAGTTTACATACAGTTCAGCCGCTTCGACCGCATCCAGCGGATAACTCCAGATGCGCACATCGTCCAGCAGGCCGATATAAGGCACCGACCCGTCCGGCAGTTCGGCTCCGAAGATCAAATCGGCCGGACTGGGCTGCGGCACGTTTGTGTTGGTTGCCTGATTGCGAAGCACGCCGTTGACATAGACGCTGCCCTGGCCGGTGGCCGCATCATAGGTCCCAAGCACCAAATGCCACACATCATCGTCGATATTGTAGTTGGAGCCTAAATCGTTGAACGACTGACGCAGCGTGTGAATCGCCTGCCCAACCGAATTGTGCGTCAGAATGAAGCCGCGATTGGGACTCGGAGCCTGTTTGGCCACATAGGCGCCCCACGGGCTGGTCTGCGTTGTCTTGACCCAGGCACTGACTGAATAGCCCCGCGGATAGAAATTATAGAATTCCGCGCTGTCAGTCATCACAACGACATCTTCCGGCTGGCCGTAAAGGGCCAGCGCCTGACTGTCGATGCCCTCGACGAAATTCGGATCAACCGTGGTCCCGTCGAACGCCGGTGCACCGGGGTAAAGCTGCCCAATCGAATCCGTCAAGTCGCCGTTCAGCTTCCACCAGCCGACCTGACGCTCGGTCAGCAGTTGGGCCGTATTCGACGCATCCGGCGTCTCCAGCGCGTTGTCCACCTCGCAATGATAGAACCCTTCATCAGCAAATTGGACGTTGGAAAGGGTCAACTCGGCGGTTGTCGCGCCGCTGACCGTGCCGCTGTCGCTCAATGCGAGGCCGTCTTTATACCATTGGTAAGACTCGGCATTGATCGCCGTCACAGAGAACACCGCTTGGCCGCCGGCGGGCACGGTAACCCCGGCCGGATGGGTTTGGATCAGCGCCTTGGCAGGCGTCGTCGTAAACCACCACTCAATACCGGTGTGGACAATCGGCGACGGATCATTCGGCTCAACCGCATCAACGCGCCAATAATAGGTGGTGTCATTGAGCAGACCTTCCGGATCATAGAAAAAGTCCGCCGGATCGTCGGTGGTCACTTTCACCGGCGCCGGGTATCCGATTGTATTGGGTTCCGTGCCCAAATAGACATCATAGGTAATACCCATTCCGCTGACGGCTTCCAGTTGTTCCCAACTGAGAATCGTATCGATACTGACCAGCTCCTCACCCGGCGCAGGGATCGGGTTGACGGCCACATACGGCGAAGCCTGCTCAATAATAACCGCAGTCAAGGTCCCTCGCTGTTCGCCGTCAAGGGTCAATCCCTGGATCGTCAGCGTCGAGCCGCTGGTTTCAATGGTCCAATAGTTGCCCACCACCTCGCCGGGCACGATCTCTGTCCAGTATTCGCCATGAGCATCGTTATTGTTGGTAATCGTCCCGTAGGCTCTGGCCGTCGTGGACTCATTGCCGCCAAAGACCCACTGGCCGTTGACCTGAAAATTGCGCGCGGGGAAACTATTCGGGGGAGTCGCCCCGTCGGCGTCCTGATTCTGGTCGGTGGCAATCAGCCCATACACACGATAACGGGCATAGGGAATGTTTGAAAACACGATATTGATCCCGGTACCGCCGTCATCAATGTAACCGACAGACAGTTTGTGCTCGTCATCTGCTGTGCCGTCGTGATTCCAATAGACCGTATTGGATTGCCACGTCACCGACACACCGGTGTTGATTCCCCAGTCATCAATCAGGTTTGACTTCGTACCGGCGGGAAGCGTCCCGGAATCGCGGACGTCTGTGATATTCCAGTTTGCGCTGTCGGTCTCGAGCGGGCCGATGAGCTGGCCGCCGTCGAAAATCTGGTTGCCTGAATTTTCGCTGAAATTCAGGGAGATAATGTCGGCGGCGATCGCCGAACCGCACGTCAACGTCAATACAGCCAACAACATAATACTGATTAGGTTTTTCGTTTTCATTACCTGACTCCTAAGTAAAAACGTGATATCATTTAGTTAATGGTTTTCGGCCTTTATCAATAACAATCCGGATAGATGTTGCAATCGGTCCAGTCTTGCGCCATTAAAGCGAAATCCGCCAAATTCACGACACAGTCGCCGTTGAAGTCATATCGCAAGGCCGGATCATCCGGATTCAGGCAGACGGTTTTGTCTTTTTCAAGCTCGATATACAGCCGCGCCACATCCAGCGGCTCCATCGGATAGCTGAAAACGCGAACATCGTCGATCAAGCCGTCAAATTCCCACTCACCGGCGATATTGGCAACGCCCAGCGTTACCGCAGCAGAATTGCCGTCCGTCGGCGTCAATTCCGCCGTGCCCACCGACGTGCCGTCCAGATACAGCGTCATTGTGTTCGACTCGTTGTCAAAGGTCAACACCGCCAGATGCCAATCGCCGTCGTCCAGTCGCCCGGCCGGATTGACATTGGTGCCGTCAATCCGCGTTTCCAGACCGGCACTGTAGTAAATGGCCGTATCATAAATCTGCCATCCGAACGAACCGCTTCGTTTGGCCATCAGTCCCATAAACCCGTCGGTTACCTCATAATCAGTCGGTTTATACCACAAACTGACGGTAAGCCCTTCCCGATAGAAGTTAAAGAACTCTTCGCTTCCGGGAATCACCAGATAGTTGCCGTCGCCGCGGGTCAAACGCACCGCCTGTCCGTCCAGCCCCTCATCAAAAACAGGCTCGGGGTTATTGGGGTCGCCGACATGCAGCACGGCCGGCCAGTCGCCTTCCGGCAGGCCCGTCAGTTCGGCAACTTCGTCATTCAGATTGCCGTCGAATTTCCAGTGGGCAATCAGGCGATTGGACAGATCCGTCGTAAAGCTCCAGACCGGCCCGGTTAAACGTTCGACGCCGTTGCTGATTTCTTCATCGACGCGCCAATAATAAGTTGAAAACTCTTCAAGCGTCTCGGTAATGACAATGCTTTCCTGCCCAACGGGCTGATAGCCTTTATAGACGGACGCATCGCCTGTCCCGACCGCATGTTTATCCTTGCCAAAGTAAATGTGATAACCGGTGATCGTCGGATCCGGCTGATAATTCGTGTCGGGATTGACGCCCTGCTGCCAGGACAGTGTCGGCGGCACGGAAATGGATACGCCCGTTTCGCCATTGTACGGATTGGGTCCCCAGGCGCTTCGCGGATCGCGCGGCAGATTGACGCGGACATTGTCAAAGTAGGCTCTGCCGGAGCCTTCGGCCCGTGTAAAGGCGATGAAAAGAGGATCGCCGGGCGTGTGCGCCGCTGCCGTATTCAGGATCACCGAATGATGTTCATGGCCGTTGTCCACATTCACACGAGGGAATGTATATTCGGCAACGAGGGCAGCGCCGACGCCGGACGGCATTGTCGCGTCGCCGGTGGCCTGATCCGGCGGCACGGTCCCGCCGGCCCACAAGGCCACCTTGGTACGTCCGTCGCTGAACCCGCTGCGTTTACCCACCGCAACACTGATGACATAATCCACATTCGGCGACCATTCACCGATCGGCTGCCAGTGCATCCCATCTTCCACCACGCCCCAGACATTGCCGAAAGGCGTCGGGAACGGGCCTTCCTGATAGGCTGCGCCGTAATCAAACCAATCCGGCGTCGGGATCCAATACCGATCTTCTTTTTCAAAGCTTGGGTTCAATACCGTAATGCCCGGCGCATACAATTCCGGCTCAAGCGCCGAAGGATGAGCAATCGTTGAAAACGTCCAAATCCTGCCGGGATAAACCACGGGGCTGCCGCCTTCATTCGGATCCACGGCATCGACACGCCAGTAATACGTCCGGTCGTAGAGCAGCGATACCTCGACGCTTTGGTCGGTAACCGTATCCAAAAACGCATCGGGATGCCCGTTTTCCACCATCGCCGCATTGGGGTCGATATACACATGATAGGCCGTCGTGTCGTACATATCGGGGGCGGCCCATTCAAGCGTTACATCGACAGGCACATCTGTCTGGCCAAAGGCAGGGACAGGATCGTAGGCTACTGCCTCGCTGATGATCTGAAATCCCGCCACACTGCCGCGGAAATTGCCATCGTCGTCGGCATAACGGCTCAGGACCTTGATATCCAGCGTCTCTTCGGTCAATCCTCTGAACACCAGACAGTTCACGCCTTCCTCCCAGCGTCGCATTGAACCCCAACGGGAGGTGGTTGGAATATTTTGAATTTGGCCGTTCACGTCCACATCGGTATAACCGGTTGCGTTATCGGTGGCGTGATAAACAATAACGCGGTACTGCTCGTAAGGAATATTCGAAACGTGAATCACAACCCCATAAGGTTCCGTCGTTTGACCGTCGTCCAGATAACCGCGCGACAATCGGTCATCGGCCGTAGTGAAACCGGCCGTCCCGTCGCCCCACATTCCGCTGGAAGAATAAGACAACGTCGCCCCCGTCGGCCGGGCGAATTCATCCACCAGCGCACCAGAGCCTGCATCTCCGATAAAATTGTTAAAATGGGCCGCTTCATAGCCTGTCAGACCGGCGAACTCTTCCGGCTGGATGAGTTGATCCTCCCTTTCTGCAAAGTTAACACTGATGACATTGGCGTGCAGCGTAAAGGCGATGCAGCCAAACAATAAGAGTACCCAAACGTTCTTCATCATACAGACCTCCAATAAAAGATGTGTTATGTTTTTATCTCTGAGACTGAAGTTTTTGTTGTATGCAAAAGGTGAGAACTGAGTGAATCAAACAGGGTGCGGAGACCGTGCGAGAGCTTGTAAAATACCGACACACACCTGGCTTCGCCATGAATGAATAGGGTATTCATATCACCTAATCCCCGTCAAAAAGTACCATAAGTATTATACCATTTGAGGCGGCCTGTCGGAATGGAACAACGTAATTTAATGATGGAAATTCGTAACATAATCCGAAAATTACTATGGATTTGGTAACGACGGAAGGTCTGTCGGAGGACACATTTTGTTACTCTAAGAGACCTTGAATATCTCTTTTAGGAGCCATTCTCTTCCGTGTGCAGGTGCCCGGCATTGCGAAAAACGCCCACGGCGCAGGACCACACAGGTCTGCATGTTCTGAAACTACGGCAACAGGCTTCGTGCCAATTCTTCGCTGTCGCCGTACTGTTTTTGCAGACCCTGAAGCTGTTGTTTGAGCCGATGGACAAGGTCCGAATAATCAGGGTTACCGTAAAGGTTGTTCAGTTCATTTGGATCTTCGGCAAGGTCGTACAACTCCCAGGCATCCAGATCGTAATAAAAGTGAATCAGCTTATACCGAGGCGTTCGAATTCCATAATGCCGTTTGACCTGATGTTCAAACGGAAACTCATAGTAGTGGTAGTACATCGCCGTGCGCCAATCCGACGGGCTTTGACCGACAAGAATCGGCCGCAGGCTTTCACCCTGCATGTCGCCGGGGACCGTTCTTTCGGCCAGATCGACAAACGTCGGGGCAAAATCCAGATTCAGCACCATTTTATCGGACACCGATCCGGCTTGAATGCGTGTGGGCCATCGCACCAGCAGAGGCATCCGCAGCGACGGCTCATACATAAAGCGTTTGTCATACCAGCCGTGATCGCCGAGGAAAAAGCCCTGATCGGACGTATAGACCACCACCGTATTTTCAGCCAAACCGCTCTTGTCCAGATAATCAAGAATACGGCCCACGCCCTCATCAACAGCCTCGACTGTGCCGAGATAATCGTGCATATAACGCTGATATTTCCAGCGGACAACGTCGTCATCGCTGAGCTGGCCGGCTTTCATTTGCTCGATGAAGGCCTGATTTTCCGGCTCATAATAGGCGTCCCATTGGGCCTTCTGCGGCGGTGTCATACGGGCGTATTCGCCGTTGGGAATACCTGAACGAAAATATTCCGGAAACTGATTCGGCCCGTTAAATTTCATATCGTGCCCCCAGTAGAAATGGTCGCGAATCGACATCTCGCTTTGCGGCGAGGCTTTTGAGCGTGAGGTATGATCGGCAAAGAGGGTCGGCGGCTCCGGAATCGTGCCCAGCTTGTATTTGCCGAAATGACGCGGATGCGGCGACCAGTTGCGATGCGGGGCCTTGTGATGACACATGACCATAAAAGGCTTGTCCGGCTGCCGCCGCTTGTCCAGCCAATTCAGGGTCAAATCGGTAATGATATCCGTGCAATACCCCTGATAACGGTTTCTGGAGCCGTCCATTTGCAGAAAATCGGGATTATAATATGATCCCTGTCCCGGCAGGATTTCCCAATGATCAAAACCGGTCGGTGTGCTGCCCAGATGCCACTTGCCGATCATGGCCGTCTGGTAGCCGGCCTGCTGAAGCAGTTTGGGAAACGTCTGCTGACCGCCGTCAAAACGACGGCTGTTATTGATCTGGCCGTTGATATGACTGTATTTGCCCGTCAGAATAACGGCTCGACTGGGGGCGCATATCGAGTTCGTACAAAAACAATTATTGAACCGCATTCCCTCGTCAGCCAGGCGATCCAGGTGCGGCGTCTGATTAACGACACTGCCGTAGCAGCTCAGCGCATGAGCGGCATGGTCATCCGTCATAATGAATAGAATGTTGGGACGTGTTCGGACATCGGCATAGTGCCGCTGCCCGTTCAGGCAGCCTGTCAAAAGGGAAGCAGTAAACACCCCGCCAGCGTGCAAAAAATCGCGTCGATTGAACATCATTCTCTCCTATTCGATTTATTCTTATTCGAGTCCCCTTTTTTCACTCCCCTCGGCGGCTGAAGGGAAAATGATCGTCAATTTCCGCATTGGCTAACTCGACGAGAAAAGCACTGATCCGATCACAGACAAGATTTAAAAAGCGACGTCCCTTTTCCGGCGTGGGGGCAGCATCGGAACTAACGGCACAATGGTCGTTCAATTTCGAAAAATCCCGGCTGGTGGTCAGCCAGCCCTTATTGAGTGCGTCAAAGCGATACGGCGGCACAGTACCCGGACCGGCCTTGTCGGAATCCACCACCTCAGGGCAAATCGCCAGAGCGACGGAGGTTTCCATCGCGCCGCCATGGTCATCATTTTTCCCAAACATGTCTTCAAACACATCAGCCCCCACATTCCACCAATTACAATTAAACACAAAAATATCCATTTCATACTGAAGCTGACGGATCAGCGGTTTGAACTCATTGCCGCCGTGGCCGTTGAGAAGGACAAACTTGCGAAGGCCGTGCCGGCGCAGCGATTGAAGAATTTCTTTGACATAGGCATCCAGTGTCGCTTGGGAGACATGCACGGTCAGAGGGAAGGCCATCAGGTTGGAATCTACGCCAAAGGGAACAGCCGGCAGACAGAGGACCGATTGACATGTTTCCCACGCTCGTCGGCAGCACTGCTGCGCCACATATTCAGTGTGGATGACGTCCATCCCTTCCGGCAACTGGTGATTATGCGCTTCGACGGCGCCGACCGGCAGCACAGCCACTTCGTAATGCGATTTTCTCAACGCAGCGAGAGTCGTTCGTTTAAGATCCCAGCGGATGTCATCTTTGGACATTTTCGTCGCTTCCTATAATCTCGTCAATGTGTACTTTTTCAAAGACCAGCAGTGCCGTCGCGCCGCCTTCGTACAGAATCCCGACGGACTGGTCGTCAATCTGCGTCAGACAGGAATAGCCCGCACTGGCCGGCTCATGCAGCAGTTTATGATAACGCGGCGGCCAGGTCAGCCCCTCATCCAGACTGGCCTTGAGGGTGAGATTGCGCCGCGGGCCGGAGGATACCGCCGGATTGGAAAACAGCAGGATATCGCCCGGATCGCTTTGCTTTCTTGAAAAGCGAATCAGGCTGGCCATACAAACCGGCTCAGGCAACGCACTTCGGCTGCTGGGATGCACTTGCCAGGTCGTGCCCAGATCGCCGGTTGTATAGACGGAACGGCTGCCGCCGCGGTTGTCCCGCATATTGAGCATCAGCGAGCCGTCGGACAATTCGGCCACCTGGGCCTCGGTCGTGTTGGGTTTGGCGCCGGTACCGATGGCCCAGCGTCGGCCACGGTCTTGACTGTAGATGATCGTCGAGTGCGGCATATTGTGCTCATCCTTGAATTGAGCGGGAAAGACCAGCGTGCCGTCGCGCATGGTGATGCCGTTGCCCGGCCCGTTGAACACCAGACGCCACTTGGGATCTTTGATTTGTTCGGTAATATTGATGGGCTGCGACCAGGTTACGCCGTCGTCGGTGCTTTTGGTCAAGACGAACTGTCCGGTCTCATCCGGCGTCATTCCCGGACCGGAGCCGTGCCAGGCGCGGTTGCCCTTGCTCCACAGCGCTGCAACCCAAATGGTGCCGGTTACTTGGTCAACCAGCACAGACGGGTCGCCGACGCCGTTTTGGTTATGCGGCGGCCCCATATCGAGGATAATTTTCATCGGCTCCCAGGTTTGCCCGCCGTCGGTGCTGCGGCTCATGCCCACATCAATATCGCCGGGCAGATCGCCCATCCCGTGGCGGCGGATATCATAAACGGCAATGAGCGTTCCCCTGTTGGTCGTCGCCAGGCCGGGAATGCGATAGGCCGGCACGCCGTCGTCGCCCGCGTCGCGCAAATTGTACCCGATTCGCCGAACGATTGGCTCCGACAGCGCCGCTGCTTCGTCGCCGTTATCGAACCGAACTCGGACATCGCTGATGGCCGCCCGGTGCAGCAAGTCGGCTGACGGCCGGAGCGTATAGGATACCCAGAAATAATTCGCCCCTTCCACAAGCTCCTGATCGCCGCTGACAATGACGTGCCCTCCCCCCTTGGCGGACGTCGAAAACGGCTGGTCGGTCGAGAAACGATTCTCATTACCGGTATAAAAAACATCAATCGAAGCGATGTCATCCGGATTCGTCGTTGGCTTCGTCGAAAAATCAATCTGTTTGACCGATCGCGGCTCCAGACTGCCGACGACATCAATTTGAATAGCCAGCAGCGGATTGTGGGGTTTTCGTATCAGAACGGGAGCGACCGGTGACAGGGTTGTAACCTGTTCAATGCGCGCCGGAATCGGCTGATGGAAGACGACATCGTCAATCAGGATGCCCGTCTCTTCCGGTGACGCACATACAAAACGGAATTTTAGAACGGGCTGCGGCGGCAGTGCAATCTTGACGTGGCTTAAAAAACGCAATCCGACTTGGATTGCATCATCACCGTTGTAAAGCTCCCGCCATCCCTGCTCAGTTTGGGCGTAGATGCGAAACTGAAACGGCTCACGCGCCGTCCACCGCTCGGCCCAAAAAGACAAATGCGAGACCGTTTTTCCGCCAAACGCCGGCATCAGTTCAAGTACCGTTCGCGTCCCGCCGAACAGACGAAGCGATTGACGTCCGCTTTTAGCATAAGCGGCCGTGATCTCCGTCTTGCCGTTGGTTGTATGCCACCGCCCGGCCTCATTATGCAACTCGGAAAAAAAGCCGCGCGGATCATTTTCAAACGATGTGGCCAAAAGGCCGTCGCCCTGCGCTTGAACGACGACGGCAAGAGCGAATACCATACCTGTAAACACGGACTTATTCATCGATTTCTCCAATTTCGTTTTAACAGTTACACCTACCGGCTTCACTCTTGAGCGGCCGGATTCGATTTTAACGTGTGGATGGTCAACCCCTCGACCGATTCGGCCCGCGGGGCGGCAAAGAACAGACTGCTGATATAGCCGGCCGCCACACAGAAGACCACACCAACCGTCGCATACAGCAAAAAATGAACCTGCGTATGGCCCTGGACCCAATATAAACCGGCCGCACCGCCAATCGCACCGATCACCGCACCGATCCCATTGGTTCGCACAGTAAAAATACCCAGACAAAACAGCCCGCACATCGCCCCGCCAACCAGTCCCAGGATCGTCATAAACATATCCCAGGCCGACTTCACATCCGAGACGATAAACAGGACCGCCAGCGCTGTCCCCAGACAGCCCAGCCCGGCGGTAATCACTCGGGCCAGCAGCAAATAACGCGTCTCCGATTGGATCCAATTGAACGGCCGCACGAAATCGGTGACCAGTGCCGCTGAACAACTGTTCATACTGGTCGAGATCGTCGATTGTGCGGCGGCAAAGATACCGGCAACCAGCAGCCCCCCGATTCCCATCGGCAATTCACGAGCAATGAACAGGGTAAAAATCGCATCATTTCGAAACGTCGGATCCAGCCGCTCCGGATGGCTCTTATAAAACACAAACAATGCGGTACCCACTGCAAAAAACAAAATGGTCGTCGGCACCACCGCAATGGCATTCGTCCAGATGGAACGGCGGGCACGCTCGATAGTCGAGACGGACATATATCGCTGCACCACCGCCATGTCGGACGAATACGGAACCAGGCTTTGCCCGATACCGCCCAGCAACACCACCCACAATGCCGCGGTGGTAATACTCGATGCGGAAAAATCCCAGTTAATCAGATGAAACTTGTGCTCGGCAGCGGCCAACGTAACAAAGCTGTCGAAGCCGCCCTCCAGCCGGGTCAAAATCAGCCCCAATGTCAAAATCGCCCCGCCGAGCATTACAAAACTCTGGATGGTATCCGTCCAGACCACACCCTCCAGACCGCCCAGCGTACAATAGACAATGCTCAACACACCCATCATCAGGATACATTGAATCTCGGTCAGCGGCGTTATCGCCGCCAGTGCCAAGGCCGGCAGATACAACACCACCGCCATTCGCCCGATCTGAAACAGAATAAACGAGGCACTGGCAAACAGTCGCACGAACCGATTAAATCGCTTTTCCAGATATTCATAGGCGCTGGTGGCGTCAATTTTTCGGAAAAACGGCAGGAAATACAAAATCACAAACGGCGTGACCGCCACGACCATCATATTGACCAGAAAGAAGACCCAGTCGGTCATATAGGCCTTGGCCGGAATCGCCAGAAACGTAATCGAGCTGAGCATCGTGGCAAAAATACTCAGGCCCGCCACAAACCACGGCACCCGCTGGCCGCCGCGAAAGAAATCGTCGGAACTTTTGTTTCGAAAGGCAAAAAACACCCCCACGCCGATCATCAACAGCAGATACAGGCCAATGACGGAAAAATCCACCGCGCCAAACGCCTTGCGCTGCTGACAGGGCACAATCGACCAGATCTTCGGCGTGCGCACACGGGGACGCATCTCACCGGCGGCAAGGAGGATCGGACTGTTGACGGCATCGCCCCATCGAACCGCATGGGTCGTGACCTGATTGGCCGGTATCGGGCCGGCGTCAATCCAGGTATTGGTAATGGTATGATAGGCCAGCGCCCGTTTGGGAAAACCGGGGTGAGCGTCTTTCAGTTCTTCAGCCCTGCCCCACAGTGAGCCGTCATCGCCGCTGAGCACAAACAGATGGCTTTGGCCGACATCCACCGCCGTGCCGGCCATGACCGAGCGCGGAAGCTCGGCACGTTTTCGCCACGGCTCAGCCTTGCCGGACGCATAAGCCGTGGGCGAAAATTCATAAACATCGGTCAGAAACTCAACACGGCCATCCTCGCTATCGCTCATGCGTCGTCCGCTCATGACATACACGCCGTATTCGTGTCCATTGTGCTGCGCTGCGGCCAGATTGAGCGCCCGACTTGGTCCCGGCCATGACGGCAGGGTCTTCCATTCAAGGACGTCGGGGGTGTCTAAGGCCGACAGATCCAGCGACCAGAAATTGGCCATGGCCGTATGCAGGTCTTCCTCGCTCATCCCGCCGGCCAGATAGACTTGTTCGCCGATCCGGGCCGCGGCCGAATAGGCGCAGGGCCTCGGTAACGAAGGAAGCTGACGGTGGTGGATTGTCTTCTCAACAGGGTCCCAGCTTAACAGGAAGACATCATCATAGATCTGTTCGGCGTCATTGCCGCCCATACAAAGCACACCGTAGGGGGTCGAAACCACGGCGCCATATCCCAGCGGCCGGGGCAGTGAAAAGCCTTCGTGCCATTGCCACTGGTTGCCATCTTGACTCAACACATAGATATCATCGTACCACTGCTTGTCGTTTTCCCATACGGGTTCGGGGAAATTGGTGCCGCCGGCAACGATCAGCGCATTGTTATGGACACCGACAAACACCCCTGATCGTCCCAACGGATCCGGAAGATCGGCAAGCAGCGACCATTCAAGCATCGCTTTTTCGGAAAATGCCTCCGCCGAGACGGCAACCATTGAGATCGCCGCCATCATCACAGCACAAACATATTGACCCTTTTTTTTCATACATCCATACTTTCTGATCCTGGGGTAAACGGCATTAATTCGGCGTCGTCGAAAACCTTAACGACCCGGCCTCTGCGGCCCGTTTGCCGTCCCATTCAATCGGAACACAGGTAAACATCCACTTCCAGGCCGGCGAGGCCTTGGGCGCTTTGACCAGAATTTTATTCCAGCCGGCTTTCAGAGGAACCTGAACCGGATCGCGATAAAAATAATCTTCATCAACAAACGGCCTTTCCGGATCATTGCCCAAGCCGGGCTGCTTCCAGATCGGCGGATCAATCGATTGGTCGTTGATCCAAATCGCAGAATAGACGTTGCTCCACTGACCTTGGTGTGGATTGGGAGCGCCGCGGCGCCGTTCGGAACGGGAAGGTCCGTTAAAACCAATCCAAAAAGCCGCCGTGCGGTCGGTATCCGAATGCACATACGTCAATCCGTAGGCCGTTCCGGACTGGACAGCAGGCAAATGGCCGGCAAACCCGAAAAAATGGTTGATATGAAGGGTCGCGCCCCACGCCTCAATCCACTGATAGGTCTTCCCCTCAATCATATATTCATCGCGAATGTCCTGCTCTACCGGAAATGTCTTGTGCGGATCGCCCTTATGATCAAACGGGCCAATCAACTTCCAGGGGATATCGGTTTGTCTGACATACGGGAAAGGCAGGTCGTTAAAAAAACGATCCCGATGAGTTATCATGTCCGCCTCAAATGCAGCGTATTCGTCAAACGCCGGATCTTCGACAGACGGCAACCTGCCCCAGAGGTCTTCACGGTTGTCCGCCCTGCCGCGCCAAATGCGCTCCGCATACGCCACCATCGCGGGAAACACCGGACTTTGTGCATAAATATCCATCTGCGATCCGATATTGACATCCGGCCAGTGGCAAAGAATACCGCCCAGGGCAAGCTCATTGCCGGTCGGCGTTCGGCAGGGCTGCTGGAAAAAAACGCGCACCGGACCGTCAAAGGGATCCATATGGTTGATGTAGTTGGCCTGCGAATCCAGGTAAGCGACGCCGGGTATCGGTCTGGCCTGGCCGGTCCACAATTGCGTAATCACATTGTGATCCGGCAGATGACCCGGACGCCAGACCAGCAGCCGCTTGTTATAACCCCGGATAAAATCCGCCATTTCTTTCATAAACGCAGGGTTGGTAACGGCCACCTCATCGGATCCCATATGAAACCAGGGGGTGTCTAAATGCTCAAAAAACTCATCCAAAATCTCTTTAAGAATCGCGATGCCCCGTTCATCCTGCATGTCAAACCCAAAGGTCGTGGTAAAATAGTCGCTGTGTCCGGGCATATCGATTTCAGGGACAATTTGAATATACCGCTGCCGGGCATAATCAATGATGTCGTTTAGTTGTTCATAGGTGTAAAATTTTCCCGGCTGACGGGTCGCGCGATAATGGTTCGGATCATTCAACTGCGGATAAACTTTGCATTCGATGCGGTAGCCGGGATAGTCCGTCAAATGAAAATGGAACAAGTTCAGTTTGTATATAGCCATCATATCCAGTTGGCGTTTGATCAATTCCACATCCTGAAAATTCCGCCCCACATCATGCATCAGGCCGCGATGCGCAAAGGCCGGCCAGTCCGCAATTTCACAGCCGGGAAAAACCACACGGCCGTGTTCGTGCTGTATCAGTTGACGCAGTGTCTGAACGGCGTAAAACAAACCGGCCGGGCCGGACGCTTTCAGGTCAACCCGTTCAGAGGTAATGTTCAGTGTATAAGCCTCTTGACAATCGAAAGCCGCCGTCTTGTCAAGAATCAATCGTATCCGCTTATTGCCGCCGTCTTGTGCCGGAGCAGCACCGGCATCCTGAAGGATCCTCTCAAGGGTGTTTTTGATGGATGCAATGTCCGCTGAGATTTCAGGGGGATAACACACAACGGCGTAATCGTTCAGATCAAACTGTTTATCAAACCATTGCACCTTTTGTGGATACGGAATAAGGGCAGCCGGCGCACCGCTGCGCTCTGCTGGCGCCACTGCAATCGCAGCAGTCCTCAAAATAACGGACAGTATCAGCGTAACAGAAGCCCTTCGCCATATTGACAACGGTTTCATCAATCGTTCTCCAATACGCCATCCACATCGGCGAAATGAATAAAACAGCAACGGACTAAAACCAATCACACACCCCCAACGCTTCGATGTCGGCGGCAAAGCGTTTGAACTCATCGGCGGACAACGCCTTGAGCGGCAGACGAACCGGACCGCAGTCATGGCCGATCAGCCGCATCATCGCTTTGATCGCCGGCAGACCGCGATAGCGATAGCAGACGCTGACCATTTGCACCGACAGCGACTGAAACGTGCGTGCGGCGGCAACATCGCCGGCGGCAAAAGCCTCTATAACTTGACGATACAGCCGCGGCACCAGATTGTAGGTGCTGCCGATTGCCGCATCCGCCCCCGCGGCCAGTCCGCTGGTCAACATCTCGTCACAGCCGAAAAAGACCTGAAACCGATCGCCGAATCGTTCTTTGCATTCCTGAAATTGATGAACGGTCAGAGCCGTATATTTGACTCCCCGCAAGGTGGGAATAGCCGCCGGTGCCCTTTGTAGCAGCTCGGTCATGTCAAAGCTATTGCCGTTTAATTGAGGCACATGATAGTAATAAAAATCCGTCTCAGGTGCCGCCTGAGCGATCTGCGCCAAAAACTCAATCAGAATATCCATCGTGAGAGGTTTGAAATAACACGGCCCAACGGCTGCAATCGCATCCGCTCCGGATTGGGCCGCATGGCGCGCCAGCGATTGCGCTTCGGGGAGGCTGTCATGGCCGACGTGGACAATGACCGGAATGCGTCGCTGCGCCGCTTCAATATAGGCCTCGGCCACCTGCTTTCTCTCATCACAGCTCAGCAGCGGTCCTTCGCCCGTGCTGCCGCACACATACAAGCCCGCAACGGCGTTGCGGATCAGACGTTCCGTTACCGGAGCGATAACCTTCGTATCAATCGAACCATCCGCTTTCATCGGTGAAAACGCAGCGGCAACCAATCCTGTAATCTGTTTCATCATCTTGCTTTCTTGATTGTTTGTTGTTCTTTGTCCTGAGCGAGTTGCGTAAACTCACGATAGCACAGCCACAACCCTCGCGGCACATGGAAACAGCCCTTCCACTTGCCGCCTTTAAGGCTGAGCACAACCTGTCCCTGCCGGTTCAGATAGCCGAACCATTCGCCGTACTGCGGATCGGCAAAATGCGACCACGCATATTCATGCACCCGCTGATACCAGTCCAGACAGGCAGGTTGTTTCGTCGCGCGATAGGCCTTGGCCAGCGCCACAAGAGTTTCCAGATGAACCCACCAGAGCTTGTGATCCCATTCAAGCTGCTGGGGGGGACTGCCCTTGACATCCATAAAATAAAAAATGCCGTCATACTCGTCATCCCAGGCAAACCTTAAGGTGTTGAGAATCACTTTTGTCGTCTGCTCGACAAGTCGGCGGTCATTTCGTTTCAGCGCGATATCCATAATAAACCACATCGCTTCAATCCCATGTCCGGGATTGAGCAGCCGCCCGTCGAAACAGTCCGGATGGCTGCCGTCGGGCAGAACATACTCATACAGCAAACCGGTCTGGTCATCCAAATGCAGTTGCATCACTTCGTGCACACAGACGTCCAGAATGCGATCCAGCTCTTCTGGCGGCAGCAGAGACTCCATCTCCAGTGCCAGATTGGCCATAATCATCGAAAATCCCATCGAACGCAAGGGGCGATTTTCGCTGATTTGTTTGTTGTATTGTCCCTTGGGGTTGTCTTTTCGCCGAAGAATAGTATTGTACGTCGCCAGCGCCAAATCGGTATAGCGCGACTGACCGGTGGCCAGGCCGTATTGACAAAACGCCATCGCCGCAAAGAAATCGCTGAAGATATTATACGGCCGCACCAAAGGTCGCCCCTGACGGTCCAGCGCAAAGTACCAGTTGCCCTCTGTATCCATCCCGTGGCGAAACAAAAACTCCGCCCCCAAACGGGCAATATCCAACCACTCCTGTCGTTTTTCGTATCGATTATAAAGCATCGAAAAAAGCCACACCTGGCGACACTGAAGCCAGATGAATTTGTCGGTATCATAGACCCGACCTTCGCGATCCAGACAGGTAAAATATCCGCCGCAGGCCTCGTCCGGCGAATACGTCAGCCAAAACGGCAGGCAACGCTCCATCAATTCATCTCTGTACACATGTGCAATCTGACGGTAATCCATTAATTTCCTTTACCACTGATCAACGTCTCAATCAATCCACTGAGCCGCATGCTGTCCCGAGTCATCGGACGAGGCGGCCGTCTGAGTCAACCTCAGCGTTCAATTATTATTTGCCGCCAGGATTTCGATCTCGGCCGCGCCGACTTGTGTCATTCCGCCGGGAGCACGAAGTCGCGCCAGCCGAATATAGCGCGCTGACACCTGACGGCCAAACAAGACCGTCCTCCAACTTGGATCATTTTGAATATTGCCAAAGCGTCCGCTATGGATGTGCTCCCACTGTTGACCGTCGCGGCTGACGTGTACATCAAAGCGTTCAATAAATGCGCCGGGCGGGTGGGGAAGATACAGCAAACCGCCGATGGCATAGTCCCGCTGCATATCGAGGGTCAGACTCGCCGTATCGACGTCGGACACATCCATGACCCAGCCGCTTCGGGGGTTCCCATCCAAAACGCGGAGCGGTTCTTGCAGTCGGCCCTGTGAATCGCGGGCAGTCCAACCGTCCGGCAAGATACCCATGCGAATCTCGCTGATCGCTCCTGTTTTGCCCTCCGCAATCACCCGGGCCTTGAGATGACCGCCCAGCGGCAGCGAAAACGGCCCTTCGTAACGGGTCGAGTCGGTTGCGGGATCCGTTCCGTCCAGCGTATAGAATATTATATCCTGCGATTGAGCGGGACGTGTTTGGCCGCGCCACGTAAACGTAACGCCTGTCCGCATCGTCACCCTGCCGTCGGATCCGCGGCTGATTTCAACCGGTTTGGGCGGCTCGTCATAAAAATGCGCTGAAACATGAGCAATACACGGCGCCAGACGCGATTGGGTAATCGTCACTCTAAACGCATCGGTGCTGACCGGCTCAAAACGCAGAATCCGCTTGTGCCCGATGGTTTTGCCCTCGGCCACCCGCACCCAGGAACCGGCCACGCGAGCCTCGAGGAAATGGGCTTCCACACGTTCGCCTCTGCGGGCAATCGCTTCTTTGATCATAAAACGATTGATCGTCTTTTCGGCGGGCAAAATCACTTCAAAAGAGGCCTCTTTGCCCGGGGCCTGCCACCACGTATCGGGATCGCCGTCCAGAACATTATCCACGGATGCCTCAGCGCCGCTGAGCAGATTCGTGCCGTAGGTGGCCTCAATTCGTCGCCCGACCTCCCGCAGTACCCGCGCATCGCGGTCGGAAAATTTCCCGTCGGTATTCGGCGGAATATTCAGATGAAAAACGCTGTTTCCACCAACGGAACGCTCATAAATATCAAATACATCGTCGGCGCTTCTGACCTGCTGTTCATGGTCATTGCGCCAAAACCAGCCGTGCCGGATGGAGGTGTTGGTCTCGGCCGGATAATAGTGAAAATAACGGGTCTGGTCGGTGATTCTGTCGCGCCCCGCAATATTCGGGGCGGTCATATCCGGCCAGTCAAAGGTCTCCGGCGACACGTCAAGCGGAATCACATTATATTCATCCGGACGGGTTTGTCCGCCTTCATTGCCGCACCAGCGGGCATCCGGCCCTTTGCCGAATATGGCCGCCTCGGGCGCCAATTCCCGAATCAGTTCATACCATGCGCCATAGGTGTACCTCTGGCCTGTGCCCGGTTTGGGATTGGCCCCGTCAAACCACACTTCATAAATGGGGCCGTATTCGGTCAGCAGTTCAAACAATTGATTCATAAAATATTCATTATAATCGTCAAGCGTATAGGTAAACGTGCGCGTATCTTTGAACGGACGGCCTTCCACGGGGCGGGGAATGACACGTTCGGTAAACTCACTGCCGTTGCCGTAGTAACCGTCCGGACTTTCAATTTGATACAGATCGGCCGGAGACAGATACACCCCCAACCTCAGGCCGTATTTTTCGCAGGACTCGACAAGATCTCGAAGCACATCGCCTTGACCGCTGCGCCACGGTGAGAAGGCCACCGAATGATCCGTATAGCGTGTCTGCCAAAGGCAATATCCTTCGTGGTGCTTGACGACCATTATGACCCGACGAATACCGGCCGCTTTCATCAGTTCACACCACTGGTCTGTATCCAGATGGCCGGGATGAAACAAATCCGCACTTTCCGTGCCCGTGCCCCATTCACGACCGGTAAATGTATTGGGACCAAAATGAATAAATCCGAAAAATTCGTCCTCAAACCATTTCATCTGTCTGGGATGGGGAAGGACCCTGCCGGACAGTTCAATTGTCTGAGCACGGGAATAGCCGTCGGGTACCTCGACCGTCTGCACATAGAAGCTGTCAGAACTTGCAGAACAGCATAGCGCCAGCATTCCCACCCAAAATACAATGTAACCTCGTCGAGCAGGTTGAAAAGTCATACCTAAATCCTTTCTTTCAGGTTTCGTCTTTACCATTGTCGGTCTCTAAATCCACCCCTCTGAACAGATTTTAACCGCCATCCCACCGGCTGTAAAGACTCGATTGTATGCCTCAAAAACCCTGCGCCGACACGGAAAATACAGGTTCCTGTGCGACAGGCTGCGTTGGCAACCGCAATAATGCATCGCCGCACAGGAACCCTTTCCATAAATGCTGTCCATCTGCACTGAATAGACTTGTATGTCAGCTCATATTACAAGCATTCCGGCACGATGTTGCACTCCAGCCAGCTTTGGGCAAAGGCAATAAAATCATACAAATCCACCCGACAATCACGGAATTGCTCACCGACACCGTCCGGCCCGGCGACATCAAACTCCGGATACTCCACACAGATTTGTTCATCCGATTTAATTTCTACATATAATTCGGCCGCCTCACGCGCATCCAGCGGATAGCTCCAGATGCGAACGTCATCCAACCGACCGATATGCGGCACATCACCGTCCGGAAGTTCCGCACCAAAAATCAGATTCGCCGGACTGGGCTGCGGCACGCCGGCACTGGTGGCCTGATTACGAAGCACACCGTTGACATAAATCCTGCCTTGACCGGTGGCGGCGTCATAGGTACCGGTCACCAAATACCAATTGCCGTCGGCAATGAACGTATTGGAGTGAAGGTCGTTAAATGACTGACGCAGCGTATGGGTTGCATTCCCACCGGCATCTTTCGTCAGAATAAAACCGCGAGCCGGATCCTGGCCCTGCTTGCTCACATACGCGCCCCACGGACTAATCTGCTGGGTCTGCACCCAGGTGCTGACCGTATAGCCGCGCGGATAGAAATTATAAAAGTCGGCACTGTCCGTAATGGTCACAATATCTTCCGGCTGGCCGTAGAACTCCAGAGCCTGACCGTCAACACCATTAACAAAGTTCGGATCAAATGCCGCACCGGGATATGCCGGCGCACCGGGATGGACCTCATTGATCGAATCGTTCAGGTCACCGTCCAGCTTCCACCAGCCGACCAAACGTCGCGTCAGCAACTGAGCT
>JBNRMN010000021.1:0-110742 GCA_050309605.1 Anaerohalosphaeraceae bacterium
CATCGTCTGGAACGATCTGACGGAACACTTAAAGAAACTGTCCAGTGGAACGCAAATTGTCAAAGAGCTTGGGCGACTACTGATCGCCGCATAAATCTATGTTTAAAAAATCAGTCAACTTGAGTTAGTTAAAATTCAGAATTCACCTTATTCAATCATCACATTTCTTAAGGAAGCAACCGCAAGACAAGCTCCCTTAAGACAACACCTCTTTTAATTCAATAATACTCGTATTATCATTACATGTTTTTCATTGCCTATGATTCTTTATTGGCTTCCGGTTCCGACACAGGTTGAGTTAGAGGCTCAAGATGAAACCTTCTGTTATGTTTATCTCTTTCATGCTTCAGAAAAACTTCAATAACATCCTTAAGTGCTTGATCGGATTTATTCTCCCAAGGCTTCCAAGTAGACTCATCACTATTTTGATTAAAAAAGTCTACAATATGACGAGCTTTTGCTTTTGGAAGAATCCATTCCCATAAATTTAACTTTGCGTGATCAATTGAGTGCAGGAGCGGCTCTCTTTGCTGTCGCAATGCTTCCTCTCTTAGCCTTTGTTTTTGTTGAGCATAGAAAACCGCTTCCGGGCATGGTCCAAACATTGCCTCACCCCAACCTGACAAATTACTCCACAACCCCCACGGATCGATCCAATTCAGCGGGTTGTTGTTGACGTAGGCGTAGAGGTTCATGCCGTCGATGTAGCCCAGCGGGTCGGTCTGGCAGAAGCGGCCGATCAGCGGCGCATAATCCCGGAAACGGTAGTAGTAAAGCTGCGCCGCGCTGTCCCACCGACGCCCCGTAAACATGTACGGATTGCCGATGGCGCTGGTGCTGTAAGTCGTCGTGTCCGCAGTCAGCCAGTTGCCGTCGGCGCCCGGGTCGGTCATCACATACGGCTGGCCGAACACCAGATACGCATACCCTTCCACAATCGCCCCGCTCGCATCGCTCATCAACCGAATCGACCCCAGCGCATCGGCGTAATAATAATACCACGTCTCGGCCTGCCCGCTGACATTCACCATCGCCACCGGATTATCCATCCCCGGCCCGTAGATATATTTCCTTGCCAAAGAGCCATTGACATACTCAGCGATAATATGCGCCCCATCCCACACATACACCGTCGTGCCGTAAACATCCGTCCGGCTGACACGCCGACCCAGCAAGTCATAAGTATAACTGATATTCCCCGCCGAGACAAGCCTATTTTCACAATCATATACTGATCGCGATTGAGTTTTCCCGTTTCTGCGCGGCTATGTACTGTTGCGGTATTCAGTTACGGACTTTCTCGCGGGAATTTTCTACCCTGAAGGGTATAACTCACCTGACGCGATCTTGTTCGCACTACCGCTTCAAACGAATGTCCAGTTCAAGGGTCCCGCCCTTGGCCAAAGCAATGAATTTTCGATCTGTGTTTTTTCGTCGGTCAGCGTCATAAACCGCTTCAAACTCATACACGCCGGGACAGATGCCCTCAATAACAAACCGTCCTTGATGATCAGTCGGCTCGCTGCGATACAACTCCGGAAACGTCGTGATCGCCCCATGATGGCGATAACCATAGGAAATACGTTTAACCAGACGAACGACAGCCCCCTTGACCGGCGTCCCGTCCCAATCCAGAACGCGCCCTGCAAAAAGGCCGCGATCCTGAGACAGTTCAATCACAATCTCCTGACCAGCCGTTTCCGTGTTCAAGACCAGTTCAACGCTCCCCTCAAGCGGCTTTGGCCAGGTAGAATCCGCAACCGCATACCGTATCAGATAGAATCCCTCGGGCAGATTCTCCACAGTAAACCGCCCATCCGGTTGGGTTTGAATAGACGCATAACGATGCCGGCTTTGAGAGGAACCGGGGTGCTTATAAGCGGTCAATCCTTCACGCACATTGACCTGTCCGGCAACCCCCCTGCCGTCGGCTCCGACAAGCCGCCCGTGAACGGTAATCAATGGCAGCAGGTCAATTCGCCGTTCGTCCCGAAGGTGGTACGCCCCCAGTGAAACGTCCCGCTTCTCAAAACCATCGGCTTCAATTATGGCCCGGCACCACACCCAGATTCCCTGCACCTCCTCAAGCACATCAGGCACCGTGAATCGCCCCTGCGCGTCGGTTTCCAGTACCGCCCCGGCCCAGTTTTGGGTTGTCTTTCGATGACTCTTGTGGTCCTCTTGTGTAAGCGTCTTGTCAAAGGTGACCACCGCACCGGCGATGGGATTGCCCCGCGGATCGACCACCATCATTTCACGCGGCCCCATGTCCTCCGGCAGCAGCGCCTCATACAGCGGCTGTTTGGAATCGCCGCTGCCGGACGCACCGCCGTCTTGACGCTCCAGCACCAGATTCATAACGACCTCTTGATTGCCGGCCAAAACAAGATCAATCGCATCGCCGGAGCGATAACGATTGCCCTGCTCATAAGGATACTGTGCCTGAAGCCGATACTCCCCCGAGGGCAGATACCTCAGCTCATAATGTCCATCCCCATCCGTCAACACGGTTTTGAGTGCTTGCGTCATCGATGACCAGCCCGATGCATGATAGACTCTGGATTCCACACTGGCAACAGCGTTGACCCCGGCCATCGGCTGGTTATTTCGGTCCACCACCGTGCCGGAAATCATCGACCGACTCTGACGTAAATCAACAAAGACATCGCCCTGGGTCCGGCCATCACCCAACGACACCGTTGCCAGCGCTGAATAGTCGCCAAAGGGAATCTCGTTCGAATCGTTACAACGTCCACTGTAACCGGGAAACTCAATACGATGTACGCCGAGCGGCACACGGTCGAACACAAAACCGCCGTCCGAATCCGTAACAACATGACCCGCCCCGCTGACCGCGTGGCTTTCACTGGGACATGTATAGCTGCAATACGAATTCAGCATCAGCGGTGCATTGGCCAGCGGCAGCCCGTTCGGATCAATCACGACCCCTTCGATACGCCCGATCCGAAATAGATCGATCCGACCCGTGTCCCCGCTGTAATTTTGCCCGATCTGTGTGGTGCGCGGCAAAAAGCCGTCCGCTTCAAGTGTGACCCGTATCGTAGGCTTCTTGGCCTCTTGCTGCTCGGCCTGCCAGATATTCGGGTCAATGGCAAAGACTCCCGTTTCATCCGTAACCACCTTCATCCCCTGCCAGCTCGGGGGCTGCTCAGTTGGATTGCCCTCTCGATCGCGCCCCAAATAAGCGTTAAACGTCACCGTTGCGCCGCCGATACCGTTGCCGTCCTGATCGACCACACACGCCAGTTGCGACCCCCATCGGATCGAATACGGCGACGACTCCGGCTCCCTCGGCGGCAGCACCCGATGCACCATTCGAGAAATCGGCCCCGATTCAGACGCCGACGGCGACCCCGAAGAGCGCATCTTATACACGGCCACAGCGACCACCGCTGCAAGAACCGCTAACAGCACGCCTGCTAAAAATTTCTTGACCATCCTGTATCCTTCCATCAAAAATGAAAAGCCGATTAACCTGCCGCCGTATCCATCTATCCGACGCAACAGTAAGTAAGACGTCGGCCGGCCGGGTCCGTTACACACATTTTTGTGATACGCGGCGATTCAGCTCACGGCATAAATCTTTGTAATAGCGTACCGTCTCCAGCCCCAAAAACAAGAGCGGGAACGCGGTTTTATTGTGAAAAAGCGGCTCATCCAGATTGACGATGTCACTGCACAATTCGCCGTCCGGCGTGCCGGGGATGGGCGAAAAATCGCTGAGCATCACCCGAATCCCCAGTTCCGAGGCAAACCGCATTGAGGATTCAAGCTGCTGGGCGGCAAAACGGGGGTGGCCGAGCATTTCGTAGGCGGTGACGCAATTCATGTCGGCGCCAGCGCGGCGAAGGTGGGCCACGGCGGCAGCCAGATCGTCGGAAATGACCTTGCCGCCGGCGCGGGCGTGGAAGGCGTCCGAGCGGCTTTCAAAGCCCAGGTAAAACGTCTTAACTCCTGATTTTACCATAAGTTGTGCCGAGTCCGGCGTCAGGAAGCGAGCGTGCAGGGCATTGGGGGTGTGGAAGTTGACTTTGATATTTTTTTGCAAAACGCGCTGCAAAAAGGGGAAAAATACGTTTTCCGGGCGAAAAAGCAGCGCATCATCGTAAAAAGCGATGTTTTTAGCGCCGCAATGAGCCAAAAATTGCACTTCTTCGATGCATTCGTCGATGGGTCGGGTGGAAAACGTCTGGCCGGATTGGGGGACATAACAATAGGTACAGGAAAATGGACAACCTGAGGTGAGTTTTATCACACCGGTCGTCAAGGCGGGGTACAGTTCCCATGCAGGCGGCGTAAATCCTTGTGGCATAGGGATTTGCAATTTTTCGAACAGCGGGACAAGGGCGCTGCCTTGTATGACCAGGTCGGGGCCGAGGGCGGCGGCGTGGGTCGGGCAGCAGGTTGCGTAAAACCCGCCCAGCACTATGGTTGCGCGCGGATGGAAGCGGCGGACGTCGTCGATGACCTCTTTGACGCCGGGATACCAATAGGTCAGCGAGGTCTGGATGAGGACGACATCGAGGTGTTTTTTGGCGCGCAAAACATTGCAAAACATTGCTTTTTTTCGTCCAAAACGGTTAAAAAAACGTGGAATTTTGTTGAATATTTTGGGTTTTTGGACTCTTGTTTTCGTGTATGGGCCGCAGCCCCATCGGGTGGTTTTGTCGGCCAGGGCTTGGTCAAAATCAGGCTGATTGCGATCCATATAATCGAATAATTCCAGATCGGCGTGGCCGCGCAGCAAGCCGCCGACCCTCAGCAGGCCGTAGGGCTTGAGCCAAAAATCGTAGGCCGTAAAATCGTAAATCGGCGGATTGACCAGTAAAATCGTCGGCTTCATTTGCCCGATAGTGTAGCACATTTGGAGTGGTTAGCAAAGAGATGGACGATTCGGGAAGCATTGTGGATTGTTTTGTATCTTTGGTTTTTGTGGGTTGCATTTGGGGGTAAAAGTCTGTATAACGTATCCGGTTTAAGAGACAATCATCATCGACGATGCCAACGGACTGTCTTTTTTGAAGGATACCACTGATGGGATTGCACCCTTATGAGGACTATTTGAAGGCCATCAACGGCGCGTATTTGAACGGCGACGCGACCGAGCATACACACCGGCCTGCACTGAAGGCGCTCATTGAAGCGGCAGGCGACAATATCCTTTGCACCAACGAACCGAAACGACTGATTCACTGCGGCGCGCCGGATATGAAGGTTTCCCGTCAGGTGGGTCATACCACACAGGCGTTCGGCTATATCGAGTGTAAAGATATCGGCGTTGATCTGAGACGCGAAGAAAAGAGCGACCAGCTCAAGCGGTACCTGCGGGCTATTGATACGCTGATCCTGACGGATTATATAACGTTTCGATTGTATCGGGGCGGGCAACTGGAAGCAACGGCGACGCTGGCCAAGGAGAGTAAAGGCGGCAGGTTTGTCGCTAGCGCGGACAGTCTCAAAGAAACGCAGACGCTGTTTGCACTCTTTTACGCTGCCGAGCCTGTGTATGTGAAAAACGCCAAAGAACTGGCCGAGCGGATGGCGGGCATCGCCAAACTGCTGCGCGGCGTCATCGCGACCACCTTCGGCAAGGAAGACGCACACGGCGCCTTGCACGGCCAATACGAGGCATTCAAGCGGGTATTGCTGCACGACCTGACGCCCGACGAATTTTCGGATATGTACGCCCAGACAATTTGCTACGGACTGTTCGCGGCCAGATGCCATGTCAACGACCAGACGATCTGGGGAAAAGACGTCTACGCCGCCCACCACGGCGTGGATGGCAAACGCGGGGAGTTTACCCGCGAAAAGGCCGCCTACCTGCTGCCCAAAACCAATCCGTTTTTGCGCAACATCTTCGGCGACATCGCCGGCGTGGGAATGGATGAGCGCATCGCCTGGCTGGTCGATGACCTGGTCGCGCTGCTGCGAAACGCGGCGATGGACAAGGTACTGCGCGGTTTCGGCACGGTCACCGAGCGCACCGACCCGGTGGTGCATTTTTATGAAACGTTTCTGGCGGCCTACGACCCTGAATTGCGCGAAAGCCGCGGCGTGTACTACACCCCCGAACCGGTCGTCTCGTATATCGTTCGCAGCGTTGATGGGCTGCTCAAAGACACGTTTGGACTGAAAAAGGGGCTGGCGGACAAGAGTAAAATCAAAGTTCAAAAATTAAAAAGCAAAAATGCGGAAGCGCCTTCGGCGGGCTGTTCTGATACCCCCTCCCCCCTTCGGGGTACTCCCCCTTTGCAGGGGGAGAATTTCATGCATCGGTGTTTGATTCTGGATCCGGCGGTGGGGACGGGGACGTTTTTGTATGCGGTCATCGCGCAGATTCGCAAGACCATTCGCGACGCGGGCGCCTGGAACGCCTATGTCAAGGCGCACCTGCTGCCGCGGCTGTTCGGGTTTGAGTTGATGATGGCGCCGTATGCGGTCTGTCATTTGAAGCTGGGGCTGGAGCTGGCCGAGACGGGTTATGACTTTGCCAGCGACGAGCGGTTGGGCGTCTATCTGACCAACACGCTCGAAGAGGCCGATGATATGAGCGGCCTGCCGCTGTTTACCCAATGGCTGGCCGAGGAGGCCCGCGCCGCCAACCGCGTCAAACGCGACCTGCCCATCATGGTCGTCCTCGGCAATCCGCCCTATTCGGGGCATTCCTCCAACACCGGCGACTGGATTAAATCGCTGGTGCGGGATTATTACACGGTGGACGGCCGGCCGCTGGGCGAGAAAAACCCCAAATGGCTGCAGGACGATTATGTCAAGTTCATCCGCTACGGCCAGCACCGCATCGAGCAGACCGGCAGCGGCATTTTGGCCTTTATCAGCAATCACGGCTATCTGGACAATCCGACCTTTCGCGGGATGCGGCAAAGCCTGATGCAGACCTTCAGCACGATTTACCTCCTCGACCTGCACGGCAACACCAAAAAGAAAGAGACCTGCCCGGACGGGTCGCCGGATAAAAACGTCTTTGACATCCAGCAGGGAGTCAGCATCGGTATCTTTGTCAAAGAACCAAACAAAAAAGGCGCCGCCGCCGTCTATCACGCCGACCTGTGGGGCGACCGAAAAGACAAATACGACTGGCTCAACACACACAGCGCGCAAAAAACAAAGTGGACAACCGTAAAACCCGAAAAACCGTTTTATCTATTCAGCCCGCAGGATATTGAACTAACAAAAGAGTATCAAAGTTTCTGGAATATTTCTGATGTGATGATGAAAAATTCTGTCGGAATCGTAACATCAAGAGATGATTTTGTTTTTTCATTTGATAAAATAATGTTAGAGCAAAGAATAAAGGATTTGCTAAATGAAAATATATCAGTTGAGGAAATAAAGAGTAAATACAAATTGAGGGATAGTAAATCATGGAGCGTCAAACAGTCCCGTGAAGCCGCAAGAATAACCAACACTTTATCTTCAAGCATAACAAAGTGCCTGTATAGGCCGTTTGATAGCCGATATTTGCTTTACCATGGAAATTTTATTGAGAGGTCTCGCTCTGAAATAATGTCGCAAATGCTTTCAGGAAGCAACATAGGAATTTCCATTGGTCGGGCTGGTCAAGTTATAGATCAAGGTGAGTGGAATATTGTCTATTGCTCTCGATTCATGACAGAATTTAATTTGTTTAGAAGGGGCGGCAATAATCTTTTTCCTCTCTATCTTTATCCGACGGAGGGGAAGCGGGATTTGTTTGAGGACGGGGGTCCCTGGCCTGCGGGTGTTGACGGGCGAGTTCCGAATCTGGACAAAGGGTTTGTGGAGGCGTTGGCCGAGCGGACGGGGTTGGCGTTTGTCAGCGAGGGACGCGGGGATTTCCTCAACAGTTCCCCTCCTTTTCAAGGAGGGGTGGCCGCAGGGCGGGGTGTTTGCGAAAATACCCCCTCCCCGCTTCGCGGTACTCCCCCTTTGCAGGGGGAGAGCTTGACGGGGACATTTGGGCCGGAGGATGTGCTGGCGTGGATTTACGGGGTGTTTCATTCGCCGTCATATCGGTCGCGGTATGCGGCGTTTTTGAAGATTGACTTTCCGCGTGTGCCGCTGCCGACGGATGCGCAGCAGTTTGCGCAGGTCTGCGGCATCGGGCATGCCTTGATGGGGCTGCATCTGATGGAGTCGCCGATACTGGACGCCGGCGACCGGCAGCCGCGGTTTCCCGTCGCCGGCGACAACGTCGTCGAAGCGGGCTATCCAAAGTACGAAGGCGGCAAAGTGTTCATCAATCCAACACAGTATTTTGAGCCGGTCGATCAGGCGGTGTGGGACTTTATGATCGGCGGCTATCAGGTCTGCAACAAGTGGCTCAAAGACCGCCGCGGGCGGGTGCTGGGCTATGACGATCTGGAGCATTATAAGAAGATCTGCGTGGCGCTGGCCGAGACGATTCGGCTGATGGCAGACGACCGATTGGATATTGACTATTGATTATTTGGGATCAGAGGCCAGAAGACAGAGGTCGGGGGCCAGCCAACAGATGAGAGAAGACAGTCGGGCACGGCCCACCCTGCGGGGCGTGTCTTATTCGCCGTCGTATCGGGTGCGGTACGGAGCTTTTGGGTGTGTTTTTGGTGAAATTTTGGGTTTTTTGTTAAAAAGTCTTGCAAATCGGGTGGAAATTTCTATAGTTGTAGGGCTTTGACGATAGCATTGAAATCAACCGCAAATCCGGCCGTAGATCGGCTGACCAGTGAACACGGGAGTTGAAAGATGGCACGAGAATGTTATTTTTTGGGCAAAAAGACCCGCGCCGGCAAAAGCTATGCGACGCGCGGCAAGGCCAAATATCTGGGCGGCGTCGGTAAGAAGACCACCGGCATCACCAAACGTAAATTCAAAGCCAACGTCCAGAAGGTGCGGGCGGTGGTAGACGGCAAGGTGTGCCGGATCCGCGTTTCTGCCAAGGCGATGCGGATGGGTCTGGTGACCAAGCCGCCGAAACGAAATTATAAGCCGCAGGCCGCGGAGTAGTGCAGAGAGGCAGGCCGGTTGTGTCGTGAATGTCTGAAGGGGCATTTTTTGTGCCGAGGTAGCTCAACGGTAGAGCACAGCTTTCGTAAAGCTGGGGTTGTGGGTTCGATTCCCATCCTCGGCTCGTTTGTATTGGCGATGGGCAAAGGAGCAAGACAGCGGCGGGTGCGTGCAGGGATGGACAGGAGGCAGTCTGCGGGGGCGAATTTCAGAGATCCGATTTCAGATTTCTCAATCAGCGTGTTGGCGGTTTTTCGGCTTCGGGCATTGCAGTGCTCCGCGCATAAAAAACCGCCGGCTGCGATAACGGCAGTCGGCGGTATCGGAAACGAGATTGCGGCGACTTATCCCTGGGGGACCGCTTGCTGCGGTATGACCGGAGGCTGGTCGGCTTGTTCACGCCGTTTCTGTTCTGCTTCTGAAAACTCGATGGTGGCGTCTTCTCGCATTTTTTCGACGTAATTTTCCCAAAATTGGCTGCGTTTCTGTCGGGTCAGATGATCCTTGATTTGATCTTTGACCTCATCGAGAGTTTGTTTTTTGGCCTCGATATGCTCAAATTTTTTAATGACGTGGTAGCCGTATTGGGTTTCGACGACGTCGCTGACCTGGCCGTCTTCCAGCGAAAAAGCGGCCTGTTCGAATTCCGGTACCATCTGGCCGCGCGGGAAGGTGTATTCGCCGCCGTTATCTTTTGAGCCGGGGTCTTCGGAGTATTCTTTGGCCAGGGCCGCAAAATCGGCGCCCGCCTTGGCCTTTTGCAGCACTTCCTGAATCTTCGTTTGGGCGGCTGCTTTTTCGTCATCGCTCTTGCCCTGGGTCATGATCAGCACGTGGGCGGCGCGGACTTGTTCGGGGCGTTCAAAGTATTGCGGATTTTCTTCGTAAAAGGTCTTGATTTCGTCATCCTTAACGTCTTTGTCCTTCATTTCGTTGTCGATGAGGGTCTCGATCTGCATCCGCATCCGAACCTGACTTTTCAGATCGTCCATGGTCATCCCGAAACGGGCGATCTCGGCCGGGACGTCTTCCATTTTGAGGTTCTGATTTGCGGCGATCTCTTCTATCTCCTTCATTACCTTTTCATCTTCAATCTTAATTTTCTTTTCGGCCAATTTTTGTTCGACCAGCGCCTGTTCCACCATCATATCCACGACACTTTTTCGAATCTGATTGCGCATCCAGTCGTTGATTTCCATTCCGGGCGGCATCTGCTGGGCCTGGGCGGCCAGCCGCTTGCTGGTTTCGGCGGCGACTTCTTTTTCGTTAATGACCTTGTCATTGATCTTCACTACGGCCGCTTCCGGATCGACTTCTTGCGCGATCGCCGCCGTGGAAATAAACAAACTAATGACCCACAATACACTTAATACTCTCATACGCTTTCCTTTCTAAAAAAACATTTTGTATCCGATTTTGCTATAATACACAAGAAATTAATTGTCCCCTTTCCATTTTATAATGTCAAGGAACTAATTGTATCTGCGCCGGCTCACGGCCGGTGTCGGGGCGTTTTTTGTTTAGGTAGTAGTGTCAACGATTCAATATGCCGAGTTATTGCGTGTTTTACAGACAAATTGACAAAATCTCAGCGATTGGGTCGGCGGTGATTTTTTTGTGTTCGCCCAATACGCCGCCGCGATTTGGTTTAATCCTCAAACAGCGAGGCGTCATCGGGTTCTTTTCGCGTGCATTTGAGTTTCATCTTCAGGTGGTCGCAGGCGGCGCGGGTGATTTCACGGCCGCGTTTGGTACGGCGGACAAAGCCCACTTGCAGCAGATACGGCTCGACGACATCTTCGAGGGTGTCGCGTTCTTCGCCGAGCGTAGCGGCGATGGCCTCGATGCCGGCCGGGCCGCCGTCATAGACCTCGATCAGGGCGCGCAGAAACGCCCGATCCAAATCGTCCAGTCCCAGCGTATCAATGCGTTCCATCGTCAGGGCGTTGTTGACGACCTCCTCGGTCAGGCGTCCGGAGCCTTTGACCTGGGCGTAGTCGCGGACGCGCTTGAGCAGGCGGTTGCCAATGCGCGGTGTACCGCGCGAGCGGGCGGCGATCATCTCCAGTGTGCCGTCGTCATAGCTTAGCTCCAGCAGTCCGGCCGAGCGGCGGATGATCTCGGTCAATTCGCCGATGGTATAAAAATTGAGATGATACAGCATCCCGAAACGACTTCGCAGCGGCGAGCTAAGCAGGCCGGCCCGTGTGGTCGCGCCGATCAGCGTAAAACGCTTGAGCGGAAAGTTGATCGTTTTGGCGTGCATCCCGCTGTCCACGGTGTAATCGACCTTGAAATCCTCCATGGCCGGATAGATGAACTCCTCAACCGGTGCGCTGAGTCGATGAATCTCGTCGATGAACAGGATGTCGCCGGTACTGACGTTGCTCAGCATCCCCATGACGTCGCCCTGTTTGGTCAGGGCCGGGCCGGAACTGACGCGGATCGCGGCGTTCATCTCATTGGCGATGACATTGGCCAGGGTCGTCTTGCCCAGCCCCGGCGGGCCGTAGAACAGGATATGCTCCAGCGGTTCGCCGCGCCGGCGGGCGGCGGTAATCGCAATGGACAGCTTTTCCTTGATGTTCGTCTGCCCGATGCACTCGGCCAGCCGCCTGGGCCGAAGGGCATTATTGAACACCTCTTCCTTGTCGCCCCGACTGTCTGCACTTAATACTCGATCTATTGCCATAGTTTTTCTTCAGACACAGATTTTCACAGATTTTCACAGATTTTTATTTTAATGAGGGTCAAAGGACTCTCCGTTTGACGACGACACGTTTCCCAAAATTGATCAATAAGCCAATTCGAATCCCCGTTGCTTTCAAATAATTAACCAACTGCACCTCATGCGATGCGCACACATCACTGACTGCCTTGAGTTCAACAATCACTTTTCCATCTACAATAAAATCGGGAATGTACTCCCCGACAAGATGCCCGCGATAGTGAACTGTCAAGGGTGACTCCTGCTGAAAAGGAATTCCCAGTTCGCGCAGTTCCACCACAAGGGCATTTTGATAGACCTTTTCAAGGAATCCCGCCCCAAGTTCATTATGAACTCGATAACAACAGCCAATTACCTGTTCGGTCAGTTCTTTATATAAATAATCAGCGTTCATAATATTCATAAAAATCAGTGAAAATCAGTGTTAATCTGTGTCAAAAAAAACTACGCTTCTATGCCTTGTTTGACGCGATAGACTAACGGGATAAGCGCTTCGGCGGTGTTGATCTCCGGGTGTTTTCGGCAGGTCAGCTCAATCAGTTCCATTGCTTCGGCGCGTTTTTCACCCCAGGCGATCAGGATTTCGAGGGCTTCGGTCTGGAACAGACTGAACGCCGAGCGGCTTTGCGGCTCGGCGGCCTCATGGGCGTAGCGTTTGAGTTTACCGCTCAGCTCGGCGGCGATCATCTGGGCCATTTTTTTGCCGACACCCGGCAGTGTGGCCAGCAGTTTTTCGTCGCCGCTTTCGATGGCCGAGGCGATCCGTTCGATGGGCAGGGCCAGCGACTTGAGGGCTTTTTTGATGCCCATCCCTTTGACGGTGGTGTAAATCGCAAAAAAATCCCGCTCACCGCGATTGAGAAACCCCACCATCCGCGGAATGAGGTTGCCGCCGCCCAGCGTCCCTTCGTAATACTCGAACGTGCAGAGCGTGACCGAACGGCCGATCTGTCCGCTTAATTGCACGACTGCGTAGCCCGGCAGCATCAGTTCATAGCAGACCGCGCCGGCCTGCACCCAGGCGCTGTCTTCATCCAGACTTATCAAGTTGCCTTCAATTTGTGCGATCATAGCTTCATTTTAGAGCAAATGAACAGGATTTACACGATTTTTTTCGTTGGCACAGCACAGGGCCGCGGCGATGGCATCGGCCACGTCCGGCGGTTCCGGCGGTTCGGACAGACCCAGCACCGTCTGAATCGCCCGCTGCATCTGTCCTTTGGACGCCCGCCCGTTGCCGGTGAGCGACTTTTTGATGCGTGTGGCCGAGAAACTCCGCACGACGGCGCCGGCCTGGGCGGCCTGCTGTAAGATCACGCCGCGGGCGTGGCCCATCAGGATGGCCGTGCGCGGATGTTTGTAGTGGGCGTATAACTGTTCGACGGCCACCACATCGGGCTGATGCGTTTGCAGCAGGGTTTGAATGTCCTTGGCGATCTGGTTGAGCCGCGCCTCGAGCGTTGCTGTGCCATCGGTGCGAAAGATGCCCGCCTCCAGCAGCGTCTGGCGGAGCAGTTCCTTCTTGACCACCGCATAGCCGCACACCTGTAAACCGGGATCGATGCCTAATAAGATCATTCTGTTATTCAAAGATAGATGCCACCATTCACATATTTCTGATGCAATCGAATATAATTGTTGCCGAATTGTATAACTGTAATATCCTTGTAATCAACGGCACGTTTTCCACTTACCCACCTGCCTTTTGCATCGAAATGTCGAATTGAAACACTGTTTTTATTGATCCGCTTTATCGGCCCAATTAAGAAAACTCCTGTGTCGGGGCGTTCATCTTCAACAATTACGAACTGTTTATGCTTCTTGAGTGAACCCAAGACCGTCATGTAATCAGACAGATCAATAGTGAAGGGTGGCACTATAGCGTTTCCAAGCAGTCCCTCTTTCTGCAATATTTTCTTACAATAATCATTACGATGTGTCGCCTCTATTTTTTCAATATGCGTTCGGTCAACCACTCTCCAGCCATCGATGAAGAAATCATATTCATGTGCAATTAAAACAAAACGACGAGAATAGGCTACAATAAAGCCCTGCAGTCGATACTGATCGACTTCAGGATTCCGAACTATCGTAACAAGTTTTTGTTTGTCACAATAACTGCTAATTTTCTTTTCCAAGGACTTGTTCATTTGCTTCTTACCCCTCTGCTCAGTCTTGTCAAAACTATCCACTCATGAGTGCTGAACTCACGCCCGTCGCCAAGTGGTTATGCCGCCGGGTTTGTCTTCGAGCACTATGCCGAATTCAGCCAGCTTATCGCGAATGGCGTCGGCAGCGGCGAAGTCTTTGTTCTTGCGAGCGGTCTGACGCTGTTCGATGAGCAGGCCAATGAGATGATCCAGCAGTGCGTCATCGCTTCGGCCGGTGGTCTGATAATCGTCCTTGACGATACCGAGCACCTCACCGCCGAGCAAACGGAACTGCGCATCAATGGCAGCAAGGGTCGCCTTGCTGACGCCGTCATCCGGCAGCGCAGCGACAAGCTTGACCATCTCAAAGAGTACCGACAGGGCCACAGCAGTGTTCAGGTCGTCGTTCATTGCCGTTTCGAACTTATCCTTCATCGCTGCCAGTTGCGACAGGGTGTTGTCGTCCGCCGTCCCGTCGGGCGCAGCAGCCAATCGCTTGCGGGCATTGATAACGGCCTCAGTGATGCGGTCGCAGCCGCTTTGGGCTGCCGCCAGAGCCGCGTCGGAAAAATCAATCGGGCTGCGGTAGTGGCTTTGCAGGATGAGCTGACGCACGGCCAGCGGGTCGTAGGTGCGGCTCAGCCGCGGGTGGCCGTCTTTGAAAATCTGCTTGAGCGTGATGAAGTTGCCCAGACTCTTGCCCATCTTCTGGCCATCGACGGTGACCATATTGTGATGCACCCAGTACTTGACGAACGGGCAGTCGTTGGCGGCCTCGGATTGGGCGATTTCGCATTCGTGGTGGGGAAACTGGTTTTCGATGCCGCCGCCGTGAATGTCAATCGTCGTGCCCAAGTACTTCATGCTCATCACCGAGCATTCGAGATGCCAGCCGGGATACCCGCGTCCCCAGGGGCTGAGCCACTGCATAATGTGGTTCGGTTCGGCCTTTTTCCACAGGGCAAAATCGGCGGGATTGCGTTTTTCGCTGTTGACCTCAATACGCGCGCCGGCCTGCATATCCTCGATGTTTCGCCCACTGAGTTTGCCGTAGCCGGCGAATTGGCTTACGTCAAAATAGACCGAGCCGTTGACCTCGTAGGCATAGCCCTTGTCAATCAGCGTCTGGGTCAGTTCGATTTGTTCGGGGATATGTCCGGTTGCGCGCGGGCAGATGTCCGGCCGCTGTACATTCAGCGCATCCATATCCTCAAAATAGCTGCGAGTGTAATATTCGGCAATCGCCATCGGGTGGCGGTGTTCTTTCTGCGCCTGACGTTCCAGCTTGTCCTCGCCTTCGTCGGCGTCGTCGGTCAAATGGCCTACGTCGGTAATGTTCTGCACATACGTAACGGTGTATCCCAGATACCGCAAATAGCGCAGCAGCACATCAAAGCTGACATAGCTTTTGGCGTGTCCCAGGTGCGCGTGTCCATAGACCGTCGGACCGCAAACATACATCCGCACGCGCCCCGGCTCAAGAGGTTCAAAGTCTTCTGTTTTTCGTGTCAGCGTATTGTACAGTCGAAATCCCATGGTCGTCTCAGTCATTTGTCAATAGAGTTCGGTCGGTATTACGTTTTGATTTTTCGCACTGCGGCGGCAATATGTTCCGGCGTCGTACCGCAGCAGCCGCCCAGAATGCCGGCGCCGCCGGCGGCGATCTCGGCCAGCGTTTCGGCAAAGCCGTCCGGCGAAAGCGTGTACACCGCCTTGTCGCCGTCCAGTTCGGGGCGTCCGGCGTTGGGTTCGGCCAGCAGCAGCAGTCCGGTTTCCGCAATCGCTTCGGCATACGCCTTGGCCAGCCGCACATAGCCGGGCATATCCAGTGTGCCACAGTTAAACCCGATGGCGGTAATGCCGGCATCGGCCAGCCGTCTGACCGCCTCGGCCGGTGAAACGCCCATCATCGTGCGCGCCGATTCACCGGCCGGATCGTATGTTAGCGAGGCGAATATCGGCAGTTCTTCGGTGATGCTGCGGATTGCGCCGATGGCCACCAGCACCTCTTCCAGCGCGGTCATGGTCTCGATGATGAACCCATCGACGCCGCCGTCTGCCAATCCCTCAGCCTGTCCGGCAAATGCTGCGGCCAGTTCCACCTCTTTGACCGTGCCTAAGGGTTCGAGAAAATCGCCGCACGGGCCGATGTCGCCCAGCACGTAGTGTTCACTTCCGGCCGCTTGACGTGCGATTTTAGCTGCGGACTGATTGATTGAGAACGTTTTTTCTTCCAGTCCATGACGGCGCAGCGACAGGGCATTGCCGCCGAAGGTGTTGGTAATGACCGCGTCGCTGCCGGCGTCCAGATAGCTGCGATGCACGGTCTGGACGATTTGCGGCGAGTCGAGATTCAGCCGTTCGTTGCAGCTGCCCGGCGCGGCGCCGGCGGCAAACAACTGCGTGCCCATTGCGCCGTCCAGAAAAAAAACGCCCTGTCCAATGCGTTCGTTCAGTGTCCATCGTGTCATGATTGCCTCATATGCAAAAGGGTTTCAGGTTTGCTCCGTCGATATCGATTAGTGCTCTTGAACAAAGATGCAGTTTTCATCCAGCCGCAGCATCGTGCCGTAGCCGTCTCGCTCGGGGCGGGTGAACAAGTTTTCAATCTGGGCCGGCCTTGGATCAAAGCGGCGAATGTTGCGCAGGTCAATCTGAGCCGAGGATTCTTCCAGCCCCTGATCAATCGTCATCAGACGAATTGTTGCGGGTACTGTCAGGTCGGCATCGACGTTTTGGTAGTTTGCCAATTCCGTCGCTGCGGCGACCTGCGCATTGCGGTCATAGTACTCGATGCGCCGCACGCGATAGCCACAGCCATCGACATACAGCCGTTTAATCGGTCGTCCGTTGTCGCGCTGCGTCAGCAAGTCCCAGCCGTCGCGGTGAAACAGCTCCCAGCTCGAATCGATTTCGACCAGCCCGAGCGCCTCGGCCAGATTGGCCGGATTGATCATCAATACGTCGGCGCAGCGTTGGGCCAGTCGGCTCGTGCCGTACCAGTAAGTGTCCAGCTCCGGCTTGATCCGCAGCCAGAATTCGGATTCATTGGCGCCGAAGCGAATCTCGCCGAACTTGTCCCCGCGGAAATAAACCCGTTCCGGCGGCATAAACGCCGCACGGGCGTCGAAACTCTCTCGACGGGTGCGGTTGTTTTGGTCTTTCCATTCCATCACACATCGCGCCGTGGCCTGAAGCGGGGCCAGTTGTTCTCGCTGGACGGCCAGTGCCAATGCGGCCTCTTCAATGGTGCGCTTGCCGGCGCACAGCGGCAACGGTTCGGGCATTTGCGGCGGCTGACAGCCGCCGGTCAGCAGCAGGATCATCGCAGCAAGGGCCATGCCCGACGTGCAGAGGCCGCGTTGAACATTTGAAATTCGAGATTTGAAATCAGACATTTTCATCGTACCGTCAAATTAGCCGTTGTTTGGTCTGTTGTATCCTAAAAGTCCACCTGCAGAATCTGCCCCATCTGGCCGGAAAGCTGCTCGATCTGGTCTTCGGTCAGGTGGGGATTGATGACCGTTTCCGTGCGATCCTGTCCGGTGACCCGCATCGTCCAGAGTTCCCGACCTGCCGCATCCGTTTGGATGCCTTCGTACTTGAGTTTGCGTTTTCGCATCAAGATGAGCGTCAATACGAATCGGAAGTTGATTTTTTCGGGGTCGGTCTCCTCGGCCAGCCGGTCGAAAAACGCCATCAACATCTCATCATCAACGAACAGTTTTTTCTTTTGTTCGGGACTTGCCATACGGGTTTTCCAGAAACAGTATACCGCCGGCGTGTGCTGCTGCCAGTAAGGGATGCTGAAATCGCGTCGCTCCAGTCCCTGGTCGGTTTCGACCAGCGCGGCGTAATAGTCCTGCCCCGGCTCGAACGGTTCCTGCGTGCCGTAGCACTGTCCCAGTGGTTTTTTGATCTCCCAATCTGCCATTGTTCTATACTACACAAATAAACGCCATCAGTTAACGTGAATATTTTACTCATCAAAAACCAGATACGGCGCGATTTTCTCAGCGGTTACCGGTCCGATGCCGCGAATGTTCTGCAGATCATCAGCCGACTGAAACGCCGGTCGATTCGGCGGCTGAGCCTGTCGAAAATCGACAATGTCCATCGCCCGTACCCGTCCGATGCCCGGCAGCCGCATCAGACTGGCCGCCGGCGCCGAATTGGGGTTAATGCGTTCGACGGCAATCGGTTCGGTTGTGCTGCACGCGGCCCGCAGCGCGAAAAGGCCGCTGGACAGAGCGACGATTGCGCCGAGCAAAAACGCCGCATTCACCGACCGAAAACGACCCGCCAGTGCTGTTTGCCGCCGTTCCTGAGCCGAATGAAGAGGGGTTCTGACCATCTGCCTCGAACATATTGCTATTGATGCAAATGTTTATGAATCGCCTTTTGGAACTTGGCAACGACCAAAAACGACTGTTTGGGGCTACATTTTTCATTCAGCAAGCCGCAGCCGGCCACCGGCAACGCGTCTGTATCCGCCAGATGGGAATAGGTGACCGTATTGATAAACGGTCGTCCGAGAGAGACCTTGTAAAACTGCTCAAGCCAATCCGCCTGCATTTCAGGATTCCACGCAGACCGCCAGTAGCCGGCCAACTGCGGATCCGTCGGCCCGGCTCCGGGGCGATCCGGTATTGATACACCCGTGATATGAATGGCTTTGGGCACGGCCGCAAAACAGTCCAGCCGGGAGGAAATCTGCATCATGTCCCGCACGTGCATGCCCGGCTCGTCCTTGCCGAAATGAAACTGCAAACCGAAGGCGTCGAAGCTGATGCCGCTTTGAATCACCATATCCGCGTACACCAGCGGCGGGACGGTCGTCTTATTAAAGGCGTAATACTCGCCCCAGGGACACAGGATATCGACGATTTTTCGGGACTTGTTGTCGGCGGCTTTGGCCGCCAGACAGGCCGTGCGCGTCATCTCCAGGGCCTGCTCAAAGGAAAACTCAAAACAGTTGGCCACGTTCATTCCACTGATGACCCGCCAGGCGTGGATATATTTGGCGTATCGGGACACAATGGCGGAGACGAACTCATAGGCCCGCTCACGGATTTTTTCAAAGTCTTTCGTGTCCTCGAGCAGCCACTGCGGGACCAGGGACGGTTCGAAGCAGAGCAAGGGGCCTGCGCACAGCGCCAGCCGTTTTCCGCCGAGGGCGTCCAGGCAATCGTCCAGCGGATCAAAGTCAAACTCACCGCGTTTTTTCTCAATCGCGCCCCAGTTGATCGGGATCGTGACAAATCCGAACATTTCCAGCAGCCATTTGCGATAGCGCTGGTTTTTTAGCATCGCCGGTTCGACGACGCAGCCCAGACTGTGCCGTCCCAGGCCTCGATTTTTGAACCGCAACGCCAGATATTGCTCGGCGTGGCGAGCGGCCAGCGTCTCGGAAAACTCCAGACCTTTGGCCAGCGCCTTATCGGCCAGCACCGACGCCTTTTCCGGGTCGCGAATGTGCTGCAGCGCATCGATAAACAAGTCCTGGGCCTCCTGGGCCTGAGCTTCGAGCGTATCGGACTGGTCAAACAGCGCCCAATCTTCGCGTTTGAGGGTGATCTGCATCAGGCGGGCTCGGGCCAGCTCGACATTCAGAATATACGGCTCCGTCCGCTCCGGAATGCGGGTGGTGTTCAGCAGCAGATGCCCAAACCCCTCGACCGGCCAGAGCAGCGCCAATCCGGCCGCGTCCTGACTTTTCTTGATACACTCGATGACGCCGTCCTCAAAGCGAATGGCCTCGATATGACGAAACGGAATCATATCCGCGCCGAACAGGTACGCCCCTGACAGGGTGAAATCTTTTCGAAGCTGACCGTCTTTATATACAAGAAATTTCAAAAAAATACCCCACTTGTTTTCAATTCTCTTTCCGTAACGGGAATAAGCCGGTAAAGGCCGGATTATAGCAAAGCGACTGAAAAATGCAACTATTCTTTGAAGAACACGACCATCTCGGCCAAAAAGGTGTCCATCCCCCGAACCGCCGTTCTGACAAAGCGTAGAAAGAGCGTCATAATAACTTTGGGAGTTATTTTGTGGGACATGCTGCTCATATCACGATTGTGTGTCTGGTTGCGACGACCGCGACCCAAATGGCGAGGTCTTGTGGGGAGACTGCCTCCAACCTGCCGCCGTATGAGCCAAATCAGCCCCATGAGAGGAATGTCATGAATGTTACAGAACAAGAGTGGAAACAGCGTCTTACGCCGCTGCAATATCATATCCTTCGCGAAAAGGGAACAGAACGTCCCTTTACCGGCAAATACAATCGACATTTTAAGGCGGGAACCTATCATTGTGCCGCCTGTGGCGAACAGATTTTCACCTCGGAAGCCAAATTTGAATCCCACTGCGGCTGGCCGGCATTTTCAAGCCCCGCTGACCCCAATCGTGTGACCGAAAGCCTCGACACGAGCCATGGGATGATTCGCACTGAAATTACATGCAGCCGCTGCGGCTCCCATTTGGGACATGTGTTTAATGACGGTCCGGCTCCCACGGGGCTGCGCTATTGCATCAACTCAGCAGCGATGAACTTTGAAGGCAATCAGGATAAAAAATGATATTTATATTCTATAGACGTCAAAACTGCTCATCCAAGAGGTATCTGCCGGACAGGCGAATGCCGAGCAATCCCAGCGGAGCGGTGATCAGGATTGCAAGTACTGCGTATGCAAGCACTTGCTTTCCATAGGGCAGACCAAATGACAGCGCAACGGCTCCCATTGCCGCCTGAACGGTGGCTTTGGGCGTATAGGCAATCATACAGAAGAGCCGTTCCCGCCAAGTCAGAGTGGAAAACGAAGTGGCCAGCCAGACCCCGGCCGACCGGGCGAAAAGCCCCATTAGAATCAACATCGCCCCTTTCGGCCCGGCTTCGATTGCCGCGTTGAGATCCACTGACATGCCGACCAGGACAAACAGGATGATCTCTGCAAAGACCCACATTTTATTGAGGTTATAGGCCAGTTCGTGCGCCGCCCGCTCGGCCTTCTCCAGCAGGATAAACCCTACCGTCATCACACCCAACAAGGCCGCCGTGTGCAGCCAGTCGCCGATCTGCAATAGAAAAATCGATGAGGCCAACAGCAGCAGCGTCTTTTCCGTCGCTCGAATCTTTTCGTAATGGGCGTTGAAGTAGCGTGCCAGTATCAGTCCGAGCGCAATGCCGGGAATAATACCCAGAATCGCGGAAATCGGAATCGACAAGACGGCATGAGCCGTGCTGGCGCTCTGGCCGCGAAGCAGGTTCAAAAAGACCAGAAATACCGAAATGGAAAAAATATCATCCAGCGATGCCCCGGCCAGCACAATCGTCGGGACATCACTTCGCTGCCCGTAGCCGTTTTCTTTTAGTTCAAGCATTGATGGCACGACCACCGCCGGCGAGACGGCCGCCAGCAAAAATCCCGTCAAACCGCTGGTCAACACATCGAACGGCGTGAAATAATAAAACAGTCCCATCAGGGCAAGACCTTCAAAGAGGCACGGCAGGAAAGACATCAACAGGGCTGTTTTTCCGACTTTTTGGAGGGTTTTCTTGTGGATTCCCAGGCCGGCACGAAGCAGAATGATAATTAATGCGGTTGAACGCAAAAACCCCGACAATTCGTCCAGCACCGGCGGGAAGGCGTCCTGAAACAGAACCGACAGTCCAATCCCCCACAGCGTCATCCCCAAAACGCCCGGCAAACGTAACGCTGAAAACAGCTTGCCGGCCGCATATCCGCCGATCAAAATCAACAAAATCACCGCGTTTAAGCTCATCTTAGACTCCTGCGCAGACGTTGCCTATCCATTCTATTATACAGGAGTCATCAGCCACCGCGACGGTTATACGGCGAACCCCATCGCCGGTAACTATTATATCATGAATACAGAACAAGTCAAATGTGAATTCGCTGCGTCATCTTATTTACGTAGCGGCAATCGACAGGCCTTCAAAAGGATTCGTTCCGGTTTGTGCTTGATTTTGGGGTTTGGGTCGCTATAATTGTTTGCCCGTAAACACACAACAATCGAACTGTTAATCCGAATTGTAAGAAAGGTTGAACTATGGCCAATGCAATCGTCAGCCAGTCCGGCGGACCGACCGGCGTGATCAATGCGTCGCTTGTGGGCGTTATCGAGCAGGCCTGCAAGCAAACGGAGATCGACAATCTGTACGGGGCGATTCACGCGGTCGCCGGCATCGTCAAGGAACATTTTATTGACTTGAAAAAACTCTCGGCCGAGACCCTTGAGTGCGTCGCCGCGTCGCCGTCGTCGGCGTTAGGTTCCAGTCGAGACAAACCCGATGCGGCTTATTGCGAAAAGATACTGGCCGTGTTCAAAAAACGCGACATCCGCTATTTCTACTACATCGGCGGTAACGACTCGGCCAATACCTGCCATATCATCAACGAAATGGCGCAAAAGAGCGGCTATGAGCTGCGTGCGTTTCACGTGCCCAAGACCGTCGATAACGATCTGCTCGTGACCGACCATTGCCCGGGATACGGCACGGCGGCCAAGTTCGTAGCCTGCGCCCTGATGGGCGACGATTTGGACAACCGCGCCCTGCCCGGCGTCAAGATTGACGTGATTATGGGACGACATGCAGGGTTTCTGACCGGCGCATCGGTATTGGCCAAACAGCGTGAAGACGACGGTCCGCATCTGATTTACATCCCCGAACGTCCGGTAACAATGGAACAATTCATGGCTGATATCGAGGCCTGCTACAAAAAGCACGGTCGCTGCGTTGTGGCTGTCAGCGAGGGTATCTGCGATACCGACCACGTGACCTGGGCCGAGAAACTGGTCGAGAACGCCGAGCGGGATTCGCACGGCAATGTTCAGCTTTCAGGCAGCGGTGCCCTGGCCGATTTTCTGGCCGCTCAGGTCAAGGGCAAGCTGGGTATCAAGCGCGTCCGCGCTGATACCTTCGGGTATCTGCAGCGCAGCTTTGCCGGCTTACAGTCGTCCGTGGACGCCAAAGAGGCGCGCCAGTGCGGTCGTCTGGCGGTGCAGTGGTCGATGAAGGAAGACAACGGGTCGGTGGCGATCAAACGCACCGGTACCGGCATCAACTATGCGGCCGAATATTTCCGCACCGAGTTGAAGAACGTGGCCGAGAAGACCAAATCCGTACCCGACGAGTTCATCAACGCCGAGGGCAACGGAATGACGCCGGCCTTTGTCGATTATGCCCTCCCGCTGGCCGGGGAGCTGCCCAAGACTGAATATCTGGGTACCTACCCTAAGGTGTAACGCCCCTTGGATGCAGTCGTTTTTGCGCCCGTCGGATTGCCTCCGACGGGCTTTTTGCATTGAAAAACGCCCAATAGATAGTGGAACTCTCCACATCAGCCGCTATAATACCTCCTTTGCGGTGTTAAAACCGGCACGAAATCCAAAACGGAACCTTAGCCATCAGTGGAAAGCAGACAATGCGATACAGTCAAACTCTGATACCGACCGTCAAAGAAGTGCCCGCGGATGCGGAGATCATCAGTCATCAGCTTATGGTTCGCGCAGGTTTGATGCGCAAACTGGCCAGCGGTACGTATATTTATCTGCCTGCCGGCTGCCGAATGATGCAGAAGGTGATGCAGGTCGTCCGTGAGGAGATGAACGCCGCCGGCGCTCAGGAAATCGTAATGCCGATCATCCAGCCGCTGGAGTTGTGGCAGCGGACCGGGCGTGATGTGGACTACGGCGAAACGCTGGGGTGTTTTACCGACCGCCACGGCCGCGGCAATGTTCTGTCGCCGACGGCGGAGGAGGGCTTTACGTATTTGGCCGCCTGCGAAATCAAGTCCTACAGACAGCTTCCGATGAATCTGTACCAGATCAACACCAAGTACCGCGATGAATTCCGCCCGCGGTTCGGGGTGCTGCGATCGCGCGAGTTTATGATGAAAGACGCATACAGCTTTCATGCGACGGAGGAGTGCCTCCATAAAACCTATATGGCGATGTATAACGCCTATTGCCGCGTTTTTTCGCGGTGCGGGCTGGATTACGTCATCGTGCAGGCCGAGTCCGGCGAGATGGGCGGCTCCGGATCGCACCAATTCACTATACCGTGCGACAACGGCGAGGATGTAATCGTCTATACCGAGGACAATACGCAGGCCTGGAATATCGAAAAGGCACCCGTCGATCCGCTCAGTAAACAACCGCCCGTCGAGGTCGGGCCGGTGGAGCCGTTCCATACGCCTAATGCAGGTAAGATCGACGACGCCTGTGCATATATGAAGGTCACGCCCGATCAGCTCATCAAGACCCTGATTTATAAGAGCGGCGAAGCGCTGATCGTTGTGCTCGTGCGCGGCGACCACGAGGTCAATCCTGAAAAGCTGACCCGTCTGATGGACGGCGCGCATATTGAGATGGCAGACGAAGACGATATTGTCAACCTCACGGGGGCGGCGATCGGGTTTGCCGGGCCGGTGGGGTTGTGCGATAAGGCGGCGCACGTTTTTATCGACTATGGTGTGGCGGCGATGGCTGTCGGAGCGACCGGCGCCAATAAGACCGACTACCATATTATGAATGTCGTGCCGGGGCGTGATTTTCCGCTGGCCGGCGACTCTATCCACATTGTCGATGTCCGTAACGCCGTTGAGGGCGATACTTATGAAGGCAAGAAGCTGCTGTTCCGGCGCGGCATTGAGGTCGGACAGGTCTTCAAACTCGGCGTCAAATACAGCACCCGGCTGGAGGCCCGCTTTCTTGACGCCGACGGAACTGAAAAGCCGCTGCTGATGGGCTGCTACGGCATCGGCATCAACCGCATCATCGCCGCGGCCATCGAAAACGGCCACGATGAGAACGGGATGATTCTGCCGATTTCGATCGCACCGTGGGAGGTTATCATCACCCCGGCCGCACCGTATGAGGCTGTCATGCAAGCAGCGGAACAGGTGTACGACGCGCTGCGCGAAAAGGGTGTCGAGGTGCTGCTGGACGACCGGGATCTTCGCGCCGGCGTCAAATTCAAAGACGCCGATTTGCTGGGCATCCCGCTGCGCGTGACCATCGGCAAGAAATCACTGGCCGACGGCCAGGTGGAAATCAAATGCCGCACTGAGAAAGAGGCCGCGCGTGTGCCGCTCGATCAGGCGGCCGAGGCCGTTGCCCGTCAAATCGCTCAACTGAAAGCCGCGTTGAAACCGGCCCCTTAAGACAGGCATGGCACCGATGTTCGGCATACATACCGTACCTGCATGAATTACCGAATTCGTAATCGGCACGTCTATCGGCGTCATGCCGGCACGTTCGAAAACGAACGACAAAAAACATCGCAGACGGCTGTTTCATGGTTTTTTTCAAAAGAGAGGCTTGACAACCTGATAACAACGATGTAAGTTAAGTGGCTGTTATGATTTTAGGCGGTGTAGCTCAGCTGGTTAGAGCATGGGATTCATAAGCCCAGGGTCGGTGGTTCGAATCCACCCGCCGCTAATTCAATAAAGCAGATTGCGTACCTCTTTTGTGTGTGCAGGCATTTTGTGTCTGTGCGCAGCAGTCGCCCCCATCGTCTAGCGGCCTAGGACGCCGGGTTCTCATCCCGGTAACAGGGGTTCGAGTCCCCTTGGGGGTATGTGAGAAGTCAGTGCGAAGGAGGCTTGGGCTACAGGCCGGGAGGCGGGTTTTCGAGGGTGATGGTACGCGCATCAGCGCCGGCGTGGGACAGGCGGATGATGACGGGGGCGAGCGGCTCCACTGCCTGCCAGACGCGGTCAGCCCACTCGACGATGACGAGTGAATCGGGGCGGAGGTATTCTTCGACACCGAGGGCTTCGAACTCGGCGGCGGATTCAAGGCGGTAGGCGTCGATGTGATAGATCTGGCGGCCGTCGGGGGTGACATATTCATTCACAAGGACAAACGTCGGGCTGGTGACCAGGTCTTCCTGCTGCACACCCAGTCCCAGTGCAATCCCTTTGATCAGGTGGGTCTTGCCGGTTCCGAGGTTGCCGATCAGGGCGAGAATCTGACCGCCGGTCAGGGCGCGGCCGATGCGACGGCCGAGGGCGATGGTCTGGTCAGGGCTGCGGGTTGTGATGTCCATCGTCTTTGGGTTCATTATTTCATCTTCCTTCTTATCCGAGTCCGTCGGAAGGGTGCAGGCCACGGGGCACAACCCCCTGCCGCGTTCGATGGTTTTTTTGTATTCTTTGTTTGGATTATAGCGGTTTTACGCGGCGACGGGTATTGTTTTTTGGGATAAATGCGGTATCATACGGCCATGGAAACCTACAAAGATCAGATAATCGCAGGCGATTGTATCGAATTGCTGGGCAAGGCCAAAGAGCCGTTTGCGGATTTGGTATTTGCCGACCCGCCGTTCAATATCGGGTATCAGTACGATAAATACCACGACAAGGTTGAGAAGAACAACTACCTGGCCTGGACAAAGGACTGGATGGCGGCGTGTGTGAATGTGCTCAAGCCACACGGGTCATTTTATATCGCCATCGGCGATGAATACGCTGCTCATGTTCGGCTCATCGGAGAGGATTTGGGGCTGACGCTGCGGAACTGGATTATCTGGCACTACACCTTCGGCCAGCAGACCAAGGCCAAATTCGCCCGTTCGCATGCGCATATTTTTTATTTTGTCAAAAATCCCAAACATTATGTCTTTAATGACTTGGCGGTGCGGCTGCCGTCAGATCGACAGTTGATTTACAACGACCGGCGAGCCAACGCCACGGGCAAGATCCCCAATGATGTATGGGATTGTTATGCGCGGGTGTGCGGGACGTTCTATGAGCGTCAGGGCTGGCACCCCTGCCAGATGCCGGAGCTGCTGCTGGGGCGTATTATTGCAACCAGCTCGCATCCGGGCGACCTGGTGCTTGATCCGTTTAACGGCTCGGGGACCACGGCGGCAGCGGCACTGCAGCTTGGACGGCATTACTGCGGGCTTGATATTTCCGAGGATTATGTTCGCAAGACACAGGAGCGACTCAAGCAACTCAGACACACAAGACACGCCTACAAGGCAGGGCAACTTGACGCAACGGAGTACTTCGAACTCAAGCGGCTGTTTGTGGAGATGAATATCGCGGCCGATACGCTGATCAAAGACGACAAAATACTCGGTTATTTCCTGAATCAATTGCGGCTGCGGCTCAATCGCGACAAGCCGCACGAGGCAGCGCTGATCAAAGAGGCCCTGAAGGAATTTCTGGCGTGGGTATCCGGCAGGTAAAGAGCGGCAAACCCTACTTAACTCAACCTGACCGATGGCCAGTTTAAGAGATCAAAAATCAAAACTGAAAGTGTAAAATTGAGGATTCGCTCTTTCGGGCGAGCCTTTTTACGGCTTTTTTTATAACACTGTAAAAGGTTTTATAGACTATAGTTATGTCAAAACAGATCCGGTTTTCAGTCCGATTGAGTACTTCATTCGGTCTAACATGAAAAGTCGATAGACCCGCAGAGACGACAAGATGAAAGCCGGCGGCGTGAGCCTTCGGCTGAATACCTTAAAAACCCCTTTGGGGTTGTGGAATATGAGATGTTTTTTTACCCCCTCTCCCCTGCGGGGTACTGGCTCTTGGCAGGGGAAGAGTTAATGGGATTTTTGCATGGATGTGCGGAATAAAAAAGGCACTGCCCTGTGGCGGCTGGTCGGCGGCCTTGCGGCTTCGGCGGTCTTGCTGACGGTGATTCAGGCGCCGTGGACTGTGCATTTCCTGGCGTGGGGGGCATGGGTTCCGTTTATGCTGGCCTGCGAACCCGGCGGGTCGGGCAAGCGATTGGCAACGGGGGCGTATGTCATTGCGCTGGGGTACTGGCTGTTCAATCTGTCGTGGCTGATGCCGGTGACGGGGCCGGGGTATGTTGTTTTTGCGCTGTGGCAGGCGGTGTATTGGCCGGTGCTGGCTTTGACGGTGCGGTTTGTCCGGCAAAAACAGTGGCCGCTGGTATGGTTTGCGCCGATTATTTTTGTGGGAGCCGAGGCAATCCAGGGGGTGCTGTTTACGGGCTTTAGCTGGTTTTTTTTGGCGCACAGCCAGTATCGTATCCTGCCGCTGATTCAGATCAGCGATATGTTCGGGGCACTGGGGGTGTCGGTGCTGGTGGCGTTGGTCAACGGGCTGCTGGCGGACGGGATTTTGGAATGGACAGCGCGGCGGTTGCCTGCTCGTGCGATTTGGGGACGGGCCGTGGTGGTCGCGGGGCTGCTTGCGGCCGCCAGCGGATATGGTTTTTGGCGTCTTGCGCAGACAGCCGATTTTGTGGAGGACGGTCCGCTGGCGGGGTCGGTTCAGCCGAATGTGCCCTCACACATCAAAGAACGCACGGAAAACGCCCAGCTTCTGCTGGACGATCTGCTCGACAAGAGCCAGGCGTGCATTGACGCCGGGGCGCAACTGGTGATCTGGCCTGAAACGATGGTGCTGGAAACGCTGAATTCGGACTACCTGAAATATCGGTCAAGGGACAGCCAGTCGCATCGGTTTCATCGGCAGATTCTTGAGCACGCCGACAGACAAGCGTATATCCTGTTTGGAGCGCATGCGGCAAGAGTTGTTGATCTCGGCTTCGAACCGGTCGTTACGGATACCTATAATACCGCGTTTCTGTATCGGCCGGACGGGACGGCTGACCCGCAGCGCTACGACAAAATTCATCTGGTACCATTCGGCGAATACATCCCATTTCGCCACAGCGTGCCGTGGATTTATCGGATGATTTTGTTTCTCAGCCCTTATGATTACGATTATAATCTGACGCCGGGCCGGCGTTATACGGTCTTTACATTTGACGACACGGATGGACGAGCGTATCGGTTCGGCGTACTGATTTGCTACGAGGATACCCATCCTTCCATCGCTCGCCGAATGGCGTCGGCCGAAAACGGGACCAAACGTGTTGATTTTCTTGTGAACATCAGCAATGACGGCTGGTATGTTCGCTATCGGGACGGTCAGGTCATCCCCAGCGCCGAACTGAGCCAGCGGATGGCGATCAGCGTGTTTCGCAGCATCGAAAACCGCATCGCCATCATACGCAGCGTCAATACCGGTATAAGCTGTCTGATTGACTCGACCGGTCGAATACGCGATCACTACCGGGACGGGACCCTGCCCGCAGCACCGCTTTGCCGGCAGGCTGTGGAGGGCTGGTTCACCGATATCATCCCAATCGACCGTCGGGTGACGTTCTTTAGCCGATACGGGCGGTGGCTGGATGCGGTATTGGGAGCGTGCCTTGCGGGATTGTTTGTGCGTGCGATTCTGGAACGTTATCTTATTCGACATAAAGGAACAACACATGATGATTAAGTTTGGATACTTTTTGCTGACGGTTGCCGTTCTGCTGCTGGGCGGCTGCGAGACCACGGCGGTTCATCACCCTGCTGAAAGCCGGCCGGCGGCCTCGGCGGTATCGGCCCAGGCGCTGAAGCCGCGTGCCCTGGAGATTCTTCGTACTTCGCTGCGGCATGAAAACCCTTATGTTCGCAATCATGCCATAGAGGTGGTCGTTGAGACCCGGCAAAAAGAGATGATGTCCGACATCATACGTCTGACGGGCGATGCGTCCGTTCCGGTGCGTTTTGCGGCGACGGTGGCTGCGGGCGATATGCGGTGTTACGGCTGTGAACAGCCGATACGGGAACGGCTCAACGACGAGGACGCCAATGTCCGTCTTGCCGCAGCGTACAGTATGATCAAACTGAACTATCCGGAATATCATGCGGACTTGCGCCAGGCGGCTGCCCATACGGACCAGACGGTTCGTGCCAATGCCCTGCTGCTGCTTGGAAAGAACGGGGATCGCGACGATCTTGATCTGCTTTATCGTGCGATGCGGGACGATACGGCCTCGGAAAAGGTCAAAATTCAGGCGATTGACTCCATCGCTCAATTAAAGGACGCGCGGCTTTACCGGAACAAACTATGGGCTTTGCTGATCAGCAAATACGCCGATGATCGGGTGATGGGTATTCGCGGAATGGGAGCACTGGGAACCTTGGACGCTCACAATGCCATCATTACCATGCTGACCGATGATGTTCCGGAGGTGCGGCTTTGCGCAGCCGAACAGTTGGGCCGACTCGGCGACCCCGCGGGGCGCGAGGAAGTGGCTCAGTATTTGCGGAATCACGCCGATTTGAGCCGGGGCGATGTGGCGACGATGCTGGCGGTGATGGCAATCGGGCGTATCGGCACGCCGGAGCTGACGGACTGGCTGCCCAAGGCACTGGACAGCCAGTCGGACGTTATTCGCTTGACCGCCGCCCAATCGGTCCTGCTGCTGGCAAAATAGGCGTTTTTCAGCATTTCTGTGTCTTGAAACAAACGTATCTTGCCGGCCAACCTGCTGGGTCTTTGACCCTGAAAATCTATTTATTGTGGCAATTGTATGTCTTTTTATTTAGTCGCCGTTATGACTTATTTATTCTGTTCAGAATAGATAAAAAAAAACGCTTGACCTGTCCACATTACTTCCTTAAAATCCCCTGTATTCGCTGTATCGTCCAGACGTTGCGCCGGCTAAATGGCGGCAATCAAAATATGAATAAGAAGAATACTCTGTGATGAAAGGGTACTATCTTGAGTACGCTGACAAAAATCCTGGCGGTCTTATTGTCCTTATTTTCTATTTTTCTGTGCGGTATGATGGTCACGTTCGTGGGCAGCACCAAAAACTTCAAGGGTCTGTATGAAGAACAAAGGAACCTGGCCCAGTATGCTCAGGCCGAGCTTGCCGAACGAGACAAACAGTTCAATGCGCAGCTTCAGAAGTTCAAGGAGATGGAAAGCCGTCTGCTGGACGAAATCGCGACTCTGGAGACGGAAAAAAATACGCTGGTGGCCGATCTTCGCCAAGTCGAACGGCTCAGCGCCCAGTACCAGAGTCAGGCCGACAGTTGGAAAGGTGTGATGACCGGCTTTGAGCAAAGTGTACGCAATCTTCAGGCTTCGCTCCAACAGACGCAGCAGCAGCTTGACTCGACTCGCGCTCAGAGCATCCAAGACCAGAAAGAACTGAACCAGATTACCGCTGACCTTTACGCCCGTATTGTACAGCTTCAGGCCATGGAAGCGGAGCGCCGGCGTTTGCTGGAACAAAAGACCGAACTGGAACAACAGATTCTCGCCCTCAGCGGCGGCGTGAGCCGGGTTGAGCCGGTAACCCCGGCGGCGGAAACCGCCCGCCCTGCCGCCTCTTTGACAACCGCTTCGGATATCAAGGGGGTGGTCAAAGATGTGGACGAGTCGCTGGTGCATTTGTCGGTCGGATCGGCTGACGGTGTTCGCGAGAATATGGTCTTCCACATCACGCGCGGCAGCCAGTTTCTTTGCGATGTCGTGATTACCCATGTGGATATCGATCAAAGCGCCGGCGTGATGCAGCTTGTTCAGCAGCGTCCGCGTGTCGGCGATACGGCAGGCACCCAACTTTAAGAGAATGGAAGTAACGCACGATGGCCAGAAAAAATACCGCAGCAAGCAGTGATGTATATACCGCGATTTTGGCGCTGGCGGCGCTGACCGTATTGTCCACGGCGGTTTTTGTCGCTCTGAAGTGTTGGCTGTATTACGAAACGCTGTTTTCGATTGCTCAGGCCGGACGGTAAGCCGGTCCGAACCGACGCCCTCTATGGCGGCGGCGGACGTACAGACAACCCACAGCGCAGCGGTAACGCCGGCAATCCGTTTTGAAGGGAGTCACAGTGATAGACACTATTCTGGGCTGGTTCAGCAAGGATATGGGAATTGACCTGGGGACGTGCAACACACTGGTGTGCGTCCGGAATGAGGGTATCGTCCTGAACGAACCGTCGGTGGTTGCCGTCCGCAAAGGCACCAACATCGTGCTCAACAACGGCGAGGCGGTCGGCCTGGTCGCCAAGGATATGCTCGGCAAGACCCCCGGCTCGATTACCGCCATTCGACCGCTCAAAGACGGGGTCATCAGCGACTTCGAAATCACCGAGAAAATGCTCAGTTATTTCATCCGCAAAGTCCACGGCCGCAGAGGGTTTTTCAATCCGCGGATCGTGATTGCGGTGCCCAGCGGGATCACGGCGGTGGAACGGCGTGCGGTGATTGACAGCGCCGAACGCGCCGGCGCGCGCAAGGTCTTTCTGGTGGATGAACCGATGGCCGCGGGGATCGGGGCGGGGCTGCCGATTACCGAGCCGACCGGCTCAATGATTGTGGATATCGGCGGCGGCACCTCGGAGGTGGCGATTATCAGCCTGGCCGACATCAGCACGTGTGAATCCATCCGCGTCGGCGGCGACAACTTCGATGAGGCGCTGATTGCCCATCTGAAAAAAACCTACAACCTGCTGATCGGCGAATCCCGCGCCGAACAGGTCAAGATACAGATCGGCTCGGCCGCCCCGCTGGAGCAGGAAATGACGATGGAAATCGCCGGTCGCGACACCATCTCCGGTCTGCCGCGAAAAATCGTGATTACCAGCGAGGAAATCCGCGAGGCTTTTCGTGAGCCGATCGCCGGGATTATTGAAGCGGTGATGCGAACGCTTGAACGGGCCGAACCGGAACTGGCCGCGGACCTGATAGAAAACGGGGTTACGCTGTGCGGCGGCGGCGCCCTGCTGCGGGGGATGGATAAAGTGCTGGCCAACGCCACCGGCCTGCGGGTGGTTCACGCCGAGGACCCTCTGACGTGCGTGGCCCGCGGGACGAGCGTTTATCTGGAAAATCTTGAATTGTGGAAGGACACGCTGGATTCCACCGGCACCGCGTGGTAACCCCTTCGATTGCAGAGGACCAAGAGCAGGTCTGTCTCATGATGACCGTATGTCCGCCATCCGCCCCGGCGATGGGGACAGGAAACCGAAATTTTTAACCGGCAAATTGTGTTTTATATGGCACGCAGACATTTTCAGCTATCCAACGGCGGTTTGTTTTTGCTGTTGCTGAGCAGCGGATTTGTGCTGCTGCTTTTGCCGCGATCCGTGACGCAGCGTGTCCATTTTCTGTTTGCCGAGACGTTTGAACCGCTGCTTCGCATCGGGCGTCGATTTCCCGACCACGCCGCGGCGCCGAGTCCGCAGGAGCAGTATGTTTCGCTTGAAGAGCACAACGCGCTGTGGAAAAACTACCATAATCTGCACGCCCGGCTGATGAAACTTCAGGACGAATACAACACGGCGGCCCGGATTCGCAGCAGTCTGCCTCGATTTTACAGCGGGCTGGTCGTCGCCGACGTGGTGGGGCCGGCGGCGGGTCTGAATCATGAAATCCTGATCAACAAAGGCGCCGCCGACGGAGTGCACAGCGGCTGCTATGTGATGAGTCCCGAACACAACAGCATTATCGGTGTTGTTCGTGAAACCTCCGACGCGATGGCACGAGTGCGTCTGCTGACCGACGCCAACCAGAGTATTCCGATTCGAATCCGCCGGGACGGGGCTGCTTTGGATGTGGCGGCCATGATGATCGGCGACGGCAAACGCGGGGGCGTTGTGCCGATGGTCGAGCGTGAAAAGGATATCCGACCGAACGATGCCGTCTATGCGGCGCCGCGGCCGGGGCTGCTGGATACGCCCGTGATCATCGGCAAAGTGGCCGAGGTACAGCCGGATGAAGAGTCGCCTTTGCTGTGGAAAATTTTCGTGCAACCGACGGACATTGGCGCTGAACCAAAAACCGCCGCCGTGATCGTGTCCGATACGCCGGGAACCGAGAGGCAATAAATTCAATGCGATGGGTTCTGTTTGCGATTCTGGTTTTGCTTGGTGCTGTGCTTGAGGCAGGCAATCTGCTGAATGCGGTTGCGCTGGGTCAATGGCATATTCGGCCGTCTGCGCTGATTGTGCTGCTTGTGTTTTTTGCCGTTCACTGCCGCACGCATGAGGCGATTATTACCTCGTTTGTGATTGGTCTGGCAATGGACATCAGCGGCAGTCAGATCGGGCCGCACACGATCAGTTATTGTCTGATCGGCGGGCTGCTCAATCAGCTCGGCGAGTATTTTGTGCTGCGGCGCGAGGTGTCTCCGGCGGCGCTGATTTTTTCGGCCTATGTCATCGCCGCCGTGATCGCCTATTGGCTGGGCGCATTGAAAACCGGCGAGCGGCAGGACTACGCCTATCGAATCTTCGTGCTGACGGGACTTTATTCGGCGTTCATCGGTTCGTTTTTTTGGCGGTTTCTGGAACGGATCAATCAACCGGCGTCGTCCCAATCGCTTCAAACGTCGCCTCCTCAGCGCGGATACCTGCGATGAGACAGACAGAACGGAATGTCAATCCGTTATGAGTTAATCAATCACTTTCAACGATTTTTATGTACCAACGTCGATTGAAGATCTTTGTCGCCCTGTGCGTCGGGGTGCTGCTGATTGCGCTGGCACGGCTGGCGATGCTGCAAGTGTTCGGGGTCAACGAGGCGCGGCGCCAAACCGAACTGCTGCGGATCCTGCCGCCGGAGTCGCTGGCGACGGTCCGCGGCAAAATCTTTGATCGCAACGGACGAACGCTGGCGCTGGATCGTCCGGCGTTTTCGCTGTATATCCGCTATGCCCTGACCCGATACGCCGATCCGCGGTGGCAGGAAGGTCAGATTCTTCGCCGAATAACACCGGACACCTCCCGACAAGAGGCGGAATCCGCCTTGCAGGCGGAATGGGCCGAGCATCTGCTGACGCTTCGCGAGGCGGCGGCACTGGCGGCGGATCTGGGCGGCGTACCGCAGGCCGAGATCGAGGCGCGGATTGAAGGGATCAACAATCGCATCTGGGAGCTGGCACGCTACATCTGGTGGCGGCGGCGAAATCCTGATGCCGCAATGGCCGACTATCGTCGGCAGCGCGACACAATCAGTCCGGCCCAGATCGTGCGTGTGGACTTGCGGGAAATGGCAGAGTTTTATCCGTTGATCGATCTTCCGGATGAAGAATCGCTGTTCAGTGCTCAACTGGCGCTGATCCATTTTGACGGCGTGGCCATTCGACCGGAGGCGCGTCGCGTTTATCCTTACGGCACGGCGGCCTGTCAGCTTCTCGGCTGGGTCGCGCCGGGGCAGGATGAGGAGATGCAGCTTTTTGAAGAGGACGAATATCGGCGGTATCTTGAGGGAGAAGTTCTCGGCAAGGACGGCATTGAAAAGGCCTACGAGCCGGTACTCCGCGGACGGCGCGGGCGCGTGGTTTATGACAAGGACGGCAATGAGCTGTCGCGGACTGACCCGGAATACGGCGGCGATGTGTCTGTGTCGCTGGATATTGAGCTTCAGCAGCAGATTGAATCGCTGCTGCAAAACCCCGAAACCAACCCGAATGCGTCCAGTCCCTGTGCGGCGGTGGTGCTGGACGGGGCGACCAATGACATTTTGGCGCTGGTCTCGACGCCGGGATTCGATTTGAATACCGTCCGACGCGATTATACCCGTCTGATCAATGACCCCAACAAGCCGATGCTGCACCGGGCGCTGGAATCCAATTATCCGCCCGGCTCGACCGCCAAGCCGCTGATTCTGCTGATAGGTCTTGAAGAAGGCGCCGTTCGTCCGGACGAAATCATCAGTTGTCCCTATACCAACCCGCCGGCGGGCTGGCCGCGCTGTCTGCTTCAGCGTCAGGGAAGCTGCCACGACTGGCGATGGGAACACGAAGGCGGCAACAACGCCCGCAACGCGGTCCGCGGAAGCTGCAACATCTATTTTTCGCGGCTGGCTCATCGGCTCGACAGTCAGACGCTGCAATCGCGGTTGTTTGATCTCGGTTTCGGGCGGTCGATTTTGCACCTGGATTTGCCGCACACATTCGTTCAGGATCATCCGCGATTTGCCGAGATGCAGCCGCGTATCCGACAGGCGCACGGCAGCCTGATCGCCGGTATTCAGTCCGCCCCGGCTGACAGCCCCGACGATCTGCCGGCCCTGGTGGACTGGGAACGCAAGTTCTGGGGCATCGGCCAGGGCAACCTGCGGGCGACTGTGCTTCAAGTGGCCAATGCGCTGGCCGTGATCGCACGCAACGGCATTTACAAATCGCCGCGACTGGTACTTGACGAGGCGGATGTGTTTAATGAACGGTATCAGCGCCGCGTGCCGATTTCTGTCCGAACGCTTGAGACGGTACGAGACGGGATGGCGGCGGTGGTCAACGAACAAGGCGGCAGCGCATATCGTATCTTTCGCGACAGCGAACTGTTTCGCCGCGGCCTGACCATTTTCGGCAAAACCGGCTCGACCGAACGTCCGGAACATGCGTGGTTTGAGTGCTTTGCCGAAGATCAGGCCGGACGCATTATCATTGCGGCGGTGCTGGTGGAAGGCGGCTCGCGCGGCTCCGATGACGCCGCCCCGCTCGGACACGGCATCCTGACCCTCTGCAATGAGGCCGGTTATATCGGCACTCGTCCGACCCAAGCGCCGCCCCTGTAATATTTGGGGATGTCGCAGCGGGGTTTATCGCGGATCAGGCACGGGATGGAGGGCAACCAATGTCGGTCGGTCGTCGGGCGAGACAACCTGGCTGCGATCAAAAATCGCGATCATTCGCCGTTCGGGGCCGTTCGGGCCGAGACGTACCAGGATATAGGCCGTAAAGACATCGCTGCGTACTGTAAAGATATTGGCCAGACGCGAGACGATCCAGTCGCGCTGCTCGAAATCACCGTGAATCATCGGATCGCCGAGGGTGATATCTTCGGGTTCGATCTCGGCAAATTTCCTGAACGCATCCATGCCCAGCAGTTCACTGACGCGCCGATAGGGACGGTTGGCGACGATCTGTTCGGCCAGAACCAGGGCGTTTTGTTCGTCGTCCGGATCGGCCATCACCAACTGCGGAGCAATGGCCGCGGCGATGACGTGTTTGGCGGCGGTGTTGATGTTGATCCGACCGGGCAGCGTGCCTTTTTCCGGACGATTCAGAAAGCAGAGATAATCCAAAAGCCCAGGGGCCGTTTGGATATCCAGACGAATGTCCGACTCGTCCTGGGCATCGGCAATCTGCTTCGTGATGGGTTGGGGGTTATCGCCCTCCTTTTGATTGGATACCCACATTGTCTTGAGAAAATCAGCCAGTCGGTCCGTCGGCGTTTCGTCATCCGCCACAGGAAGCTGGTAGCCTTTTCGCTGGGGAAATATGCCTTCGATGTCGTTATTTTGGCCCAGCGTCGCTTCCCAGGGGGTACTGAACCATATCTCCTGCGCAATTTCGCTATTCGTAAATCGCCATTGGGTGTCATCGCGTTTGGCGGAATGATAGGTGTCGCTGAATAATTGCGTCAGTTGGTTTCCTCGGAACCGATCAACCGATATATATTCGTCTTCGTTTCGGGGATCGGGGCGCTGCAATGTCAGATTCTGATTTCGCATGAGACTGAGAAATTCAGGACTCGGATACATGACATTATCGCCTGTCACCTGCACGGGATACATTGCAATCGACTGCGACCGCCAAATCGTCAGTCGGCCGGGTTCATCGCCCGAACGGGCGGGCACTTCGTATTCCTGTCCGTCCAAAGGGATGGGCAGCGAACCGAACTGAAACCGCCAGCCGTCCAGACGGATCGGTTCATCGTAGGGGTTGAGCAGTTCAATGGCAAACGCCCTGACCGCCCCGCCGGGTACACTGCCGTCATACTGGCAATAAATTTCCGACAGGAACGGCTGACGCTCGTAGCCGTACACTATATCGTCAGGGTCCAATCCAAAAGCCAATTCAGGATACAAAGCGATATCAAGACCGGCTTCGTCGAGCATTTCATTGATGATCGCTTCGGTAATAAAGGTGGGATCGGGGTTGTCCTGCGCCCCGAATCGGGCGGCGTAAAACGGTCCCTGCGCAGCGGGGTTGTCGTCGTCCAGATAATCAATCAGGTTGGCTGCGGCCTGAGCGGCCTTGAAGGCCGCCTGCTGCAGGGCTTCCGGCTGGTCATCCGGTTCTTGCTGGTCAACGTCGCTCGGCAGAAAATACGCCCGATAGGCATACAGCAAATGCAGGAGATGGCCGCGCGCGCCGGGGGTGTTGGCCGTGATGCGGTCGGGATTGGCCGGGTCGGTGATATGCCGCAGATCAATCGGACGAAAATCCAGCGGACGAAACACCGATTCAATATCTCGGAGCCGTTGCCTGGCTTCGAGGGGAGAATAGCCGGCGTCAATCAGCCCACTGTATTCCGCCGCCAGGGCCGCGTCCAACAGCGGATACCGCCCGGTGCGCAGGGGACGATCAAAACTGTAAAACGTCGTGATATGCCGACGGTCGTAAATAAAATCATCAAGCGAGTCGCTGTCCGGGTTCCAGTCAAAGTAAAGCGGGTCCAGCTTGTCGCGCCATTGGACAAGTTCACCCTCGGTAAAGGGGGTACGCGGAACTCGGCTTTTTCCGTAACCGGCTTGATCATAGTCGAATGTGCCTCTTCCATAATCAAAGGTATAATACAACGTGCCCGAATAAGGGGCCGGCGGAACGGCGTCGCGGGATTCGGTATCCAAATGGCGTTTCTCAAATCGGGCAATCGCGCTGCTGGTCAACAGATACCGATTGCGAATTTCCAATTCATCATCGATACCGAACAGCAGGAATTGCGATTCCGGTGATTCAATCGACATAACGAGTTGATTGTGAAAATCATCCGGTGCGGTAAGTAAAAGCTGCGAATCCCGTGCTCTGTGCAATCGCTCCACCCGGCTGCGATCATAGGCCCGAAGCAACGGCGCGGCATTGACTTCGCTCAGATACCTCCCCAGTTCATTGCCGAAATCGGCGGTATGGTAAGGGTCATTTGTACCGCTCGGATTGGTCGGAGAGATATATCGATACCACGGTTTGCTGTGCCAGGGGCGTGAGTCGATGCCGGAAGGCATCTGGTAAAACCCAAAGGCGGTATTGAGGTTGAGCATGGAACAATTGTCAATGATGCGGATGGCGGCAAAGACAGGCTCTGCCCGGCTGGTGGTCAGGTTGGGAACTTGTATCCAGCGACTGTCGGCCACCCCGTCGCCGTCCGCATCGGCCGGGAATCCCTGGATAGTGTCGCTGCCGTACGTTTGGCCGGGGGTTATAATCTGCGGGGGCAGATTGCGGCTGTCAAAAGGCGGCCATGAGCCAGGCTCCGATAAATCTGAAATATAGTCCCATTGAAAGTCATTATCGCTGTTCGGCTCCAGCACGGCCAGCCAGGGACAGCAGCGATTGCCCGTCCGGGGGTCCGGCCCCGGCCAGGTATAATCCGGGCCGTCTTTGCCAATGGTCCCGTCGGGTTCAAACAAGTCCTCGACCAGCACGCTGTGAATGTGCGCAACGACGGTATCGACGGCGGCGTCGAGGTCGCGGCTGTCGATGACGGCCGAGGTTTCCATCTCGCCGAGCCGGGCGACCATGACAAACATCACCCCCACCACCGCCAATAAGACGGTGACCACCACGACCAAAATCATCGCCGAGCCGCGACGGCTGTTATTTTGTTGTCTTGTGCCTGACATCATTATCCAGAAATCTCTCTAATTCAGGTATATTTATGCTAAAAACTTTTATCTTGACTTTTTTTTCGATATTTGTTATCCTAATGGACATATTCCCCCGGAAAAGGAATCCGCAGCAATTTGGCTCACGGGGAAATGACGGAAAGTTCAGGAGCATTCCGACAATGGGAAAACAACGCGAGGGATTGAAAACTGAGGATGGACGGAAGATGATGAAAAAAATGATACTGATCGCAGCAGCGGCTGCTTTTATTGGGGGGTTTTGCCCTAACGCCGCCGCAGGATTTCTGACCATCAGCAACCCCGGCAATGTGGCCGATACCCGCGTAATGAGCGACGGTACGACCGGTTACGGGGCCGTCGAATACACCTACCAAATCATGCGTTACGCCGTGACAAACGCCCAATGGAACGAGTTTGTCCAGGTTGCCGGTGCTCCGACGGGCGCTGACGGCGGGTACAGCCACAGCTCAACCTACACCGAGGACGCCCTGCCCGTTCAAAACGTCAGTTGGTATGAGGCAGCTCAATACTGCAACTGGCTGACCAGCGGCGACAAGTACAGCGGCGCGTATCTGTTCGGACAGGACGGCCGCTTTGCGGGCATCGATCGCGAACAGGCCATGCTGGACTACGGCAAGGTGTATGCCCTGCCAACCGAAGATGAATGGTACAAGGCCGCGTATTATGACGCTCAAAACGATACCTACCATTTGTACGCCAACGGCTCCGACGACCCGCCCGCAGCAGGCGTGGATGCGATGTACGGCCAGACATGGCCCTACGACGGCCCCTGGAACATCACCGACGGAACACGGGAGCAGAACGGCACTTATAATATGATGGGCAACGTCTGGGAGTGGAACGAAACGGCCGTCGGTTCCTATCGGGTGTTGCGCGGCGGCGCATTTGATACGCAGGACGACTTTGTCCTCTCCTCGGCCTATCGGCATTACATTGCCGTTCCGCACGGTGAATTCAGCAGTGCGGGATTTCGCGTCGTGGTCTTGGTCCCCGAGCCGACAACGCTGGCGCTGCTGCTGACGGGCGGGCTGGTTGGGTTCAGAACAAAAGTCAAGCGACACATGCAAGTCGGATAATTCCGGCACAACCCACCCGGCCGCGTTTAGATCGGGCTGCGGCGCTGTTGTATATTTGACCCATTGCCTGTTATTAAATTGTCCAAAGAGCACTCGAGGCTGTTTATTCAACGGTTACTATCTGGGTAAACGTCCTGCCGTCCGGGAACAATCCCTTTTCGTCATACACGGTAAACGTGAACTTCAGCGCCCGAGGGAAAAAATCCTGACGAAAAATAAAGCCGCCGGTCTTGCAGCCGGCTGCATTAAACCAATCCATCATCGCGGTGCCGCCGGGCAGTTGAAAATAGACGCCGAACTCATTGGCACCCATTGACTGGAAATCCGATGACACCGAGCCATTGCCGGCCGGATCCTCACTGGGCCACCAGCGTACACCCGCAAAGGCATTCTCCGGCAACGGTAATCCTGTTTCGGGATTCAGCAAGTCCTGACTTTTATAGGCCCACTGGACCTTAAATTCGCTGATGTGTTCTGACAGGAGTAAGTGGAGCGTCTGCGCCTTCTGCGCCTGGGTCATATCGATCATCGGGCGTCCGGTCAACACCATATCTCGCTCATTAAAAAAATTACGCAGCAACAAAGCTGTCGCATTTTGAGTATTCCGCATCAAATTTTTCCAGTGGGTTAGTGCCAGACGGTCGTACTCAAGCCGATTATTTGCAGACGGCACAAAGGTGTCCACAAAGTTTTCCGGATCAGGGAACAGCGTCAGTTCCAAATCCGAAGTCAGCACATGTGCCCGGCGGGATAACAGATCAGAAGACGGCAAAGCCCCCACGTTCGGGCGGTATCCTTTCAAAAAAGTTCCCGCCGGATAATTCACCTCCCAGGCGTGGCCGTAGTAAATCCGCGACAGGTTACCCCAGACGGTTTTATCGGCATAGCGGTTGATGGTCTGAAAATTACCGTTGGCAAAAAACAGAATCTGATCGTAATGCCGGCCTGTCGCCGGATCGCGTTCGAACCGGATCGCCAGCGGGGCGTCTTTTCGCAGGCCGCGAACGTCGCTGAGCAACTGCTCTGCGATGACCTCGGCGCGGCGCGAGATTTCGATGGTCGAGTCGGCGGTGCGATGCGCTCGGACGGCGGCGGCAAAGATCACGCTGGACAGCGCCACCAGGATCACCACCAGGGTCATGGCGACCAGCAATTCAACAATCGTAAACGCTTTGTCTGTTGTCGTTTTCATGGTATGCCGTTCTTACTCCAGCCGCATCACTTTTTGGCGCACCGCAATCACGGGATTGCGGGGGCTGCCGATGCCCGGCGGGATGACCCAAAACCGGAAGCTGTCTCCTGCTTCAGGCGGCACATAAGGCTCTCGCAGCACGAGCGTTTCGCGAAGGCCGTCGCCGTCCCTGTCTTGCGTTTCCTGTACATAATACAGCTTGCCGCTGCGGTCATCGACCAGAACCGTGCCGGCGCTGAAAAAGTCGTACTCATCACCCCACAACAAGGTCACAATTTTCAACTCTTTGGGATTGCCTTCGTATCCCAAGCGCAGCGTCACCGGTGAAGGCCAAGGCCAAGGCCGTTCTTCGTCCGGCAATGGTCCCACGTCTGTACTTTTAAAACTGCGAAACTGAATATTCGGCGCGACTTTTCGGGTCACAAAGACCGTTACCTGAACCTCATTGTCGCTGAGTTTTCGGCACAGCGCCGACCAATGGTACACGCGCTGCCGGTTGGAATCCTCGTTCGACTCATACAGAAACTCCTTCCACGACAAATCCACGTCCGACCAACCGGGTAAGCCGGCATTTTTGGCATTCAACAATCGGAGAAATCCCACGCTTGTCTGGTTCGGCAAAACCGGCCAATTCTCCGCGTCCGGAAGACCCCACAGCTTAATTTTGGCGAAGGCCTCATCGGCGGCGATGGCGCCGATGGTGCGTTCGGTCGTGATGCTTGTCAGTTTGATGCCGACCGGAAAGACCATCGCAATCAAGACCAGCCCCACGCCGAGAATGCCCGTGGCCAGCATCGCCTCGATGAGCGAAAAACCGAATTGTCGCCGATAAGGAGTCATTCTTATATAGTTTTTAGTTCGTAGTTCGTAGTTTATTCGCCAAGCAGTTCGCCGGTATAAGGACTGACCATCAGTATTCTGGCCGAATCCGGATCATTATTCTCCGACAAATAAAAGCGGCTAACGCTCGGGATATTCATACCGGAATCATAAGGTTCCGGCGGTATTCTGAACGGCAGGCGTCCTTTGTATCTGACAGGATGCGATGTCAGTCTGCCCGCCGCGTTGAAAACGATAGGGAAAAGCGTATGTCGGGCACCTTCTATTTTTGCAAACACGGCAACGCCATCGGGCAAGGCAACGGCTTTTCGCCCTTCAACCGGTCGAAATCCATACGCTAAACCTGTTCCGCCGGCCGACTCCGGCCTGCTGTCATGAACAATGAAAATCATATAAGTTTTTTCATCAGTCTGATGAAACCAGAGACCGGCATAGGTTCCGTGTCGGACGGCGATGGCGCGGGCGTTGCTCATGGCGGCGCTGATCATCCCGCGTGCGCCGGCGCCGCCCTGGAGCGAGGACGTCAGCCGCTTGGCCGCGGGCACCGCCAGCGTCATCAAAATCGCCATGACCGCTACGGTTACCGTCAGCTCCGTGAGCGTCAGGCCGGATTGTTGCCTGTGTGTGCGCATCGCCGTGAAAGACCGTCCCGTTTCGGGGGCGTCTTAGTCCCTTTCATCAAAGTTAAACACATCGTCGGTCGTGCCGTACACCCCGTCCGGGCCGGCGCTGTGCAGGATAAACGACTCGGCCCGATACGGCCGGGGCGGATCGGTAAAATTCGGATTCCGCGTTCTTTGGTAAAACCAACCCGCTTCAATCGACTTCCCCGTGCGTGTAGCAATTACATTGCCTTCCGCATAAGCATAGGTGTTGGCCCCTATGGTATCTGCACTATGGCCTGTCTTCAGACGATTGGCACGATAATATAATATCGGCCGTCCTGTTTTACGGCCGGTTGTTAATTTGGCCGTCTTGAACACATCGGCCAGCACCAGACTGGGCGGCCTGTTTTGTGTCAAATCCTGATAGATCGGGCCGTAATCGCTGAGCCGCACTGCATTGGCATTTTCCAATTCGAGGTACGGCCCCTTGCGAACGGCGCGATTCTCCTCGGCTGTCTGCACATAATCATCACTGCTGCATATCACGCCGTCAATTGCGTTGTAAATCGTAGTATTGGGGGCCGTAGGGTCCAGAACCCCATCGCCGTCGATGTCCCCTTTGCCGTTCTCATGAAAACGGGAGGCGGGATGAAAGCCGAATCCATCGCGCCCGACCACCGCCTCGGCCAGACGCTGCGAGGCAGAATATTGGCCATAGCGTGGTACATCCCACACACTGGGCGGGTAGTCGCCGGTATCGGAGCGGAAGGTTTCGAGGGCGATTTCAATGTTTTGAAACTGCGCCCGTTGTTTGACGATCATGGCCGTCTTGCCGACCTGATTAAACGCGGGGATGAGCACCGCCAGCAGAATCCCGATGATCGCCACCGTCGTCAGTACCTCGACCAGGGTGAAGGCTCGAATTGTCTTTTTGCTGTTCTGCATAATTATTATCCTTTTATCATGGACACAGATTCACACTGATTTCGGCTTGCTGTTCCTGTTTAATCCTCTGTGTCGAAAAAACGAACCTCTGTTGACTCGATGTATTCTAATCAAAGTTGACTATGTCGTCTTTTGTGCCAAAGACGCCGTCCCAGCCGGCGGAAATCAGGATGAACGTACTTTGATTATGCGGCCTGAAAAAGCCGCGCGACGGGTTGCTGCCGGGCTGGGTGATCTGTTCATAAAACACCTGTGCATGGGTTTTGCCGGGGTCATCCGGGTCCTGATAGTGCCGATTCAGACCCGGCGTTACGCTCGTATCGCGCAGCCACGGCAATTCAAGGATTGCCCGATTGTCATCAAAGTTGTACGTCCATTGTCGGTAGTCGGCGGGAGCAGGGATAGTAACGGGCTGACGTGTGGTCGGGTCAATTCGAAACACTTTGGACGGATCGGCCTTGAAATACAAAATCGGCATCCCCACACGTCCGACAGGCGTGTCATTGCGATTAAACACATCCGTAATGACGGGCGAACGGTATCGCATTTCAGACGGCGCGGAACCGGAATCATAAACAGGCGAACCGCCCTTGACGCCGTCCCACAACTCAAAGAGGGTGTTGACGCTGCCGTATTTGAGTTCAAAATACGGCCCCTTGCGACGCGCCAGGCTTTCGGACGTGCTGCTGTACAGACTTGTGATCGGCGAATCGGGGCGATAGTGCGTATCGTCCGGCGGATACCATCCGGTGCGCGGCTCAAAACCCTGCTCGTCGCGTCCGAGCAGGGCCTCGACCAGATGCTGAGCGCCGGTGACCTGCTGATTGCCCGACTGATGGCGAACGGCTGAATCGGGGTAATTTTGAAAATCGCCGCTGAACAGTTCCAATCCGACCTTCATCGCGTGAAAGACGGATTTTTGCTGCAGGCCTTTGCCGATAATGGTCACCTTGCGCGTACCGACGCTGAAGATCATAATCAGCATCGAGATGATCGCCACGACCGTCAGCAGTTCAATCAGCGTAAACGCCCTTAATTGTCTTTGCCTGTGCTGCATTGTGTATTCCTTTATCAACGACCGCTGGTGGGCTGTACTCTCTGCAACAACCCGACAGTGCAAACTGCCGGTGCAAAACCCACAAGTTTACGTTTTATCGGGCAGCTCGCGCTGCCGCGTTTTTGTTACCGGTTCTCAATATCGTCCTCGGTTCCGAATTGGCCGTCCGGCCCGGCCGAGCGAAGCCGCGGGAAATGATCGCTCGGCACATACTCATACCGCAGGCTCATCCCCCAGGGGTCAACAAAACGCAGTAGGTTTTTGCGCTCGCCGTCGGCCAGTTGAATCACAATCGGCCGGGCGGCCGCATCTTCGGCACTGACCAGACGGCTTGAGACGGCGGCGATGATGTCCCGACTGTGGGGGCTTCGGTTCAGCATCCAATACAACGCAGCGCTGGACCAATAATCAGCCGACACTGCGCCATTGACCACGGTTATGGATGTTCCCGTCGCCACTTCAAAACCCGCTTCTGACGCCGCGTGAACCTGCGGCGGAAACGCTTGATAGTCTTCATAATACAACTGCATCGCCGTGTCGATGACGCTGAGCAGACTGTCGGCCAACTGCACCGCCGAACGGGTCTTGACGTATTGGCCCAGCCGGGCCGCGGCGCTGATCAGAATCAGCAGCACCACCAGCGAGACCAGCACTTCCGTCAACGTCATCCCGAATTGTCGGCGAGTGGCAAATATCATCAAAGACTCTTCATTCAAAATTCAAATTCAAGAATTAAGAATCGGGTTACTCGGCTTCGCGCGTGAAGTTAAAGATATCATCGGCGGTGCCGAACGAGCCGTCCTTGCCGGCTGACCACAGGATGAACGACCCGGCCTTATACGGCCGTCGAACCGCCTGCACGTTCTTGTTGAGAACCATATCGTCGAAATTTTCAAATTCATTATTGCCCGTTGTATAAAGGGCATGACCCGCTCCGGTATCCGGCATTCCCATTTCCAGTATGCGCTCATTGTCGGGGAAGTAATAGATGGAGTTTTCCATATCGGCGGCCGTTCGTGAATCCTGCTTCGTATGATGCGTTCTGGCCCTGAAATACAAAATCGGGGTACCGGTCTTTTTCGCGCCGGTTCCGGACCGCTTTCGTGAATAGACGTCGCAAAGCACCAAGGGATACTGATTGTCCCACGCTGTACTGAAAAAACTGCCTAAATTGGCCGCCGGCCCATACACCTCGTCCATACGAAATGCGTTGGCGTTTTCCAGCTCCACGTAGGGGCCTTTTCGCGCCTCAATATTTTCCCGTGCCGTCTGCCACGCTGCCTGAGAGTCATTGAACGCCCAATAAACGATGTATTCCTGACTATTTAAGTTTTTGTCCACCACGATGTTGGCCCCGTCCGCCCGGAAGTCGGAGCTGGGATGAAACCCCAGATAATCCAGCCCGACCATCGCCTCGGCGAGCTTGTTGGCGCCGAGATAAGGGGTCGGATCCGCTGTTTTTTGTGGACTGCTGGCGGTGTTGACATTATTGTCATTGGATTCGGGGTAGTCGCCGAAATCGGCCTTGAACATCTCCAGTCCCGACGTGATGGCGTGGAACTGGGCGCGCTGCTGAACTTCCTTGGCGCGATCTTTGACCAGGGCAAGTGCCGGCACGAGCAATCCGATCAGCAGTGCGATGACCGCCATGACCGTCAGCAATTCGACAATGGTAAAGCCTTTGTTTTGTCCGGTTCGCTTCATTTTTTTGTCCTTTCGCAATGTATGACAAGTTCGTTAAAACCGCAAATTTCTGTTTGTCTTCTGACAGATTACATCAAGACCTGAATCATCGTGACCATCGGCAAAAACATCGCCAGTACAATCGTTCCGACGACACCGCCCAGAACGACGATCAAGATCGGTTCGAGCATACTCATCATCGCCCCGACCAGCACATCGGCCTCTTCGTCGAAGTTGTCGGCGACCTTCAACAGCATTTTATCCAGATCGCCCGTCTCCTCGCCGACGTCCACCATATTGACCACGATGGCATCGACCGTCTTGGACTGGCGGAGAGGATTGGCGAAGGTATCGCCCTGGCGAATCGCCTGATGCACCTTGCCGAGCATTCGGGCATAGACCTCATTGCCGCTGGTTTCGCGGGTGATGTTCAGGGCTTCGAGAATCGGTACACCGGCACTGATCAGCGTCGCCAGCGTTCGCGTCCAGCGGGCGACGGTCGTTTTATACGACACTTTGCCGATGACCGGCAAATGCAGCATCAGCCAGTCCAGTCCGAAACGGGTATGCCGGAACTGGCGCAGCAACCGGAAAATCGCCACCAGTATAAACGGCACCATCAGCACCATCAGCGCGTTTAGCCCCTTTCGTCCCTGGAGCCATTCGCTCATGGACAGCAGGGCCAGCGTCAGCCCCGGCAGTTTGCCCTCGCCATCGCTCATATCGGTCAGCACTTCGGCGAAGGTGGGGACGATAAAGATCATCAGCCCCATCACGATGACGAAGGCGACAAACAGCACCACCACCGGATAGACCAGGGCGCCTTTGACCTTGGCTTTAAGCCGTTCGGATTTTTCCATAAAATCGGCCACGCGATTGAGAATGACATCCAGCACACCGCCGACCTCGCCGGCGGCGACCATATTGACAAACAATCGGTTAAAACAGCGCGGGTATCGGCTCATCGCCTCCGAGAGGGTCGCGCCGCCTTCAATGTCCTCGGATACATAGCCGAGAATCCGCTTAAACGCGCCGGGTTTTTCCTGTTCTTCGAGAATGCGAAGCGAACGCAGAATCGCCAGGCCGGCGTCCTGAAGCGTCGCCATTTGACGGGCGAACTGGGTCAGCTTCTTGAGCTTGACTTTGGCGTTGACGCCGCGGCGCTTTGGAGCAGTCGAGGCCGCAGCGGCCTTGACCTTCCGAGGAGCATTTTGCGCACGCACCTTGGTGGGGAACAGTCCCTTGTTGCGGATCTTGCTGATGGCCTCTTTATTGCTGAGGGCCTCAATCTCCGCTTTGACTTCCTTGCCGTTTGCATCCAACGCGGTATATTGGAATACGGGCATTGTTTATACCTCCCAAAAACGTCCCGAACTCACTGCCGAAACGCACATCAACCGGTTATATCAATCTCTTAAATGTCCTATTTCAAATTTTTGTTTTTTATTGTCATCCGCATGCTGCCGTCAGCTTGATCATTCCTCGGCGGCCAGCGTTTCGCGGACGACTTCTTCAATCGTGGTGATTCCGTCATAAATCGCCGACAGCCCGTTTTCACGCAGCGTATGCATCCCGGCGCGTTTGGCCGCCTCACGCAGGACGGCGGTCGAGGCGTGATTCATAATCAGATCGCGAATCTCATCGTTCATGGCCATGATTTCATACAGGCCTGTTCGACCGCGGAAACCGGTGTTGTTGCACTGGTCGCAGCCTTTGCCGTAATAGAAGGTTTTGTCGCCCACATCTTCGGGCATCAATCCCAGTTCCATTAACTGTTCTTCTGTCGGGCGAAATTCGGTTTTGCAGTGGGTGCAGATACGCCGCACAAGACGCTGGGCAATGATGCCTTCCAGTGTGGCCGTGACCAAAAACGGTTCCAGCCCCAAATCGAGCAAACGAGCCACCGAGCTGGGGGCGTCGTTTGTGTGCAGGGTCGAGAACACAAGGTGACCGGTCAGGGAGGCCTGAATCGAAATCTCGGCTGTCTCCAGGTCGCGAACCTCACCGACCATCACAATATCCGGGTCCTGACGCAAGATCGAACGCAGACACTTGGCAAACGTCAGACCGATCTCAGGGCGAATCTGCACCTGCACCAGACCGTCAATATCGTATTCAACGGGGTTTTCCGTCGTGATAATCTTGGTTTCCACATCATTCAGCTCCTTCAAGCAGGAATACAGGGTGGTCGTCTTGCCCGAACCGGTCGGGCCGGTCACGACGACAATGCCGTTGGGTTTGTGGATCAACTGGCTGACCGCTTTTAATTCATGTTCCCGCAGCCCCAGCATATCCAGCCGTAAATCCACCTGCGAGCGGTCCAGGACACGCAGCACCACGCTTTCGCCGAACATCGTGGGCAAAATGCTCACACGCAAATCCACGGGGTTGCCTCCGACCACCAGCGGAATACGTCCGTCCTGGGGCAATCGCCGCTCGGCAATATCCAATTGGGCCATGACCTTGATACGGCTGCTCAGGGCCATCGCGATATGTTTGGGCGGCGGGACCATCTCATACAGCACGCCGTCGATGCGGTAGCGCATTTTGTATTCGTCTTCAAACGGCTCAAAGTGAATATCCGAGGCCTTGTCGCGAATGGCCTGGAGCAGCACCAGGTTCAGCAGCTTCTTGACGCCGGTCGAATCGGCCATTTCTTTCAAGTCGTCCAGATCGATGCTCTGATCGCGTCCCTGAAATTGTGTGAGGGAAACATCGCTCTCAATTTCGCCGATCAGTTCATTCAAGCTCGAATCTTCTTCTTTGTAGTATTTATCCAGCGCCGCCGAAATCGCCTCCTCGTCGGCCACCTTTGCCTCGACCGAAAAGCCCATCAGTGTGCTCAGGTCATCGGTGGCCCGGAAATTATCAGGGCTGTCCATCACCACCGACAGCCGATTGCGCGACTTGTCATATTGGAGGGGGATAATCCGGTAAGTCCGCGCCATCTGCGCGGGGACATATTCGAGCACAGACTGAGGCACCTCGATATTTTCAATATCGACATACTCCATACCCCGCTGCCCTGCCAAGGCAATCTGCAAATCGCGTTTTTTAATCAAATTCTGCTCAAGAAAAATCTGGCCTAATTTGACCTTTCCTCCGCGTTCCTTTTGCAGGACGAGACATTCGTGGACTTTTTCGCGAGTCAGAAGCCCCATTTTAATGAGAATTCGTCCGAGCGAACGTCCTTTCAATTCAATTACCGGAGGTATTTTTCTTTTTGCCATAGCCTAACTCTCCGCGTCTTGATTCATCACATCGACGCCTTACATCATTATTATACGGACGTTTTTGAAAAAAAGCAAACTTTTTAAGGATAGACACTTGGCATAAGAGACGATTTTTTATGCCACTGTCTGCTTTATCGACTTATGACATTGCAGATAGGTCATTTTAATGCTGAAAAAGGATATGAGAGCCGCAATCAAAATAAATATCGCTTTTTTGAGTCAATAAATACATAGACACTTGGCGTACAGTACACTGGAAACCTATCTAAAAAAATCATTTTTTGGACTATTAAATGTCGTCTTATCCTGTTTTCAGGACTTGGCCGTACTCATCATCCAATTTCTTTTTAACCTTCAGCGACGCTCCGGCTTTCTTTTCAGCTTTTTCCAGCATATCGCCGGGATTTCTCGCCTTATCCAGCAATTCATCCAGATCAATCAATTCCTTATCATATAGTTCCCACAAATGATCGTCCAGAAGCTGCATCCCCAGTTTCTTGCCGATCTGAATGCTGGATTCAATTCGGTACACCTTATTCTCACGAATGAGGTTGGAAATCGCGGGCGTAACGACCATAAACTCGTAGGCCGCCACCCGTCCGCCTCCGCGCCGGGGGCACAGCGTCTGGCTGAGCACCGCAATCAGGTTGGTGCTGAGCTGAACGCGAATCTGCTCCTGCTGGCTGACGGGAAAGGCATCAATAATACGGTTGACCGTGCCCTGACAGCCGGTGGTATGCAGGGTTCCAAATACCAAGTGGCCGGTTTCGGCGGCGCTGATGGCCGCTTCCATGGTTTCAAGATCGCGCAGTTCGCCAACCAAAATCACGTCGGGGTCCTGCCGCAAGGCACGCCGCAGGGCCTCGGCAAATGCCGGCACATCCAGGCCAACCTCACGCTGAACGATCACCGATTTTTTGTGCTGGTGATAGTATTCGATCGGCTCTTCAACCGTGATAATATGACGGTCGAGCGTTTCATTGATGTAGTTGATCATTGAGGCCAGGGTTGTCGTCTTACCGGAACCGGTCGGCCCTGTGACCAAAAACAAACCGCGCGGCCGACGGCACAGCGAGGCGCAAATCTTCGGCAGCCCGATCTGCTCAAAACTCAGCAGTTCCGATGGAATCAGACGCAGCACCATCGAAATATGACCCTTCTGGCGAAACACAGAGGTACGAAATCGCCCTGCGTCGCCAAACGCAAAACCATAGTCCGTTCCGCCGACTTCCTGAAGTTCCTGCTGATTGCGCTCGGGGGTGATACTTTTCATCAAGGCCACTGTATCGTCCGGCTCGAGTACCTTGGTGTCCAGCGAACGGAGCCGACCCGAAATACGCAGCACAGGCGGACGTCCCACAACGATGTGCAAGTCGGAACCGCCCATTTTAATGCAGGCTTCCAATAAACGATCAATATGAAGTGTTGCCATACCTGTACCCTATCACTTATTATGCCATACTCTTATTTCTCTCGAACGCCCGGGCGTTCGATGTTTCCTGTCCCTTTTCTTTGTAATCGACGCACTGCGGCCTCTTACGCATCCATCACCAGCCCTTCGGCCTGCGTGACATGGGAGACTTCCTGCGGCGTCGTGACGCCGCGAAAGACCTTAATTCGTCCGTCCTGCAACAGCGTCTTCATTCCGGAAGCGATGGCCGCTTTTCGCAGCTCGCCGGAAGGCGCACGGGCAAACGCCAACTCGCGAAGCTGATTGTTCATTTCGAGCATCTCAAAAATCGCGATTCGCCCCTTGTAACCGGTTCCCTGACAGCGGCTGCAACCGGCTCCCTTGTAAACCGGATTCTTGCGCAGTTCGTCCGGCGTGATATTCAGCAGACGCAGAAAATGCGGGTCGGGCGTTTGATCGATGGTTTTGCAGTTTTCGCAAATCACGCGCACGAGTCGCTGGGCCATGATGGCCTGGATCGAGCTGGCGACGAGAAACGGCTTGACACCCATATCAATCAAACGGGTGATCGCACTGGGGGCATCGTTGGTATGCAGGGTGCTGAACACCAAATGCCCGGTCAAGGCCGCTTGAATGGCAATATCGGCGACGACGCCGTCTCGAATTTCACCGATGAGAATGATGTTCGGGGCCTGACGCAGCATTGACCGCAGAATCGCCTCAAAGCTCAAGCCGATCTCGGTACGCACCTGGCACTGGTTGATGCCGGCAATGTTGTATTCGACCGGATCTTCGGCCGTGATGATCTTTTTATCCGGACGGTTTAATTCCTGTAAGGCTGAATAGAGTGTGGTGGTCTTACCGGAACCGGTCGGTCCGGTCACCAGGAAGATGCCGTTGGGACGTTTGATAATTTTAGTAAACCGCTGGTAGTCGTCCGACTCAAAACCAATCGCCTGAATACCGATATTGACCGAATCCGGCCGCAAGATACGCAGCACTGTGCTTTCGCCGTGATAACCGGGCAGACAGGATACACGAAAGTCAATGTCCTGATTGTCGATGGTGCGTTTGATACGTCCGTCCTGGGGCAAGCGGCGCTCGCCGATGTCCATTCCGGACAGGATTTTGATACGCGCCAGGATCGGGGCCTGCATATTTTTGGGGATATTGTCGCGTTCGACACACACGCCGTCAATACGATACCGCACCCGTACCCTGTCGGCCATCGGCTCGATGTGAATATCACTGGCCCGCATTCGCACGGCCTCGTCGATAATCAAGTTCACAAGGCGAATAATCGGGCCTTCTTCGTCGTCTTCTGTGGCCTGGGCACGTCGGACTTCGGCCTCAATCGTGTGCCCTGCTGCGGCCAGTTCCGCTGCCGTGGCGTCAATGCTGCTGCGAACGGCATCCATGCGACCGTTGATAAACGTGTCGATTTTCGTGGGGCTTGCAAGACAACATCGCAGCTCGGTATTCAGGCGAAACCGGAGCAAATCCAATAAATCCAAATCCATCGGGTCTTTGATGGCGATTTTCAGCTCGCCATTGTCCTGTCCCAGAGGGACGACGCGATGTTTTTTGATCAGATCTTCAGGGATGAGTTTTGAGGCGTTGGCAGGGATTTCGACTTCGTCGAGATTAACATATTCCAGGTTGAACTGCTTGGCGAGGGCTTCAGTGATTTGATCCTCGGTGGCCAGTCCCATTTCAAGCAAGGTCTCCCCCAGCCGTTTGTTGGTTGTTTTGGACTTTTTGAGGGCACGAATCAGGTTATTTTTGTCCACAAATCCCTTACGGTACAGGATTTCGCCCAAATGTCGTTGTTTTTTCTGCATCAATCCCTACTTGGCAAAAAATAAAATATGCGTTGACTCTTAAGCAATTTATTATACCACGTTCGGTAATCGTCGTCAAACAGTCAATTCAAGCCGCAGCAGATTTAGCGCAGTTTGCGCTGTTCGCAGTCGTACCGAGGCCCGACCGGCATTGGCAAAATGACAGCGGTGAACATGACAAATTCCCTTGTTCATTACACTTATATAGACAAGACCGACGGGTTTTTGTTCCGTACCCCCGCCGGGGCCGGCGATGCCGGTTATCCCGATTGCGCAATCGGCATGGGATTTTTGGATCGCCCCTTCGGCCATTGCCTGGGCTACCGGTTCGCTGACCGCGCCACATTCCTCAAGCAATGCAGGCGGTACCCCCAATTGTTCTATTTTCGCCTGGTTACTATATGTAATCCACCCGAAATTAAAATATTCACTTGACCCGGGTACGTCGGTCAAAAGCTTGGCGACGAGTCCGCCTGTACAGGATTCCGCCACTGTTACTATCTTTTTTTGAGCACTCAAAAGTCGCCCAACAACCTCTTGAAGTGCGTCTTCGCCGGTTCCAAAGACCAGATTGCCCAACATTTTTTCCAGTTCGAGGCGCTCTTGTTCAAGCCGTCGTTCGGCCTCTTGCGATGTGTGGGCCTTGGCAATTACCTGAAGCGTTATAATGCCTTCGCTGACGGTGCAGTTGACCAGCGGATTGCGGCCTCGCCGCATTCGGTCACCCAGGATCTCGGCCACAGTCGATTCGCCAGCTCCATAACAACGGAGATTGATCGACCGCACGACCGGGCCGCCGAGTCGTCGTCGGATACGAGGCAGCACCGACAATTCAAACATGGCCTTCATCTCTGCCGGCACGCCCGGCATCAACGCAATCAGCGTTTGGTCTGTTTCATATAATACGCCCGGCGCGGTGCCGCGGGGATTGTCAATCGGCTCTGCACCTTGGGGGATACAGGCCTGCACGCGGTTTCGTTGGGGCATTGTCAGGCCGCGCGATGTGAAAAAAGCCTCAATCTGTTCGCCCAGTTCGGGGTGATAGATCAACTCCACGCCCAGATAGGCCGCCAGCGCCTGGCGTGTCAGGTCGTCGTCGGTCGGGCCGAGTCCGCCGGTGACCACCACGACATCTGCCCGCTGTACGGCCAGACGCAGGGCCTGGACGATATCGGCCGTTTCGTCGGCGATACACTGAACCGAGGCCGTCTGCACCCCCGCCGCGAACAATCGCCCGCTCAGCCAGGCAGCATTGGTATCCACCGTCCGCCCGCAGAGCAATTCATTTCCGATACTGAGTAAATAGGCTCGCGTCATCTTAATCTCAGTTCTACTCTATGTAACTGATGTATTTTAGATAGACAAATACCTAATTTCACATTATCTCCACTTGGAAGCCGGTTCACCGACGTCGCCCTAAGGATTTTACCCGGAACAGGACTGTAATTCTATCCCGAATCGATGAAAGTTGATGAGGAATTGACAACGTCTGCATTTTGCGGCACAATAGCCGCTATGACAGATACCCCCCTACGACGACTGCCGCCGTGGCTGAAACGGCGAATCGGATCGGGCCAGGTGTTTCAGCACACCCACCACACGCTCGATACATACGGGCTGGAGACGATCTGCACCCATGCGAATTGTCCTAATCGGGGCGACTGCTGGAGCCGTGGGACGGCGACGGTGCTTATCTTGGGCGATATTTGTACTCGAAATTGCAAGTTTTGTTCCGTCGGGCACGGAAAACCTCTGCCGCCGGATGCGACCGAGCCGGATCGCGTGGCTCAAATGGCCAAAGAAATGCGGTTAAAGTACCTGGTCATTACCAGTGTGGATCGGGACGATTTATCGGACGGCGGGGCCGGGCACTTTGGCGATGTCGTCAATCGGTGCCGCCACGTCCTGCCGGAGTTGAAATTTGAGCTGCTCGTGCCGGATTTTCGCGATTGCCAGGACAAGGCGATTGAAATTCTGGCTTCGGCACGTCCGTTTGTGTTCGGGCACAATGTCGAGACGGTCCCATCGCTGTATGCCAAAGCCCGTCCGGGCGGCGATTATGCGCGGTCGCTGGCGCTTTTGCGCAAGGCCAAGGCCGCCTGGCCCGACATTCAGACCAAATCCTCGCTGATGCTCGGCCTGGGCGAGACGGATGAGCAGGTTCTTGAGGTTTTGAAGGATTTGCGAAACGTTGGCTGCGACCGCGTGGCCATCGGTCAATACCTGCGGCCCAGCAAAACATCGCTGGAAGTGGTTGACTATATCACGCCCGATAAATTCGACTGGTGGGTGCAGCAGGCCCGCAAACTGGGGTTTGGCTGGGTGATGAGCAGCCCATTTACACGCAGTTCCTACCACGCAGAGGAGCAAACTGCCCAGCGGCGCAAGTGAGCCGGATGGCGTTACCCACACGGTCCCGCATCATCGGGCAGTTTGCGCTGCCGCGCTTTTGACGAACATCATCGGGCAGCTTGCGCTGCCGCGCTTTTGTCGAGTTTTTTGCCCCCTCCCTTCGGGGATATCTTATAGTTTACTAAGATACAACAGTCTTTATTTGTACACTGATATTATGGGGGTGTTATTATGAGAACCTGTAAGGTAACCCAACGCAGGGGCGTGGCCCTGTTTGCGGCATTGATTTTTATCGCCGTTTTTATGGCAGCCTCGGCGGGGATGCTGGCGATGTCGTCGCAGAATACGCTGGCCGCAGCCAATCTGCAGGCCGGCAACCTGGCCCGTTCCACCGCTGAATCGGGACTGGAAGTCGTGCGGTACTGGCTGAGCCAAACCGACGTTGAGGCCGATTCGCAGGAGGCGTTGTTTGCCCAATTGGCCGACACATTGAAAGCGTCGGTCGAAAACATCACCGACGAGAATTTCATTTGGGATAACGACGGAAATTTGACGGGCCTTGATATTCCCGGCGTTGCGTTGCAGAGCAATCAAAGCGGCGTCCTTCAATCGTTTGATGCCGAGATTCGTTATGATCAAGCAAATACGATCACAATGACCGTCACCGGGCGCACCGTCACCGGGAACAACAACATACTGCGCAGGCTTGAGGTGCAGTATAAAATGGACCCTGTGACCACCCAGAGCGAAACCGAACCCGAACTGCCTCCTTTGTCGCCTTTGTTCGGCTATGGCGTTGCCAGTAAAGGGCCTATTTCGATGACCGGCAACACGCTTGTGACCGGCTACAACCAAGCCTCGGAAGGATCGATTTTTGTTGAAGCGTTGAACAGCAGCCAGACGTTCTCCATCAACGGAAGCTGTACCATCTCCGGCAATGTCAGCATCGCCAACCCCAACCATACCACGGTTCAACTGGGCGGCAATCCCTGGATTGACGGCAGTGCGGTTCAGCCCTGGTGGCCCTTTAACCCCAACAATTTTACCGAACAGGAAATCAACGATCGCGGCGTGTATGTCAACACCACAGGCGTGGAGTTTCCCCGCCCCAATCCTCAGCAGTTTCGCCAGTACGCCACCGGCCCTGAAATCACCAGCTCGATGAGCGGCGTCTATACCCTGGACAATGCGGTCATCAAAGCCGGAACCAATCCCACGTTTACCGGCGTTTATGAAATCCGCGGCGTTCTTTATATTGAACAGCCCAATACAGTCACATTTGGCGGAAGCTGTACGATCAGCGCGATTATTGTGGCCGAGGGCGACCACGAAAACGCCGACCCCGCGAATAACAAAATCACGTGGAGCGGCCATGTGACCAATAACAATGTTCAGAATTTACCCGATGAGGCCCAATTTGCACAAATCCGCCAGCTTCAGGGTATGTCTGTTTTGGCGCCCGGCTTTGAGCTGAATATCGGCGCGACTTACAATGCCTATGAACGGTTCCACGGATCAATCGTCGGCAACGGGATCAAATTCACCGGAGACCCAACACTGATCATCAACGGCACAGTGATCAATTACAGCGACGACCCTATGACGATGGGGGGCAGCTCGAAATTATATTTTGACAACAAGGATATCGACTCCTGGCCCGTGGGGTTGCTGCCCGAAGGCTTTGACGATCTGGAAGGCCAAACGATCGAAACCACGACCTATCGCATTCAGTATAACCCCGCGTCCTACAGGGAGATTCCCACCTGTCATCTGCAGCAGTAAGTCGCCGAACGATTCTGCATTGCAAACGGCGGGCTTTTCGGGTATGGTGGCATCGCAAACACGGATGCCTTATCGGGAAAGACTGCCATGCGAATCGTACAATTGACGCCGGGATCGGGTGATAATTTTTATTGCGAAAACTGCCTGCGCGATTTGGCGCTGGTGCGGGCGATGCGTCGTTTGGGACACGAGGTGACCCTTGTGCCGATGTATTTGCCGCTTCAGATTCGCAACCCCGAACCATTACAGTCCGCCCCTATCTTCTTTGGGGGCATCAATGTCTATCTCCAGCAGAAACTCGGCCTGTTTCGCAAGGCCCCGATGTGGCTGGACCGCTGGCTGGACAGCCCGCTGCTGCTGCGGCCGATTGCAAAACTGTCTTCGATGACCCGGGCACGCGATCTGGGTGAAACCACCATTTCGATGCTTGAGGGTGCAAACGGACGCCAGAGAAAAGAAATCGAGCGACTGTGCGACTGGCTGAGGAGTCTGCCGGATCAACCGGATATGATTTTGCTGTCCAATGCGCTTTTGAGCGGACTGGCTCAGCCGCTTCGCGAAGCATTGGCTCGTCCTGTCGTCTGCCTGCTGCAGGACGAAGACGGCTTTTTGGACGGATTGGGGCATCCGTGGGCCGAGCGTGCCTGGCAGGTACTCCAACAAAATACCTCCGATATAGACCATTTTATCTCGGTCAGTCGCTACTTTGCGGATGTAATGGCCGAACGGATGGGGCTGGATTCGGAGACCCTCACAGTCATTCCGACGGGCATTGAGGTCAATGACTTTACCCCCGCGGCCGAACCGCCCGACAAGCCGACCATTGGCTTTCTGGCTCGAATGTGCCACGACAATGGGCTGGATATCCTCGTCAATGCGCTGTTTATGCTGCGTCGGGATGAGCGGTTTGCGCAGGCTCGGCTGCTTGTAACCGGCGGCAGTCTTCGCAGCGACGCCGTTTTTCTGCGCAAAGTCAGACGCCGAATCGAGGCGCTGGATTTATCGGATTATGTCCTCTTCGAACCGGACTACACCGGTACGGCACGAAAAAAATTCCTGAACCGTCTGTCGGTCATCAGCGTACCGGCACGTAAGCCGATGGCGTACGGTTTGTTTGCCATTGAGGCGATGGCCTGCGGCGTGCCGTTCATTGAGCCGGACGCGGGCGTATTTTCTGAACTGGCCCGCCATGGCGGAGGCGCTGTTTATGCTCAGAACAATCCGGTGCATTTGGCCGAGATGTTGAGGGATGTGCTCAGCGATCAGGCACGGTTTGCGCAATTGCGGCGCCGTGCCAGAGAAACGGCCGAAACGATCTTTGATATTGACCATACCGCCGCTCAAATGGCGGCGTGTTTTCAGACGGTCATCGGTCAGGCGCATCACGCCGCGACAAATGAATAACGGGATAACGGGGACGAAATGCTTGAATTAAATCATATCAGCAAACGTTACGCCAACGGCGGCGATGTCGTCGAGGTCTTGCGGGATGTTTCACTGCGGGTCGAGTCGGGACAAACGGTCTCGATCGTCGGGCCGTCCGGAAGCGGCAAGAGTACCCTGCTGAATCTGATCGGCGGACTGGATCGTCCCGATGACGGGACGATTGTTCTGGACGGCGAAAATCTGGCCGGTCTTTCCGATGACGCGCTGGCGGCAGTACGCAACCGCAAAATCGGTTTTGTGTTTCAGCTTCATCATCTGCTGCCGCAATGCACGACGCTGGAGAATGTGCTGCTGCCGACACTGGCGACGCGCTGCAGTGCCGCGCAGCGCAGGACATTCGAGCAGCGCGCCGAGGCACTGCTCGAAAAAGTCGGCTTAACGGACAAGCACCACAGTTTCCCCGGCCAGCTCAGCGGCGGCCAGCGCCAGCGCGTTGCGCTGATTCGGGCTTTGATCTGTCAGCCCCGGATTGTGTTGGCGGACGAGCCGACCGGTTCATTAGACGCCGAGGCCGCCGAGCAAATTGCTGAATTGCTTATCGCGCTGAATCAGACCGAAGGGACGACGCTGATTGTTGCCACTCACGCCCTGCCGCTGGCCGAGCGAATGGAACGGCGGCTTCGGCTGGATCGTAAGCAACTAAAAAAACTCGCTTAATTGGACTGTCACAATAATACGGAAATCCATGCGGTTCGGTAAGGTGTTAACTCGTTCTATTCGGTATTATCGGCGAACGCATACGGCGCTGATTTGTGCCGCGATGGTGTGTACCGCCGTGCTGACCGGCGCCCTGCTGGTAGGCGATTCGGTGCGGGCCGGGCTGGAGCGACTGGCAGCCCTGCGGCTGGGACGGGTGCAATACACGCTGCTTGCCGGAGAATACCCCTTTCAAACCGACCTGGCCGAACGCATCAAACAGCGTACGGGCTATGAGACCGCCGCGGTGCTGATGACCGACGCGACAGTCGAGACCCCCGATGGCTCGGTGCGAATTCATCGAGTTCGTATGCTCGGCGTCGATGAGGCCTTCTTTGCCCTGGGTCATTCTGAACCGTCCGACCGGGTCGTGCTGCCGGCAATCAATGAAGCGCTGCGTCGGCGACTGGGCGCATCGTCGGTCGATTTGATCGTGCGTCTGGACGATCCGTCGGCGTTGTCGCGCGATTTGATCTTTGCCTCTGATGAACAATCACGCCGAACGCTGCGAATCAGCATCAACGGCCTTGTTCCGGATGACTCACTGGGGCGATTCAGCTTGCAGGCCGACCAGCAGGCGCCGCTGAATGTCTTTGTGCCGCGTTCGTGGCTGGCCGGACAGCTTGACCTTGAGGGACGCGCCAATCTGCTGGTTGTTTCCGCCGCGCCTTCGGGTCCCTCATCGGCATCGCAATTGGATCGCGCTCTGGCGTGCGTGGTTCAACCAGAAGACTTCGGCCTGGAATGGATTGAGTATCCGAACAACGGAACGATTGAACTGCAAAGCATGCGGCTGTTTATTCCGGACCATGTCGGTCAGGCCGCCGTGCAGTGCGGCCGCGGCCCGCTGCGTGTGTTTTCGTATTTTGTCAACCGTCTTTCGCACGGCACTCGGGCTGCGCCTTATTCGATGGTCGCCGCCCTCGAAGGAACAGACCGTGCCGATTTGTTTGCAACACTGGGCGACAACGAAATCATCATCAATGAGTGGCTGGCCGACGACTTGAACGTCGAGCCGCGCGATACGCTGCAAATGGATTATTTCGCCATCAGCCCGACCCATACGCTGATTGAACAAAGCCGGACGTTCCTTGTCCGTCAGATCGTGCCGATGCTCGGTTTTGCCGCCGATGCCACGCTGATGCCGCCGTTTCCCGGCTTGGCGGATGCGGAAAATTGTCAGGACTGGGATCCGGCGATTCCAATTGATCTGAATCGGATTCGCGATAAGGATGAGGCGTACTGGGACCGTTATCGCGGCACGCCCAAGGCGTTCATCTCGCTGACCACCGCGCAGGATTTATGGCGCAATCGATTCGGCAATCTGACGGCGATTCGCTGGCCGATGGCAGACAATACGGTTGAATCGCTGGGCGAGGAGCTGGCCGAGGTGCTGGAGCCGGCGTCGCTGGGGCTGTTTTTTATCGATGCCGCCGAGCACAGTCGGCGCGCCGGGGCCGGATCGACGGATTTCGGGGGGTTGTTTGCCGGACTGAGTCTGTTTTTGATATTGGCCTGTGTGGTGCTACTGGCGTTGATTTTTGTGTTTTCTCTTCAACAGCGCAGCCGTCAGGCGGGGATTTTGCTGGCCATGGGCTGGACGAAAGGCAAAACAGCCCGGCTGCTGCTGGGCGAGGGCGCATTGCTGGCGCTGCTGGGAACTGTCGGCGGCACGATGCTGGGGGTTGGCTATACACTGGCGATGATGGCGGGTTTGCGAACGGTCTGGCAGGACGCAGTGGCCGGGGCAATGCTGCGGTTTTACGCCAATCCTGTCACATTGGTTATCGGCGCGGGCGCGGGTTTTGTGGTCGCCATCGGCGCTATGGGGTGCGGCCTTCTCGTCCATTTCAAGAAGACACCGATTGACCTGCTGTCTTATACCCCCGCTGTTATTTCCGGAACATTTTCGACTGCCGCACGAATCATCCGGCTGGTGCTGTTGGCGGTTCTGGCGGCGGCGTTGATTGGTTCATTTTATTTGCTTGATTCGCTACTCCGGCCTGAGCTGTTTTTCTTTATGAACGGCAGTCTCTTGCTGCTGATCTTGATGCTGTGGGCCGCGGAAATGATGCGTACCGCGGCTGTGATCCGCAAAACACCGTCCCGTTCGTCTCGGCTGATTGCCAAAAACATGATCCGGCGTCCCGGCCGCAGTCTGGCGGTGATGCTGACGGTGGCGTGCGGGGTATTCATCGTGCTGGGTGTTGGACTGAACCGCCGAAGTCCTGCGCGTTATGCTGAACGCGATTCCGGTACGGGCGGATTTGCCCTCTGGATCGAGACCGCCCTGCCGATGGCCAAAGTGCCCGATGCCTCGTTTGTCGGTCAAGTCGCCCACGCTGCAAACGCATCCGACGACATCGCAATAGTCGCTTTGCGGCAGCGCCGCGGCGACGACGCCAGTTGTCTGAATCTGAACCGCGCTCAAAATCCGACACTTTTGGGCGTTGACCCCGACGAATTTGCCCGGCGCGGAGCGTTTTCATTTCGCAGCGCTGAGCCAAGCGGGCCATCACCCTGGACATTGCTGACCCAAACCCTCGATGATGGTATGATTCCGGTCATCGGGGATCATGCCACGGTGTATTGGGGACTGGGGCTGGATTTGGGCGATACCCTTGCGGTACAGGATGACCGGGGACGAGAACTTCATCTGAAAATTGTCGGTATTTTGAAAGAATCCGTCTTTCAGGGTCGTCTTCTTGTCAATGAACGGGATTTTATTGAGCGGTTCCCGTCGGAAAGCGGGTACACGGTCTTTCTGGCGGAGTCCGACTCCGATAAGATTGATACGCTGACCTCGGCGTTTTCGCGGCAGCTTGCCGATTATGGCGCGGAAGTAGTTCCGACGAGCGATGTGCTTCGGGACTTTTTGCGGGTAGAAAACACCTATTTAACTATTTTTCTGGCATTGGGCGGACTGGGACTGATTCTCGGCAGTGCCGGCGCGGGATTGGTGTTGCTGTTTAACGTGATTGATCGACGCGGAGAGCTGGCGATGATGCAGGCAATGGGCTTTTCCAAGGCCGTCCTCAATCGGCTGCTGCTGGCTGAACACATCGGTTTGTTTGCCGCCGGGGTCCTGGTCGGCGGGCTGTCGGCCATTGTGGCGGTGCTGCCTGCGGTTCAGTCCGCAGGCCTGGGAACCCTGGCCACGGCGCTGCTGCTGACGACCGTGGTTTTATTAAGCGGATTTGTCTGGGTTTGGTTCGGTGGACGGACGGCGATGAAACACAACCTGTTGGACAGTTTGCGAAACGAATGAAAAAACAACATTCTTATTACTGGAAATCCTGACAAATGAAGGCAGAACACCGTCCTCAAAAAACGGACTCGGTCGTCTTTGAGCCAATGCCTTCGACGGTTCAGCCATTGAGCCGTCGAGATTTTTTACGTCTGGGGGCCATTGGCGCAGCCGGGACCTTGCTGGGACATCTTCGGCCGTCTGTCGCTGCGCCGGCTGATACCGTCTCATTGCCCGATCGGCCCCATATTGTGCTGATTATGTGCGACGATATGGGGTATTCGGATCTGGGCTGTTATGGCGGTGAGATTCATACCCCCATTCTGGACGGCCTGGCGGCCAATGGGGTGCGGTTCACGCAGTTTTACAACGCGGCACGCTGTGTGCCGACACGCGCGAGCCTGATGACGGGGCTTTACCCGCATCAGGCAGGGCTGGGACACATGGTCAACGACCGCGGGCATGACGGGTACAGAGGCCGGCTCAACGACCGCTGCGTCACCCTTGCCGAGGTGCTGCGCCAGGCGGGCTATCAGACCTTTATGAGCGGCAAATGGCATGTTACGCCCTATGATTATGCCAATCCGAAATCGACGCTGGATCGGGAAAGCTGGCCGCTTCAACGGGGCTTTGACGAGTTTTTTGGGACACTTGCGGGGGCCGGCAGTTTTTACGCGCCCGTTTCGCTGATGCGCAATAACGAATTCATCGCGCCGGGGGATGATTTTTACTATACCGATGCCATCAATGACCAGACCGCCCGTTATATCCGACAGGCAGACAAGAATCGTCCGTTATTCCTGTATGTCGCGCACACCGCCCCGCATTGGCCGCTGCACGCGCCGGAGGAAACTGTCGCCAAGTATGCGGACACCTATACTGTCGGCTGGGATGCGATTCGCCAAGCACGGTACAAACGGATGGTCGAGATGGGAATTATTCAATCCGATTGGCCGCTGACCGAACGGGACAGTCGCGTGCCGCCGTGGGATGAGGTTGAGCACAAAGACTGGCAAGCAGGGCGCATGGCGGTACATGCGGCCATGGTGGATGTGATGGACCAGGGTATCGGCCGCATCGTCGAGGCACTCAAAGAAACCGGACGTTTTGAAAATACGCTGATCCTGTTTTTGTCGGATAACGGCGCTTCCAATGAAGTGATTCAGGGTCAAAACACCCGTCATGGACAGTTTGCCCGCGGCGGAACACGTCCTGATGTGATGCCGGGGCCGCCGGATACGTATGCGTCGTTCGGTATCCCATGGGCAAATGCGTCCAACACGCCGTTTCGGCTTTACAAAAAGTGGATTCATGAAGGCGGTATTGCCGCGCCGCTGATTGCCCATTGGCCGGACGGCATTCAAGCACGCGGCGAATTGCGTGCCGACATAGGACACATTATTGACATTATGGCCACCTGTGTCGAGGTCTCCGGCGCGACCTATCCGGCTGAGCGTAATGGCGTATCGGTGCTGCCGTGTGAAGGGCTTTCGCTCGCGCCGGTCTTTGCCGGAAAACCGCTTCGGCCGCGAGCGATCTTTTTCGAGCATGAGGGCCATCGCGCAGTGCGTTATGGGCGGTGGAAACTGGTTGCCGAGCATCAAAAGAACTGGGAGCTTTATGATATGCAGGCCGACCGAACGGAAATGAACAATTTGATCGATAGACATCCGGAGCTTGCCTCGTTAATGGAAGCACTTTATGAACAGTGGGCCAAACGCACCGGCGTTCTGCCCTGGCCTGTGCAAGGCTGATCGATTGAAAGGCATTTAACGAATGCGTGTTAAGACGCTGTTTATCAATGGAATACGGGCCGGTCTGAGACGATGAAGCATACGATTGGATGGATGATACCCACCCTTGTGGCGGCGGCGGCGGCGTGGGCGGTGATTGACTGGATACAGCATTTCCACACCTTCAGCGTTGAGCCGCGGGTGGAAGGGATGGACGGACGTCCGGAGGCTGCGGCGGTCACTGAGCAGCCGCTTGATCTGACCGGAACGCTGGAGATGTTCGACGGCGTGCCGTCGGCGATTACGGCAAGCTGGCCGGGCTTTCGCGGTCCAAACCGCGACGGGGTGTGGGACGATGCGTCGTTCACACCAGCCGAATCGTGGCCGAGCGACGGGCCGCCAGAATTATGGCGCGTCGAAGCGGGCGAGGGGTACGCCGGGGCGGCGGTCCACAACGGGCGAGTCTATCTGATCGATTATGATATGGACAACCAGCGCGATGCGATTCGCTGTCTGTCGCTGGATGACGGACGCGAAATCTGGCGTTATTCCTATCCGGTCGTGGTGCGGCGCAATCACGGAATGAGCCGCACCGTGCCGGCGGTCAACGATGATTATGTCGTGACCATGGGGCCGAAATGTCATGTGGTGTGTCTGGATGCCAAGACGGGCGAATTCAAGTGGATGATCGATCTGATTCGCGAGTACGGTACGGTTGAGCCGCTCTGGTATGCCGGACAGTGTCCGCTGATTATCGATGACACGGCGATTATCGCGCCGGTCGGGAATGAGATATTGATGATGGCGGTGGAGCTGGAAACCGGCACTGTCCGCTGGCAAGCGCCGACCTTTGACCGCTGGCAGATGACGCATACGTCTGTTTTGCCGATGCGGTTCGGCGACACTGAGGCGTATGTCTATTCGGCCAATGAAGGGATTGCCGCGGTATCGGCTCATGACGGCTCGATTGTGTGGAAAACCGATGCCTGGCGTCTGCGCATCGGTATCGCTTCGCCGATTGACGTTGAACAGAATCGCATTTTTATCTGCGGCGGATACAATAAAGGCTCAATGATGCTGCAAATCGAGCAACAGGCGGATAACTTTGAGCCGCAGGTTTTATATGAACTCAGGCCGGAGGTCTTCGGTTCCGACCAGCAGACGCCGATTTTTTATGAGGGCGTCATTTACGGGGTTCGGCCGGACAAGCAGTTGGTCTGTATGAATACAGACGGCTCCATCCGGTGGACAAGCGGGCCGGAAAACCGCTATGGATTGGGGCCGTATATCCTTGTCAACGGCTTGATATATATTCTAAATGATGACGGGGTTTTGTCTTTAATTCGGGCCAATCCCGACCGCTTCGAACGGCTGGCTCAGGCCAACGTGCTGGACGGTCATGAAAGCTGGGGGCCGCCGGCGTTTGCCGCGGGACGGCTGATTGTGCGGGATTTGACGACAATGGTCTGTCTTGATGTGTCGGCTCAATAGGCAAAAACTTGCATTTTGACGCCTATAGTAGAACCAAGCAAGTTATAGGACAATCTGACTAAGCATAATCCTGATCCATCGGATGCACATAAAAGCAGGGACAATACAGCCGACATTGATCGGCGGACTGGTTGTCGCAGCGGCCATCGCGACCGGCCTGGCGGCGTTTTTTTTGATTGATCCGGGCCGCCCGCTGGCAAAGCTCGGTTCGGAATACAGTTATGATTTATCCGAGTACGCTGCGATTGATCCCGACTTGATTCTTTATGAGCAGGTCGGCGAGCCGTTTTCGACCGGCTTATCGCAAAGTCGGGTGATTGTCGTTGGCCCCAAGGGCACGATATGGATCGCCGGCGACCAACAGCTTGTCGAATTCAGTCTTGATGGCCGGCGTCTGCGAACCATCGACTGCGACGGCGAGCCGACTTGTCTTGCTCTGGATGCTGACGGTCGGTTGTATGTCGGTCTGATCGACCATCTCGTTGTTTTCAGTCCGACCGGCGAGTTCATTGCCCAATGGTCTATGCCCCATCCCGACGCCCTGCTGACGTCAGTGGCGGTGCTGGGTGATTCGATTTTTGCCGCCGAGGCCGAGCGTAAGACGGTTTTGCGATTCGACAAGGACGGCGCACTCATCGCGCAGTTCGGCCAAGCCAATCCCGAACGCAATCATCCGGGGTATGTCATTCCCAGTCCTTACGGCTTTAATCTGGCCGCGGCGCCGGACGGCTTGCTGCGGATCGTTAATTCGGGGCGGCATCTGATTGAGGCCTGGACGATTGACGGGCATCGGGAGTGGTGGTGGGGCACGTCGTCAATTCGCGTAGAGGGCTTCAGCGGCTGCTGCAACCCGGCGGGGCTGGCGCTCTTGCCGAACGGCCATTACATCACCAGCGAAAAAGGACTGGTACGCATTAAAGAATACGACGACCACGGACGGTTTATCGGCGTGGTCGCCGGGCCGGAGCAGCTCAACTGGGTCGAGCCGCTGCGCGTGCACGAAACACCGCAGGATGCGCACGTCCGCGGATTCGGCGTGGCGACCGATGCGACTGGTCGTGTGTATGTTCTGGATGTCTTTCGAAATCGGGTGCGCGTGTTTGAAAGAACAGAAAATGATTCAAATTAAAGCCAACAATATGACACCACAACACCACCCCAAACTAAAGCGGCGCGGTATGCTGCGGGCGTGTGCACGGTTCGGCATTGCACTGGGAGCGGTGCTGGGCGGCGCGGCGCTGTCGAAGCGCAACGGCGGTCGGCTCGACGAAAACGCCTGTCCGGATCCGCGTGGACGAACCGGCTGCGGAACGTGCAGGCTGCTTGAGGCGTGCCGACTTCCGCGGGGTTTATCCTACAAACAGGTGCGAAAGGACAGCGACTATGTCTGATAAACCGACCACGACACGACGGCGTTTTCTGCGCGAAGGGGTGTGGGGCGGCGTACTGGCCGCGACCGCGGCAGCGGGGGCGACGCTGGCGGCACGGGCCAAAAACGACCGGCTCGTGTGGCAGATCGATCCATATAAATGCATCGCCTGCGGGCGCTGCGCAACGCACTGCATCTTTACCGAATCGGCGGTCAAGTGCGTGCATTCGTATGCGATGTGCGGCTATTGCGATTTGTGCACGGGTTATTTCATCCCGGAACCGAAAGACCTGACTACCGCGGCGGAAAATCAGCTTTGTCCGACAGGCGCTATTATTCGGACGTTCGTCGAAGACCCGTATTTTGAGTACACCATTGTTGAATCGCTGTGCATCGGCTGCGGCAAGTGCGTCAAGGGCTGTGGTGCATTCGGCAACGGCTCGCTGTATCTGCAAGTACGGCATGACCGCTGCGTCAACTGTAACGAATGCGCAATCGCGGCGGCTTGTCCCTCGCAGGCGTTTGTGCGTGTACCCGCCGAAAAGCCCTATTTGCTGAAGGAATTCAAATGAGCCGTGCATTCAACAGGCGCTGGATTGTTGTAATGCTGTGGCTGGGGCTGTTTTCGGTGGCGACGGCGGTGCAGCGGTTTCCGCCGCCTCAATTCAGCGAACCGCGCGAGCTGCCGGAACCCACAACACCGCCGCCGCGCTCAATGACAATGGAGACCGTTGATGTGGCGGTGCTGGCCGCGGCGCTGATGCTGGCGGCCTGGCTGATTCTCAAAAAACGCCGTCGCGGGTGGATCGTGGCGCTGATGCTGTTTTCGCTGGGGTATTTCGGTTTTTGGCGTCAGGGGTGTATCTGTCCGATCGGCGCAATCGGCAACGTATCGCTGGCGATTTTTGACGCATCGTATGCCCTGCCGCTGACGGTGCTGGCGTTTTTTCTGCTGCCGCTGCTGTTTACGCTGTTTTTCGGACGGGTTTTTTGCGGGGCGGTCTGTCCGCTGGGGATGGTGCAGGATCTGGTCTTGATCCGCCCTCTGCGCATCCCGGCATGGCTCGAATCGGGGCTTCGGTTGTTTGCGTGGCTGTACCTGGGGCTTGCAATCTTAATGGCCGCGACCGCCAGTGCGCTGGTCATCTGTCGATACGATCCGTTTGTGGCGTTTTTCCGACTGGGGGCCAATCCGCAATTGTGGATAATCAGCCTTTCGGTCCTGGTGGTTTCGCTGTTTGTGGGCCGGCCGTACTGTCGCTTCCTGTGTCCTTACGGCGTGATTCTTCGGCAATTGGGACGGCTGTCCAAATACCGCGTGACGATCACGCCCGATGAGTGCATTCATTGCCGTTTGTGTGAAGACGCCTGTCCGTTTGGGGCGATAGACAAACCGACCGTCGAATGGCCTGACAGCCAGCGCGTCAAAGCGCGTCATCGGGCGCGCGTGCTGCTGATGCTGCTGCCAATGATCCTGTTGCTGGGCGGCTGGATCGGCTTCAAAGCCGCACCGGCACTGGCCCGCTCCAATGCCGCCGTTCGGCTGGCCGAGCGGATTCGACTGGAAGAGGCCGGCCTGGTTGCCGACCGGACGGATGAAAGCACCGCCTTTCGCACAACCAACCGCACGATTGAAAGCCTTTACACAGAGGCCGAGAACAAACAGCAGGATTTTGTCATTGGCTCGACGCTACTGGGCGGTGCAATGGGACTGTTGTGCGGCCTGACGCTGATGCGGACTCATATCTGTTTTCGGCGCGATCAATATGAGGCCCATCGCGCCGGCTGCGTGGCCTGCGGGCGCTGCTATCTGTCCTGTCCGCGTGAACAACTGCGACGACAACGACGAACTGATCTTCAACCGGCGGAGTCAACTGCATGAGAGACTATGACGATACACCTGAAATCAGTCCGCTTCGACAGGCCGCGGGCGGCACGGCCATTGTAACCGGCGTCTTCGGCGTGTTCATTGCGGCGCTGCTGGCGCTGCATTTGTATCACTACGTTGTCACTGACCCGGCGCGAACGGATGAACTGGAACAGTTGAAAGAGCAGTACACCCGCGAGCCGACTAATGCGCAACTGGCCGAACGCATTTATGAACTGGATATTCAGACGCGGCGGGATCAGTTTGCCCGATTGTATTTCCTGCAGCGCGGCACCTTGCTGCTGGTGATTGATTTGGCGGTCTTTGTATCGGCGGTTTTGATTCGTACGCAACATTGGCGCACGCCCGCCCTGCCGGATGCGGCCGGCGACCGCAAAACCGAACAAATCCGCCACGCGCTGCATGTACGTACGGCGGTTACGCTGACGGCGGTTGTGCTGGCAGGAGGCGGGCTGTATCTGGCGCAGCATCCTTTCGAAACTCCGCCGCCCCCGGCTGCGTCCGATGCAGCCGATCCGCAACCGGCTGAACCGGTGTATGCATCGTTTGAAGACACGCTGGCTCAGTGGCCGGCCTTTCGCGGCCCGCAGGGGCTGGGCGTTACCGAGTTGGACACAATTCCTGACGACTGGGACGGTCCGAGCGGGCGCAACATCCTCTGGAAAAGTTCGGTTCCGCTTGAGGGGCATAATTCGCCGGTGATTTGGGAAGATCGCGTCTTTCTGAGCGGTGCAACCGACCAGCAGCAGCAAATCTTCTGTTATGATCTCAACAGCGGGCAACTGCTCTGGGCCGGCGACGTGGCGATAGCCGACGATCCAGATCGCGAAAATATGTACATCATGGAGGATACCGGTTACGCCGCACCGACGGTCGTAACCGACGGCTATCGGGTCGCAGCCATCTTTGCCGGCGGCGACGTGGGCTGTTTCACCGTCGAGGGGGAACGTTTGTGGCATCGGCACCTGGGCGTGCCCGAAAGCGCCTACGGCTATGCCGCGTCGCTGACGGCGTATGAACAGAACATTATCGTTCAATACGACGTGAGTTATGAAGCCGGCCAAAGTCGGCTGATCGCACTGGACTGGCAGACCGGCCGCATCGTCTGGCAAACGCCGCGTCCCGTGCCGAACTCATGGTCGTCTCCGACGGTTGTACAAGTCGGCGAGACGCCGCAACTGTTGACCAGCGGCTCGCCGTGGGTCATTGCCTACGATCCGGCCGCCGGCACAGAATTGTATCGCGCCGACGCCCTCAGCGGCGATGTGGCGCCGACACAGGTTTTTGCCGACAACAAGATTCTGGCCATTGAACCGTATAACTCCATCGTGGCAATTCGTACTGAAGAGGCCAACGGCGATGTAACCGACACGCATCTGGCCTGGCGCAGTCCGGCCGACATCCCCGACATTTCCAGTCCGGTCAGCGATGGAACGCTCGTCTGGACGCTGAGCACCTACGGCACACTCATCGCATTCGATCTTTCGGACGGGAGCGAAGTCTATTCCGAGCGTCTTGATTTTGAATTTCAGGCTTCGCCAAGCATCGTCAATGACCGGCTGTATCTGCTGTCTGTCCGGGGGACGATGATTCTGGCCGAGACCGGGCGCCAATACCGTGAAATCAAACAACTTGAGCTGGGCGAAAAGTGCTACGCCACGCCGGCCTTTGCCCCGGGACGCATCGTTATCCGCGGCATCAACCATTTGTATTGCATAGGAACAGCACCGTGAGTGAGCCGGACTTGACATTTGTGGATCAAAGCGTTGAGCGCATCGGCAAAGCGCCGCGATTCGTTCTGCCGCTGCTGCAGGCGATCCAGGGGCACTACGGCTATCTGCCGAGTGAAGCGCTTGAGCGTCTGTGTGCTGTGAGCGATTGTCAGCCGGGCGATGTGTGGTCGGTGGCGACGTTTTACGACCAGTTTCGTCTGCGTCCGGCCGGCAAGCACTTCGTGCGGGTTTGTATCGGTACGGCCTGCCATGTCAAAGGGGCAACTCGTATTTATGACGCCTTTCGTGACTATCTGAAGATCACCGGCGATGACGACACCGACACCGAGCGCCAATTCACGGTGGAAAAAGTCGCCTGTCTGGGTTGCTGTATGCTGGCGCCGGCGATTCAGATTGACGATGTCATCTATGGGCATTTGCAGCCGGAAACGGTCGGGCAGGTGCTGGATGATTTCCTGGCCCAGCAGGACAGCAAGCCCGCCGAGGAGCAGGATAAAGACGCTCACGCCGTTCATCACGGCCAGGCGCGAATTTGCCTGGATTCGAGCTGCCGCGCCGTCGGCAGTGACAAGGTGTACGCCGCGCTGAAACAGGTCGCTAAACGACTGCGTCTGCCCGTGCGTGTCAAAGACACCGGCTGCCACGGGATGTCTTATCTGGCGCCGCTGGTGGAGGTGCTGACCGAGGACGGGCGGGTGTTTCGATACGGCCGTGTCCAGCCGGCGGATGTCGAGCCGTTGCTGCGCCGACACTTTCGACCGGCCTCACTGCCGGCACGCATCGGGGCCAAAGCGGCGGATTGGCTGGATTCGCTCGTCGAAGATCGTCTGGACGAAGGACCGGTACGCTATACGCTGCACGTCCGCCCGCACGAGACGGATCGCTATCTCGGCCCGCAGGTACACATCGCCACCGAACATTTCGGCCACGCCGAGCCGTTGGATATTGAGGAATACCAATCGCATGGCGGATTTACGGCACTGCGCCGCTGCCTGGAACAGAATGACCCTGAGGCTGTGGTTGCTGCAATAGAACAGGCCGGCCTGCGCGGTCGCGGCGGCGGCGGATTTCCTACCCATCTGAAATGGTTTGCTGTGCAGAAAACACCGTCGGACAAAAAATACATTATCTTAAACGGCGATGAAGGCGACCCCGGTGCGTTTATGGATCGGATGCTGATGGAGTCGTATCCGTTTCGCATCCTGGAGGGAATGGCGATTGCCGCCGCGACGGTCGGGGCCGACGAGGGCTATTTGTATATTCGCGCCGAGTATCCGCTTGCCCTTGAACGGATGCGAAAAGCCATTGAGCTGTGTCGTCAGCACGGCTATTTGGGGCGCCGCATTGGCGGCAGCGGGTTTTCGCTGGATTTGCATATTTACGTCGGCGCCGGGGCGTTTGTCTGCGGCGAGGAAACGGCTTTGCTGGCCAGTATCGAAGGCCGACGCGGGATGCCGCATCTGCGCCCGCCCTATCCGACACGCCAAGGCCTGTGGCACAAGCCAACGCTGGTCAACAATGTCGAGACCTATGCGCTCGTACCCTGGATACTGCGCAACGGTCCGGAGGCCTTTGCCGCATACGGCACCGAACACAGCAAAGGCACCAAGGTCTTTGCACTGGCCGGCAAGGTGCGCCGGGGCGGATTGGTCGAAGTCCCGATGGGCATTACGATCCGCCAAATCGTCGAGGACATCGGCGGCGGCATTGAACACGACCGGGCGCTGAAGGCTGTCCAGATCGGCGGTCCGTCGGGCGGCTGTGTAGCGGCGTCGATGGCCGATACGCCGATTGACTACGAATCGCTGCATCACGCCGGGGCGATTATGGGTTCCGGCGGTATGGTCGTGCTGGATGAGACCGACTGTATGGTTGATATCGCCCGCTATTTTCTGGCGTTTACGCAGGAACAATCCTGCGGCAAATGCACGTTCTGCCGGGTCGGCACCAAACGAATGCTTGAACTGCTGGATCGTCTGTGCGAGGGGAAAGGCAAGACCGGCGACATTGAAAAACTGACCGAGCTGGGACATCAGATTCAGCAAAGCAGCCTTTGCGGACTGGGCAAGACCGCCCCGAATCCGGTGCTGTCCACGATTGCCCATTTTCGCGACGAGTATGAGGCACATCTGCACGGGCACTGCCCGGCGTGTACCTGTCGGTCCTTGATCCGCTTTACGATTACCGACCAATGTATCGGCTGTACGCTCTGTGCTCAGCACTGTCCATCGGATGCCATCTTGATGAAACCGTATGAACAACACGAAATCGATCAGGATAAATGTGTCCGCTGCGGCGTCTGCAAGAGCGTCTGTCCGGCCGATGCGGTCCACGTCGAGTAACAACACGGAATACACCGACCGCTCGACGAACTAAAACTACGAACTACGAACTAAGAACTAAAAAACTCGTGCCAACACTGACCATTGACAATCAGACGGTTGAGGCGCCTGATGGCGCTACGATTCTTGAGGCAGCTCATGCGGCCGGGATTCACATCCCGACGATGTGTTATCTGAAAGGTTTTGCTCCCTCAACAAGCTGTATGGTGTGCGTCGTGCGGGTCGAGGGCGTCAAGTCCCTCGTGCCGGCCTGCGGGGCTATGGCGGTGGATCGGATGCACGTCACCACCGACAGCGACGAAATCCGCGCCGCCCGCAAGGCCGCCATTGAACTGCTGCTCAGCGATCATTTGGGCGACTGCGTCGGGCCGTGTCAGATGGGCTGTCCGGCGGGAATGAACATCCCGCTGATGCTTCGGCATATTGCTGACGGTGATGACCGGGCGGCGATAGAAGTTATCAAACGCGACATTCCTTTGCCCGCGATTTTGGGCAGGATATGTCCGGCCCCATGCGAAAAGGTCTGCCGACGGGCCAAAATTGACCAGGCCGTGTCCATTTGTCGGCTCAAACGCTTTGCTGCGGACATAGATTTGGATTGCGGCGAACCTTTTGAGCCGTCTGTACGTTCTAATAAGAGTAAAACCGTCGCCATTATCGGCGCTGGGCCGTGCGGCCTTTCGGCGGCATATTATCTGGCCTGTGAGGGAATCGAGTGTGTCGTCTATGATGAACATGCCCGGCCCGGCGGTGCGGTGCGATATGGGCCAATTGATCGAAAGGTACTGCCTATTGATATCGTTGAGCGGGAAACGGGACTGTTGTTGAAACACAATATTACATTTCAACCGCAGCAGCGAATCGGCAAAGATGTCGCGTTTGATACGCTATGCCGAGACTTTGACGCGGTGCTCGTGGCCGCGGGCGACCCGATGCTGTACGACAGAAACGAGTTTGCACTGGATGTCAAAGACAACCACATCCGTGTGGATCGCCAAACGTATGCAACCTCGCGTAAGGGGGTCTTTGCCGCAGGCGGGGCAATCGGCAGCCGTCGATGGGCGGTGCGGGCGGTCGCCGACGGCAAAGAGGCCGCGGATTCGATAGCCGTGTATCTGGAGAAAAAACCCCTTGTTTCAAAAAAACCGTTCAACAGCCGAATGGGCGCCTTGTCGCCGGAAGAACAGAAAACGCTGCTCGCCACCGCCAACGCCGAGCCGCGATATGAACCGAGTGAGCCAACCGCCGGTTTGGACGACACGGATGCGCGGGCTGAAGCGCGGCGGTGTCTGCATTGCGACTGCCGCAAGGCCGAACACTGTCGCCTGCGTGATTTGGCGTTCGAGTTCAATGCCCGCCAAAGCCAATGGGCCGGTCAGCGCAAGACAATGCGGATTGAGTTTGGCAAGGATTGCGTTGTCTATGAACCGGGCAAGTGCATCCAGTGCGGCCTGTGCATTCAGACCGCCCGGAAAGCCGACGAAACAACAGGGCTGGCCTTTGTCGGTCGGGGATTTGCAATGCGCATCGGGGTCCCGTTTGAAAAAACTTTGCCCGAGGCAATCGCCCGTGCGGGAGCCGAATGCGTCGCAAACTGCCCGACCGGCGCCTTGGCGTTTGACGACTCTTCGCAGGATATGGAGAACCAACAGCAAGAAACGACAAATGAATCGTTCCGACAGTAACGTCTTTATCGTCAAATTAAAAAACGTCAATGTTAAAGATTGGGAAAACAGCAATGAAAGCAAAAATTTGGATGACATTTATTTCCGCAGCTATCGTCTTGTCCGCCTCGGCGATCGCGGCCGACTGGCCGCATTGGCGCGGCCCGAATCTGGACGGCATCAGCACCGAGACTGACTGGAATCCGCAGGCGCTGAACGATTTGAATATTGTCTGGGAGGCTGAAATCGGCATCGGCTTTTCCTCCGTCAGCGTTGCCGGCGGCAGGGCCTATGTCATGGGCAATATCAATCGCAACACCGATGTGCTGTATTGCTTTGACGCGGCCAGTGGCGATGAGCTGTGGCGATTTGAGTACGCCGAGCCGCTGAATCCGAAGTACTATGAAGGCGGCCCCGGCTCGACGCCGACCGTCCATGAGGGCAAGGTCTATACCCTCAGCAAAACCGGCAAAGTCCACTGCGTTAACGCACACACCGGCGAGCTGATCTGGAATCTCAACCTGCCGCACAAGGAAACGACATGGGGATTTGCCTCGTCGGGGCTGATTCTTGACGACAAGGTCATCTTCAACGTCGGCGCATCGGGGGTGGCCTTGAATAAGAATGACGGCAGCATCGTCTGGGACAGCGATAAAAGCGAATCCGGCTACGCCACACCCGTTCCCTTCACGCACAATGGAAAAACCCTGCTGGCCATTTTTGGCAAAGAGACGCTAATGGCTGTCGATCCGACGGATGGAAAGCGAATGTGGAGCTATCCCTGGAAAACACAGCACGACGTGAATGCCGCTGACCCGATCATTGTCGGGGATGAAATTTTTATTACTTCCGGCTACAATCGCGGCGCGACGCTGCTGAAAATCGCCTCGCCGCCGACGCGCGTCTGGGAAAACAAAAATATGCGCAGCCAGATGAGCGGACCGGTACTGATCGACGGCTATCTGTACGGCATCGATCAGAATCAACTGGCGTGCGTGGAATGGAAAACCGGCAAACAGCTCTGGGCCGAGCGCAAAGCGGGCAACGGCTCGCTGACCGCCGCCGGCGATAAACTCATCGTCGCCAGCGAAGGCGGGCGATTGATGATCGTCCAGGCCACGCCGGACGGTTTCCAGGAATTATCCGGCGCCGACATCCTGAGCGCCCGCTGCTGGGCGCCGCCGGTACTGTCGGGCGGCCGTATCTACTTTCGCAACTCACGCGGAAAGCTGGTCTGTGTGGATGTAAGGAATCAATAAGTTTAATACAGCAATCATTTGACAACCTTGATTAAACAGGAGAACGAAACATGTTGATGAAAAGGTGGATGTGGTTTGTGGCGGCGGCGGTCTTGATGACGGCAGTGTCTGTTTTGGCGGACAATATTCCAGTCGCCAATCATTCATTTGAAATTCCGGCAATTGATCCAGTCGAAAATCCTTTTTTGGCTATTCCAGTTACACCTTATTGGATCGCACTGGATTTGGATGATGATTTCGGAAGCAACACGGGAATCTTTAAAAATACACCTCCGGACAGCCCCGCCGGCGACCATATTGTCAATGCACATGGTGAGCAGTTAGCGTTTCTCGGCAGCCAGACGGGCAATGCGCTTTTGCAGGATTTGACGGCACCCTATGAGGCGGGCAGAAACTATCGAATGACGGTTGAAGTGTGCCCTTCAAAGCGGTATCCGCCGTCGGAAGCCGATCCTAACAATACGCTAAGCCTTGAGTTTTATTATATCAACAATGAGCCAAATCTTGTTACCCTTTCCGCTTCGCCGGTTCCGTCAACTGCTCTGACGGCAAATTATCTCAAGCCTTTTTCTGTCATATTGCCGACGGTGGAGACAGACGACGCATGGGTTGATCGGCCCATCGGCATTGCGATTCGCGCCAACGGTGTCGCGGGGGGGTATTGGGATTTGGACAACGTGCGGGTGACGGCCTTTCCGCGTGTCCCGGAGCTGAGCGGAGACGGGATTGTTAATTACGATGATTTTTCGATATTGGCCGCCGAATGGGAATCCTGCCAGGCCGTGACAGCGGATCTGACGGGCGACGGTTGTGTATCGACAGGTGATCTGTTGATCTTGGCGGATTTCTGGCTGGAGCAGCTATTTATAGAATGACGCCCGACTGCAATTCATCCTGTTGCCGAAGACGAATCGGTTTTACGCTGATTGAGTTACTGGTCGTTATAGCGATTACTGCATTGCTGATCGGCATATTGACGCCGTCGCTGAGAAAGGCGAAACAGAAAGCCCGCATATTGGGTTGTGTCTCCAATTTGCGTTCAATCGGTATCGCTGTTCAGACCTATGCGCATGATTATAACGATACGATTCCTTTCGGTCCTGCGGGGCGTCCCATTGCCGGCGGCAATTTTTATACCGTTACGGGAAATGTGACCAGTTTGCTGTCGCTGCAGGATGGGGCGCCGGTTGGACTTGGGCTTCTGCTGGACGGGTATCTGTCACATCAACCCCGTGTGTTATTCTGCCCCGGCGCTGATCAGCCTTCAGAAGCTGATACCCAACTGGCCCGTGTCAATATAAGACAGGCACAATCTGATTATTTTTATCGTCATGCGTCGGTTGCCTTGCTGGTCGGAGAACCGGATACATCTCACATTCGGCTTAGCCGTTTGGGGAAAAACCGTCAAGGACGTGCAATTTCCGCACTTGCAATGGATGTTCAGTTTTTAGCGCATCCGTCGCTTGAGGCGTTTGGCGTTCTGACACGTACCAGCCATCGGCGTCAATTTTTGAATATTCTGATGTCCGATGGACAGGTCTTTTCTGTACCCAACACCGATCAGCAGTACACCATTGATATCGGCGCAGAACCATACGATGCGCTGGAGAGGATTCTACGGGTGTTCGAACGAGCCGATGAACTGCGATGATTACTCCGGGCCGTGGGTTCGGTACGGCATGGCCGCCGGATACTCGCGGATAATTTCCTCATAATCATCCAGCCAGCAGGCCTCGGGGTTGGAATTGCACACCAGCACCTTGCCGCTGTCGGTATCGTCGGCGGCGCGATGGTATTTGAAAAAGATTTTGGTATCTGTTTTCGACAAGATCTCAATCTTGCCGGTTGCGTGCGACATCACAAACCGCAAGCGCTTGGCCAGCCCCGACACCCGGGCCTTAGCCGCTTCGTAAATGGCATACCCCTCTTCAATCGGCACCGTATAAGCGTGATTGCCCAATGCCGGGCGACACTGAAACAGATAATACGGCACAACTCCCGCAAAAGACAATCGGCGGAGCAGCTCGGCCAATACATTCGGATCGTCATTGACGCCCCGAATAAGCGGGAACTGATTGGTCAACACCGCACCAGCTCGCACCAGCTTGTCCAGGCCCGCACAGGCAGTGTCGGTCAGCTCGCGCGGATGACAGAAATGCGTCATCACATAAATCCGCTTGGTCGGCAGGCTGTATGTCGAAATCATCTCCGCCAGCCCCGGATCGTCAAGAATTCGATACGGATTAAATACCGGCATGCGTGTCCCGAGGCGAATAATCTGCACGTGCTCAATCTTGCGCAATTCGGAAATAATGTGCTCCAGCTTGCGCGTCGCCAGCACCAGCGGGTCGCCGCCGGTCAGGAGTATATTGGTAATTTCCGGATGTGCGTCGATATACGCCATCGCCGCGGAAATATCCCTGAGTGATTCCTTCTGCGGGTCAATAAACACCCGCTTGCGAAAACAATAGCGGCAAATCCCCTCACACACATTGCTGACCAGCAGCAGCGCGGTGGAATGATACTTATGCTCCAGGCCCGGCAGTACCGTATAAGCCTCTTCATTGGAAGGATCCAACCGGCCCCAACCTTCCAGTTCGTCGGTGTGCGGTATAATCAGCCGACGAATGGGGCAGGCCGGATCGTCCCAATCAATCAGCGACAAATAATAATCGTTAGCCCGAAATGCGAATCGCTCGGTAACCTGCCGCAGCGTATCGCGTTCGGACTGTGTCAACTGCTCAATATCCCCAATATTGTGATAATACTTAATCTTACGCATAAACCTCGCTGTTTGTACTACGGGTAATCATTTAAAATAAATAACGATATGTAGCCAATTGAATATGATAGCAGAAGACACAGCCTTATGCAAGCCCACGTTAAAATACTATCAATAAATTACTTACGTACAGGGGCCGATGGCGTGGGAAAGATTGTGGGGCATTATCTCATGGCAGGCAAATAAAGATAATGTTTAGCGGATAAAGGCCCATTATCCGAAATTAATGGATTTATGCAGAGGCGACCAGATTGTAACCGGCCGTCTATTCGTCTGGTTGATCATACGGCTGAAGCCAGATTTCGGCAAACACATGCAAGTCAAAAATATCGACGGTTTGATTCATATCGAAATCGAATCCGCCGCACCAGCCGCAATCAACTTCGAGCCAGAGGTGTGCAAGCCAACTCAAGTCCACAAGATTCACAAAACCATCGTCGTCATAGTCCCCCGGAACCACGGGTTCGGGCAATATCTTAAACACGTCGCCGCTGTTCAAATTCAGGATATAGAGATTTCCCAAGCCGTCCTGCCCAAAAGAAGAAATGCTTGCAATTGAGCCGACATCCGGAGTCATCTGGGGTGTTCGGTTTATTAAATGGGTTACTGTATCGCCGTCATACACAAACGTCCAGATTTGGGCGTTGACGTAGTCCGCAAAGAAATAGGTCCCTTGCAGTTCCTGCCTTGCCCCGCGATAGACATAACCGCCTGTGACCGAGCGCCTGCCGCTCGGCCCCGGTACGTGGTCATAAACATAAATCGGATCTGTAAAGCTCGAATCGAAACAGGGAATCGGATCGCCTGAGGTGTAACACAACTGGCCCTCCATAACGCGCCAGCCGTAATTTTCACCGCCCGGACTGTCGGCCGGTTGGAAGTTTATCTCTTCTTGAGCATTCTGCCCTACATCGGCAATATACAAATCGCCGGTCAGACGATCAAAACTGCACCGCCATGGATTCCGCAATCCATAGGCCCAGACCTCATCGGCCCCATTGCCACCGAGAAACGGGTTATCGGGCGGAATGCGGTAATGTCGCGCCGGATCGTCCGGAAAATCATCGCCATGCACATCAATACGCAACAGTTTGCCGAGCAGAACCGTCGTGTCCTGAGCGTTTCCCAGGACGGGGGTATGGCCGGAATCATTATCGCCGCCGCCGCCGCCGTCCCCGCTGGAGATATATAAATACCCGTCCGGCCCGAAATCAATCCAACCACCGTTATGATTGCTCTGGGGCTGGGAGTAGCTGATGATCAAGGTTTCGCTGTCAGGGTCAGCGATATCACGATTTCCAGAGACTTGATAACGCCGTATTTGGGTCGCGCCGGTTCCGGCCACAGTGACATTGACATAAAACCAGCCGTTGTCATGATAGTCTGGATCAAATGCCATACCGAGCAAACCCTGCTCAAAGCCCGTCGCCAGTCCATCAATTTCCAAAAAAACTTCGGAGTTGATTCGGCGTGTTAATAGATTAAGGATCCGGATTTTGCCCGTATACTGCTCCAGCACAAACAAACGCTCCCCGTCCCCCGGCGGCGAGACAGCATAGAGCGGTCGTTGAAATCCTGTCGCAATGCGATGGGTGGTGACGGCACCAGAGCAGGGGAATATCCCCAAAATATAAAAAAACGCAATAATGCTCAATAAGTGCCAAAAACTCACGATTTCGTGTTCGATTGTCTGTGTTTTCATAAATCCTCCGCAAATATGTTAACGCATTCAACATTAAGCCGCTGACAAATCTACCCTCACCATAAGCACAGTGGTATCAGTATAATCCTGATTTTGAGGGGGATAATAACTTATGCGGAACAAAACGCGTTGTCCCGCTTCGACCTGTTCCTGAGTACGCACCAACAGGCCAATGTAACGCCGTAAAAAAAGCCCCCGATTCACATTTGCGAATGGGGGCTTTGGGGGTTCGTGAACCGGCTAAATAAGGTCATTCGGCCGGAGGCACCACAAATCCTTTGGAAAACCCGCCGGTACTGCTCGACGTGCCGGCAATGCGTGCCAAGTAGGCCTGCCCCAGTTTACCGATATGGTCATTGACATTGTCGAAATAGTTAAAGTGCGCCTGCTCTTCGTCAATGATTGCCTCAAAAAGCTTCATCGTCACGCTGTCGCCGTTCTCGCGGCACACATTCAGGAACTGATTGTAGGTGAAGATGGTGTCGTCTTCCAGGTTGCTGTCGAAGGGAAAGATTTTTTCGACCGCCTGGCCCCGCTGAACCTTGTCCGCCAAATCGGCGGTTGGTTCGCCGCCCAGTTCTTTGATGCGTTCAGCAAACTGCTCGGCGTGGCGCATCTCGTCAATCGCGATCAACTTGACGTTGGCCGCCAACTCGCCGTAATCCATATCATCCAGATTATAGTGCTGATTCATATACTGCCCGATCGCGTGCAGTTCCATCGAACGCGCCTTGTTAAGCACTTCAATGACCTTTTGCCGTGCGGCTTCTTTTGCATCTTTTGCCATTTTCTCGACTCCTAAAATCGCATTTATCGTATTTGACTCATTCACTGCGTTGTTCATTGTATCCACACCGGCCGGGAATTCCAGCGTTAATTAGCAAAAAAATCAGCGTCCAACCGCCTTCGCCACGCCCTTGCCGTAAGCCGGGTCGGCCTTGGCAAAATGGGCAATCATTTTGTCCTGAATCTGTTTCGGCGCCTTTTTCAAGCTGCCGGCGATATTTTCACACAGTCGCTTTTGCTGTTCAGGAGTCATCAGGCGAAACAGATTGCCGGGCTGTATATAATCGTCATCAACACCGCGTTTTTGCTCGTACCAATCGGCATCGCCGGTGATTTTCAGCGGCGGTTCGCGAAATTCCGCAGCTTCTTTGGGACCGCCGAAGCTGTTCGGCTCATAATTAACCGACGCTCCCCCGTTGCCGTCAACGCGCATCGCACCATCACGCATATAGTTATGCACCGGACACTTCGGACGATTGACCGGGATACTCTCATAATTGACACCCAGCCGATACCGATGCGCATCAGCATACGAAACAATCCGTGCCTGAAGCATCTTATCCGGTGAAAACGAAATCCCCGGCACGACATTACCGGGTGAAAACGCCGCCTGTTCGACCTCGGCAAAGTAATTTTCCGGATTACGGTTCAGTTCCAGCACACCGACATCATGAAGCGGATAATCCCCGTGCGGCCAGACCTTAGTCAGATCGAACGGATTCCACCGATAGGTTTCGGCCTCTTTTTCCGGCATAATCTGCACCTTCAGCGTCCACTTGGGAAAATCGCCCTTCTTAATCATCTCAAACAACTGCTTGGTATGATAGTCCGGATCGCAGCCGGCCAGTTTGTCAGCCTCATCCGACGGCATATTTTGAATCCCTTGCTGAGTCTTGAAGTGGAATTTCACCCAAAACCGCTCATTATTCGCATTGATGAAACTGTAAGTGTGGCTGCCGTATCCGTTCATAAACGGAATACCCGCCGGGATTCCCCGGTCGGAAAAAAGAATCGTCACCTGATGCAGAGCTTCGGGCACTTGAGACCAGAAATCCCACTGCATTGTGTCGTTTTTGGCGTTGGTCTGCGGGTCGCGCTTCTGTGTATGAATGAAATCGGGAAACTTGATTGCATCCCGTATGAAAAACGTCGGCGTGTTATTACCCACCAAATCCCAGTTGCCTTCTTCGGTATAGAACTTGAGTGCAAAGCCGCGCACGTCGCGAACCGTATCAGCGGACCCTTTTTCCCCGGCCACGGTGGAAAACCGTCCAAACATTTCAGTTTTTTTTCCAACCTGTGAAAAAATCTTTGCCTTGGTATATTTCGTTATGTCGTGGGTCACGGTAAATGTTCCATAGGCTCCGGCCGCCTTGGCATGAACGACACGCTCCGGAATCCGCTCCCGATTAAAATGAGATAACTTTTCCAGCAGATAATGATCCTGCAACAACGTCGGGCCGTGTTGGCCTGCGGTCAGCGACGTTTGGTTGTCCGGCACGGGAATTCCGGCCCTTGTCGTAAGTCGTTCCGGTGTATCCATAATAGTATCTCCTGTTAAAATATCCTGTTAAGTTTACTCTTTCGAAAAAGAGTCCAATTCTCGGCATCCGGCACACATATACTCAAATGTATGATATAGGACAGGTTCATGGTTTTCAAGCCAAATTGAAAAGATTCCCTAAGTCCAAGAACGAGATATAAAAAACAGCACCATCGCTTTTTTTAATGCCACCACCACATTCCTGACCAGAAGCACACTGCAAAACATCAGGAAACATACGGGCGCAATTAGACTTCCGCGATGCAATTGTTGTCCATTATAAACCAAACGGTATCATCTCAAACTTATGGGTTAGATGGATTGTTTTCTTTCTGTGTCGCCAATTCGATTATCTGCTGAAATCTGCTTTGGCCTTGAGAAAGAGCAGCTCCTTTGTTAAAATTATCACTACAGTGGAGGCTTATTTCTGCTGAATTAATATAACGTCTTTTCGAATAACAAGTTGTATCAAATATTAAAAAATGACACCACACAAATCAAAACGCATTGCTGTGCGACAGGGTCTCCATTCAGACGACTTTGCCGGTTCACGGCACCGATGTGGATCGTTCGCCATACGAATTGTTTTCAATATACAAGGAAAATACGATGAATCTTAAAGATTATTTTTCTCAGACACAAGGGCTGGGCGTTTTGGCGACCAGCGATGCAGCCGGCCATGTGGATGTTGCGCTCTATGCCGCCCCGCACATACTGGATGAAAACACCATTGGATTTATTATGCGGCCTCGCCGTAGCCTGGACAATATACAGAAAAATCCCCAGGCCGCGTATCTGTTTATTGAAAAAACCGAAGGTTACAAAGGCGTACGGCTTTATCTTGAAAAAAGCGGCCAGGAAAACGACCCGGAAAAAATCAATCAGCTACGGCGAAGTCATCACGGCGGTGATGAGGAAAGGGCCACACTGGTGTACTTCAGCGTGACCGAGGTGCGCCCGCTGGTCGGCGACAAGACCACGTAAACGGTTGTTCAATAAACCTATCCGGCGTCTCATAGAGTTTTGCTGCACGATGGCTGCTCCAACAACCATTCTGATCAGTGGTTCGACCGGTTTTATCGGTTCGGCGGCGGCAACGCATTTTCAGTCTGCCGGACATACGATACTCCGTTTGAGTCGTTCGCCCGGCAAGAACGCGGTAAGCTGGCAGCCGTTGGCCGGCCGGATGGACGCCCTGCCGGATCATGTGGAAGCCGTGGTGCATTTGGCCGGGGAGAACATATTCGGACGGTGGACGAAACGTAAGAAAGAACGCATCTACGCCAGCCGTGTGCACGGCACGACCCTGCTGGCCGACCATATCGCCGCGATGAAATACAAGCCAAAGGTGCTCATCTGCGCATCGGCGGTGGGGTACTACGGCGACAGCGGCGATGCGATCCTGACCGAGCAATCGCCGCCGGGGGACGGCTTTTTAAGCCGGGTCTGTCGTGATTGGGAAACGGCGGCAGAATCCGCTCGTCAGGCAGGAATTCGCACTGTCCATCTTCGGCTGGGTATGGTCCTGGACAAAAACGGCGGCGCATTGGCCGCAATGCTGCCGGTCTTCAAACTGGGTCTGGGCGGCGTGCTCGGCGGCGGAACGCAGTGGGTCAGTTGGATTTCGCGGGCGGATGTGATTCGAATCATCGACTTTGCAATCCAAACCGAAACACTCAGCGGTCCGGTGAATGCCGTCTCGCCGCAGCCGGTACAAAATCGTCTATTGACTCGGACACTCGGACGGCTGCTGCATCGCCCGACGTTTCTGTCGGCGCCGGCGGCTGTCCTGCGGCTGGGGTTGGGCGATTTTGCACAGGAAACACTGCTGGCTTCTTCGCGCGCCGTTCCTGAACAACTGCTCAAGGCGGGTTTTGTGTTTACACACCCCACACTGGAGGAGGCTGTATCGGCAGCCATTTCATAAAAAAACGGCGCTGAATGGCAGCGCCGCTTTGAGATCAAATTGACGCCGAATTTATATGGCGATCATCTTTGCGGAATGTCTTTTTTTAACCGCTTTGTTCAGGCTCTTAAGGACATATTTTTGCACGACGGCGTCCCAGCCCATATGACGGGCAAGCTCGTAGCCGCTTTTAATCATTCGGTCGGCTTCCTGGTCGGTCTTGGGCAGCCGCGCACAAATTTCCAGCGCCACTTTACCACTGATTTTGTGTTCGATGCGGTCGCGGTAGGCGCGATCAATACGAAGCATCTCTTCGATTTCAAGCCCTGCATCGCCGTTTAGCTCAGTATAGTCGGCGGTTATCACATTGGCGACGGGTTTGCCGCCGGAGATCGCCCTGACAAAGCCGGCACAACCGCAGACATTGGTCACGACACAGAGTCCGCCGAAACACAGCGGCTCAAGCTGCGCAATGCCGAAAGGCTCATAAATGCTTTGACCGAATTCCACATCACTGCCCTTGCGGATGTCCATAAATTCCATTTCAGCCGGCATCCGCGCGCCGCAGCAGGCCCGCGTAAAACCGAACTGATTGATAAAGATAACCTTGATATTACGACTGCGGGCGTTGAATTCCTGCACCCCCGCATAATAAGCCGCCTCGCCGCCGGATAAATCGGGCATCCCCTCACGATGAGCAACCGGCCAGTTGTATGCCGCTTCCATCTCATAAATATCGCGATCACGACGTTTGTGCGTCTCAGTGCTGAGCACCAGCAAAACGCCGGTCTTGTTGAGGGCGGCAAACTCGCGATCCATATGTTCCAGGACGCGCAGGTCCCGCCACAGTCCCTTGCTGAGTACCAGACGAGTTACGTGCGTAAACACAAAGTCAGGTTTCCAGCCGAGCAGATTTTCGCAATACTGACGAAGCCGATTGCGCGATTCATACCGCTCGGCCAGACTGATTTGATAGGCCGGGATGCCGTTGTAGGTCAGATCAATATCGGCAATTTTGAACTCCGGCGATAAAAATTGAAGCTCCTGGACCACACAATCGCCCACCGCCAGCACATTGTCGCAATGGCGCGCAGCCTCCACCAAAGCATACTTGAAATTGTGAGTCTGATCGCCGAATATATCGTTGACGTAAAAGTCATTTTGTGCTGCCTTATGCATCACATTATAAAACATCGTATCGTGGCCGGGATGGCTTTCGACGATGCCGCGCATCGGAGCAACTTCGTGGGCATAAAAGACCGTCTTGAAATCAAACGGATCGAGAATCCCCGCCAGCGCCGCAGGCATTCCCATAAATTCGTGCGATACAAGAATAGTCTGTCGGTCGCGCTCGGCGGCGCCGATGGCCTTCAACGCAGCCATCGCGGGAATCGCCAATCGGACGTACTGTTCATATTCCCAGTACTGCTCATAAAGATTGCTGCGAATACCGAATTCACGGAACAAGGCCCCCTTGAATTCGTTGATATATCGCTGCTCCATCCGCGTGATATCCACCAACAGCACTTCCGGATGGCTCTGTATGCCGGTCATCGGATCGACGAATTTTCGCCGCCCATAGACAATGTTGACATTGAACATATTTTCGATGCGGCGAAAGCTCGACATATAACTGCTGCGCACCAGACCGTCCAGCGAGGAGTACAACACCTCGCCTCCCGGACCCAGCCGATGGGAAATGTCTCCTTCAGATGAAAACAGCGGACTGACCAAAATCGTTCGCGCCACGGCTTGGTCATAGGCCCGACTGGTGAACATTCCGTCAAGGACGGCGCCGATGCCGCCGATTTTTCCCGTCGCCTCATGGGTGACATGCACAACCGTTGGTTTCTGATTCATCTGTGTGCCCTCGTTTTCGCCATTTACCATTATCTCTACGCTGTCGAATCAAGTCAGTTGATACCTTTCGCCATATAAAATATAGGGTAAAATCGACCCGCTGCCAACTGCCTCTTGAGGTGTTTTTACGGAAAAACGTGATGATGATTCCGCTGGTATTCAAAACGGTGATTTTATCGGATTGTCAGGAAAATTTTATTAAAAATTTTTGTAGAATTCGGTTTTACAGTATTGAAAGTCTCATTTTTAGCATCACACCGTAAAGCACCTTTGGGCCGATAATAAAGCGATTTTCAGACCTATTGTGTTTTTTGTCTCAGGCGTTAAAACAAGACAAAAATGCGTCTTTGAGCCAGTCGATCAGATCGGTTGCCGTGAGACTGATTTGTCCCAGTTTGTCGGCGGCCAAGTCGCCGGCCAGACCGTGCACATACACCCCCAGCACAGCGGCGTCGAAACGGTTCATTCCCTGGCCGCACAGCGCCGCAATGACGCCGGTCAGGACATCACCCGCTCCGCCGGTGGCCATGCCGGGATTGCCGGTCGTGTTGACATAGTATCGGCTGCCGTCAGTGACAACGGTACCGGCGCCCTTGAGGACCACGATACAATCAGTCTGCTCGGCCAAACGGACCGCCTGTTCCACTCGATCCGCAGGCATCGACTCGCGACATACGCCGTGCCACAAACGCCGCATCTCACCGGGGTGAGGCGTCAGGATGGGGCGCGCCTTTTTGGTCTGAATCCAGCAGCCCGCCCCGCACATCGCGGCGAGCACATTCAAACCGTCGGCGTCAATGACCAGCGGCAGGTCTTCTATACTCAGCAAGGCCGACACACACTGCCGCACCCCCCTGCCGGTTCCTGCGCCCGGGCCAAAGGCCGCCACGTCATTGTCTCGGGCACATCGAACAAGCTCGCAAGCCGCCTGCTCGTCGCATTGACCCGATTCATCTTCCGGCAGAGTCAGTGTGGTATAGCACGGGTCCAGGGCGGCCACAATCGGCTGAATCGAACGCGGCACGGCCGCACAGACCAGACCGGCTCCGCTGCGCAGCGCCGCTTTGGCCGCCAGCGCGGGCGCCCCGCTGAAACCCCGACTGCCGCCGACAATCAAGACTTTGCCAAATGTCCCTTTATGGCCGTCGGCCGGTCGTTTGGAAAGTTTCGGTATTGCGAGTTGTTGTTTCATTGTTTTTTATCAGGTGAGCTATTCTGGCTATTACCGCAATCAATCAACCCAATTATCATAAACCAAGCATTTTTGATAAAATACGAATAGACTTTTTGGTATAATGTTGTAGATAACTGCCCAACCCGACTCGCTGAACAAATACTTTTGTTTCTGTTTTAATATCAGATACATTAACAGCTTCCGATTGGTTTATTTTTTGGGCATATGCCCAATTGTCTCTAATAATAAAATTGCCAAAATCAGGATGCGGCTTAACAAGCAGCTCATATATTTTTCTGACCTGAGGAGTATCTCGTTGATCCTTCGGCATTTTTTTCACATTTTCATTATCGGCCATACTTTGACCGAAAGTCCAATCAAGATCATCAAAAATAATCCATCCGCCGCTTTTCAGCAGTTGATTGACAAGGAAAAAGGCAAACCCATCCGTTGCCCACGTATGGGCACCATCGATATAACACAAATCATACTTCGGACCTGAAGAAACTTCAATCATTTTCATCAATCGCCATAGATACGAGGTGGGTTCGTAGAAAATTTCCACATACTGTTCCAGCCTCAAACCCTTGACAAGTTGTTCAATATTGGGGTGAAATGTTTTGGCAATCTCCAAATCAATGGTGGTTACGCATCCGGTACCTAACTCATCCAAAGCACCGGCTATATAACAGGTTGATACACCGTGTTTAAATCCCAGCTCAAGCACTTGTGTGGACTGATTTTTCAGGATGAACTCGGTCAGGGTCTTTGCCTGTTCATAGTTCATCACAGGAATGCCCTCCACTTTATACCGAATCTTGTCAATATGCATAAATGCTCTCTATTCCCGCGTGAAGGCGATTCTTAACGGCTGTATCAAGAATACCCTGTCTGTTTGGTGATTACCCTTTTTCACAGAATACATTTGTCCGTAATTAGGTGTCTCATCGGGTGATGTACTATTCTCCGGTCACCACGCTGCTGTTCATCCAGTTCGCTGCGATCAGCGCCACATCGGCCAAATCGACAACACAATCCTGATTGATATCTCCTACCGGATAGGCCGGACAGGAAGGCGTACTTTCAAAATGCGTCAACACAACACGGCCCTCCTCATACAGCACCTCAAAACGCCCGTCCTGAAACAGATAATGCGACGCAGCGTTAAGAAAACGTCCTTCGACCGTTCTCGCATCAATGATCACAAATTCATCGTCATAGGCCGGAACAAATCCCTCTTCCAAACGCACTTCAAGCCGTCCGTCAAGGATCGCCGTGCCGTCGTCCTGATTCGGCAAAACCAGGCCGCCATAATCCCAATACGCCTCCGTTCCGCCGAGACTGATGCTCAATCTGCCGGTCGCATACTGGACATAGTTATAGTGAATCTCCAGCGCCTTCCAGTCGCCGACGGCGCCGGGAGCAACCACGCCGCTTTCGTTTTCGACGTCGGCCCAAATCCACCCCCAGCCTTCGAGCGTTCCGCCTTTAAGCCGCAGCGAATTGGCCCGATGTTCGTCATAGTGCATCAAGATCGCCCCGCCGTTCATTCGCACCGTCCCCCGCGGCCAGACGACCAGATAATCCCCTTCCTGAGGGGCGCAGGTCAGATCGGCATAAATGGAACTGAACGGATCGTCCTCAAAATAGAGCAGCCCCGCCCCGCCGGCGTCGCTGAGATTGCCGCCGACGGCAAGCGACCCGGCTACATCAACCCATGAGTCGTCATAGATGTTAAGCTGCCCGCGGCTGCCGGCCTGTTCAGCGATAAGCGTCGGGCCTGCGCTGTACAGCATGGCATCGGTCAGGTTGATTTGGCCGTGTCCTTCGGCGCCGATAATCAGCGAGGCATAATCGTCGTCAATCTCCGCCGCCAATTCGGTCTCGTATCCATTGCCGTCAACATCAATAACCGCCGACGCCTCCGGAAATAAACCTATATCCAGATACCCCGTCAGCATCGCGGCTCCATCGGACAGGCTCATTGTGGACCACCCTTCAAGTGCCATTCCAAACCAGCCGTCCACATACCATTCGGTGTCCACGCCGCTGATCTCAATATAAGCCTCATCCTCCGGAAAGTTGGCGCTGAAGCCCTCGCCGTGGGCCAGTACTGCCTGGTCCCGAAGTGAAAAATCCGCCGTCCCGCCGTCGGCAATAAAGAACCCGCCCCATTGATCGTCCCTATATACATACCATTCCGTCCCCTGACCGTGTACATCCACGCGGGCCGCCGATCCGGGATTCCAGCAGAGATGCACATCAGCCGAGTCCAGCCAGCCGCCGTAAACCTCCATCGCACTGTCCAGATTTTCGCCGATCATCACGGCGTAAGCATCGTATTTTCCTTCAATCTGATAATAATAACCGTCCAGATTCAGCGCAAGCTGCGAACCGTCCACCCGCAGCCGATCATGAATCACATCGTCGGTCAAATAAACCGTATAGGCATTCGGCAGTAAAAAATCGGCAAAATCATCGCTGCCGGGGATGCCAGAGGGTGTCCAGTTGGCCGAATTGTTCATCGCGCCGCCCGCGGGCGCGTTCCACTGGTAAACATCGGCATTCACGACGGCAAAAAACGCCGGAAGAACAAGACATATTAGACGTGTTTTCATCTTTCTACCCACCCTTCGCCGTTATCGGCTTCTATTGGAAAGCATCAATCTTATGTTAAATAACTCGACCTAAATTATACAATTTTTCACAGGTAAAAGTCAAGTGCGGGCTTCCTGTTTTCTGATATATAGACCTGGAATGCCCGATTAAAACAGTCAGCCGGTTGCCTTCGGCTCCAGACTCATCGGGGCAAACAGGCCGGCCCGATATTTGTGGTAAGCCAGCGCGGCAATCATCGCGGCGTTATCCGTACAGAGCCGTTTATGGGCAATCAGCAGCCGCAGGTGTTGTCGTGCCGCCAGCGATTCCATCGCCTGTCTCAGTGCGCCGTTGGCGGCTACCCCACCGCCGATGAGAATGGTCTTGGCGCCGACTTGTACAACCGCCCGCCGGGTCTTTTCCACCAGCACATCCACCACCGCGGCCTGAAATGAGGCGGCAATATCGGCGATGTCCTGCGGCGACATTGCAGGAACTCGATTTTGCCCTTTCATATCCTGTCCCTGACAGTGATACAGCACGGCGGTTTTGAGGCCGCTGAACGAAAAATCAAGCGATGTCTTACCCAGCAGCGTCCGCGGAAAAGCAATCGCGTTGGGGTTGCCCTGACGGGCGGCTTTTTCAATGCTCGGCCCTCCCGGATACGGCAGATTCAAAATGGCTGCGACTTTGTCAAAGGCTTCTCCGGCGGCGTCATCAATCGTCTTGCCCAACAGCTTCAGTTCAAGGCAGGACTCGGCATCATACAGGTTCGTATGGCCGCCGGACACAATCAGCGCCGCCGCAGGCAGTTCAATCGTATCGGCCTGTTCCAGCATCGCCGATTGAAAATGCGCGTGAATATGATTGACGGCAATCAACGGCTTTTGCCACGCCCAGGCCAGCGCTTTGGCCGCTGTAACACCCACCATCAGCGCAATGGTCAACCCCGGCTGATTGGCGACAGCCACCGCGGCAAGCTGCTCAGGCACGACATCCGCCTGTTCCATCGCGTTGCGCACAACAGGCAAAATCTGCTCCACGTGGGCGCGCGACGCAATCTCCGGCACCACCCCGCCGAAACGTTCGTGCAGCCGGGTCTGGGAAGCCACGACGGAGGACTTGATCTGACATCCGTTGCTGACCACCGCCGCGGCGGTTTCATCGCAACTGGTCTCGATGGCAAGAATCAGCGTCTCATTGGTTTGTTTAGTCATAAGGGATACTCGCGAATGCCTTTCGCAAAAGGGGAACAACAAAACACACACGTCGTGTCAATCGGCATCCGAAGACGATTGTGGGTCGGCAGACTCGCCGCCCGGTTCGGCACAGACCCTGTACCGCTCGTCCAGCCACGCGCCCAAATCAATCAGACGACACCGCTCGCTGCAAAATGGAAAGAACGGCGCGTTAATGTGTTTTTTGCCGTCATCGGCCGTGGTGACCGACGGAATCACTTTACCACAAATGGGACATTGATACGTCATCGTACAATCGTGTTTTCAATGGATAATCGCCTGTCTGCTTACTCATCCCGTGATCGATCATTGTCCTTTAATGAAAGTACGGCTCATCCTCTTCGTAATCCTGCTCTAACAGTTCTTCTTCATCGTCGGCTTCGGTTAGCAGGGACATATAACGGCCGTTCGAAAAGTCATTGTGGGTCGATTCAGCGACTTGGCCGTTTTCAATCATCTCGGCATATCGTACGCTGTATCTGGCCCAGGGGAACGCCTCCAGCCGGGGTTTGGGAATTGGCTCGCCAGTGCCTTCGCACATCCCGTACGTTCCTTCCTCAATCCGTTTCAGCGCCAGCAGGATTTCCTGCACCGTCTTGCGTTCATTGGTCATCAATCCAAGGGTGAATTCCTGTTCATAATTATCGCTTCCGATGTCGGCCATATGAATTGGCATGCTGGACAGATCGCCGGCGGCATCCTGACGTGATTTTTTCAGAAATTCATTTTCAATATAATCCACATCACCGGTGATTTCCTTCAGTTTGTCGATTAAAATCAGCCGGAAATGCTTCAACTCGGCTTTCGAGAGATAAGTTTTAATTTTTTTAGGTACGGTTTGTTGTGTTTTAGTCGCATCGACCGTATTGGATGTCTTTGCCGAAGCACGCTGTGCTGGCGGCTTTTGTTTTGCCGAGGCAGGTCTTTTTTTTGAAACGGCTTTATTTTTTATCGATTTTTTGGCCGCTTTTTTGGCCGTTTTCTTAACGGTCCGGGTGGATTTTGGGGCTTTTTCAGCCGTCAACTTTGAAGTTTTTGTTTTTTTGGAGGCTTTCGATGCAGTCGCCTTTTTTTTGGTAACCTTTTTTGCCACAGGAATTTACCCTTCAATCACCGGTTTTTGAATTCAGATCTGCCGCTCACATAACAAAGGTTTAGCCCTTTATTATATCTCATCATTCAAGCGAATGGAATGGAAATTATAAAACAAATAAACAGACCGACGCTGTCTTTTTACGGGCATAATTTTGTGTTGACGCCCCCCGATTTTTCTGCATACTGACAGGCGCACGATAGGCCCTGTCAATTTAACCCAATTGAAGAAACAACGTACAGGATAAGGAGATTGCAATGTCATCTTATCGCTCTTTTCTGTCGGCTATTGCATGTTTACTGTTGCTTGGCGGGTGCTTTGAAGATGAGGCAATCATCACGCTCAACAGTGACGGAAGCGGCACATTTTCCCAAAAATTGACACTCTCTGAACGACTCATCGCAGCCGCTTCGGATGACAACACGTCCAGCGACCTGCCGCCGATCACAATAGACGATGTTCGCAGCGAAATCGGCTCGGCATTGAACATCACCGATATTCGTGAAACCGGCCTGCCCGACGGCGGCAAAGTCATCGAAATCGAGGGAACCTTTGACAAACCGGAGGCGTTTTTTCTATCGGAATTTTGTCGGGAAACACTCCGCGTTCGTCTCGCTTCGGCTGACACAGGCAAAGCGGCGATTCACCATACGATGGAATCCAGCGACGACAGTTCGCCCGGCCCGACCCTGACGCAGCTTTACGGCCTGGCCAAAGGGTTGTATGTCAGCAGAACCGTCCGGCTGCCCGCACCGATTGAGCGGACCAACGGTCAACTGAGCGACGACAACAGAGCCGTCCAATGGGAAATGGATTTACGAAATCAACAGGGACTTGAAAAAACCAGAGCGTTTGTGGAAGGTGCGGACAAAGGAAAAGGCATCGCTGTTTTTGACGCTTCGGCCCTGACTTTCAGCCTGCCGCTTCAAGTGGAAACAACGGCCGAATCGACTGCATCCGGGCAAGAAGACACAGCGGCATCGTCTTCTCTTGCCGCAACGTCGGACCCAAACCTCTTTCAGGCGGACGCGGCCTGGTTGAGCGTCAATAAAAAAAGGACGGCCGACGGTGAGATGGAAATGTCAGATTTTCAAATCGGCATCGAACTGCGATGGAATGAAGGGGTTAATCCGACGCGATGTGAACCGGCGGTACTGACAAGCGCACGAGATGATACCGGCAAGGATTTGCTGACTGATTCGCGTCAGATGTCCCGTCAAATCAATGATTTTGAACGTCGAAACAGAAAAAAAGAACTGACTCGTGAATTGGCCCTGCCTTCTGAAAACGCCCGAACACTCAAGGCTATCTCCGGCTATGTTGAGGTCGTTGCGGAAGTCGAAACCCGGCAGATTCTCATCGATGACATCCATTCGCTGGTCAATGCCGAATCCATCGGTCATGAGATTCTTGACGGGTTGAACTTCAAGATACTCAGTATCGAGCAAAACGGAATGCGAATCCACATTGACGGCGGCCGCAATACCATCGTCTCAATCGAGCCTCTCAGAAAAGACGGCAATTCTGTTCAACAACGAGGATACAGCGGCTGGGAAAACACATATCACTACCAATTCGCCGACGATCTGTCCGATGTGAATCAATGTCGGCTCGAGGTGGTTGTGGCCGAAAAGACGGTCAACGTTCCCTTTTCGCTGGCTGAGATAGCGCTGCCTTAGCAAGAACCTGAAAAACGAACAGATTGTCAGTGGGTTCTCGAAATTCCTGTCGGCACCACCACGCGGCGGCCTGCAATGGTTCCCTGGGCAACCTGGACTTCAAAAAAGGATTCGATGGTCGTGGTATCAAGCCCTTTTGCGTCGCGCTGATAGGCCGTGCGTCCATCCGCGGCCATCAACAAAAACGAATCGGCGTAATGCTGAATGAGGTTAATGTCGTGACTGACAAGAACGATGGTTTTGTTCTCATTTTGACGAAGGTCTTTGAGCAGTTCAAAAATCCGGATCTGATGCTTCAAATCCAGATGACTGGTCGGCTCATCCAGCAGCAGCACAGGCGTTTGCTGAGCCAAAGCACGAGCGATAAAAACACGCTGCCGTTCACCGCCGCTCAGCGCCGTCAACGGCCGTTCGGCAAAACGGAGGGTATCGGTCATTTCCATCGCCTGCTCTGCCAAATGAGCATCGTGCGGCGTTTCGAACAGTTTGCCGGTCGGCAGATACCGCGACATCAATACCGTCTCGCGCACGGTAAACCCGAAGGCGGGTGTGGTACTTTGGCAAACCAATGCCATCACGCCGGCCAGCCGAACGCGCCGATAATCCTGAATTGGCTTGCCTTGGATGAAAAGTTGTCCCGTTTGCGGCCTGAGCAGTCCGGCCAGCAGATTCAGCAGTGTCGTCTTGCCCGATCCGTTGGGGCCGAGCAGCGCCAGAAAATCGCCGGGCTGAACCGAGAATGTCAAATCCTTCAGCACGGTTTGCAGGCCATAATTAAATGAGAGATGGTGAACATCAATCATGCTCATTTGCTGCCCCAATGCAGATTTTTACTATGACGTACAAGCAGAATCAGAAAAAACGGCCCGCCGACCATGGCCGTCACCACGCCGACCGGCAGCATCGCCGGCGCAACGATCACCCGCGCGATGGTATCGGCCAGTACCACAAACGCCCCGCCGACAAGGGCACTGACGGGGATGAGCTGACGATGGTCCGGCCCTGCCGCCAAACGCACCGCATGGGGCACGATCAGCCCCACAAAACCAATCAGCCCGCCCAGACACACCGCCGCGGAGGTCATCAGCGCCGAGACCGCAAAAGCGACAAGACACACGGTTGAGACCGACAGCCCCGCCGCCGCGGCATCCTCTTGGCCGAAACTGAGCAGGTTCAGCGACGGTCCCAGCCGCAGCAGCACCATGACCCCTGCCGCCACAAGCAAGGCCGTCGCAGCGACGACCTCAAACCGCTGCATCTGGGCAATACTGCCCATCAGCCAAAACATCGTCGTCTGCACCTGCCGTGCACGCGCGATCGAGGTCAAAAACATAATCAGTGCCGAAAAAAAAGCGTTGACCACTACACCGGCCAGCAGCAGCGCCGTCATATTGGCGCGTCCGGCGGCCCGGCCAATCAGCCAGACCAGCCACGTCGTGCAGAGGGCGCCGACAAAGGCCGCCAGCATCATCGCACTGACGCCCATCAGCGACCATGTCCAGCCCAGCATTACCGCCGTCATCGTGCCCAGTCCGGCCCCGCTGGAAATGCCGAGGATATACGGATCGGCCAGCGGATTGCGCAGCACCGCCTGAAAGACACAGCCGGCCGCGGCCAGCGCCGCGCCGATAATCGCCGCCAGCAGCACCCGCGGCAGACGAATGCGAAACAGAATCTCGTAATCCATATTCATCTGCCCGCCATGAACAGGGCCGTGCATCGCTTCCACCAGCGAGACCGGCTCTGACCCCACCAGCAGACAAACCACAAGCACGACGGCCAAAAAGGCCGCTGCCGCGATGATTCGAAAAAGCAACGCTTTCGGGGTCAGGGACATCGTTTACTCCTGCCATACGCAACAGGCAATCTGTTCCAGCGCCTGATCCAGCCGCGGACCGAGCCGGGAGACCACATCGCCGTCCAGGACATATATTCGGCCGTTTTGCACCGCCGGCGCCGAAGCATACGCCGCGTAAAATGCATCGGCCGAGCGCCGCTGGTCGGCCAGTCGCTCCGGCTCATCGGTCGGTTCAATGATCACATCAGGTCGGGCGGCCAGAACCTGCTCGGCGCCGACAGGCGGATAGATATGCCGCGTCGGACCAATGGCATTGACGCCGCCGACCAGCTCAATCAGCTCATTGACAAAAGTCTTCGTCCCGGCCACACGCAGCGGCTCGCGCTGGATCACCCAAAGTACTTTCGGTCGCCGGCGCCCGGCATAGCGGCGGAGCATCCGCTCCCGATCCGCCTGCAACTGTTCGACCAGCATCTGAGCCTGTGCAGTGCGATCCACGGCGTGTCCGATTGTCAAAATCGCATCGAAAAGCTGCGAAACGGTTTCAATTTCGAGCGTCAGTGTTCGGCAGCCAAACGTTTCAAGTCGCTCGGCCAATTGACGCTGCTGCTCAAAGCCGAGGGTAACCACCAGCGTGGGACGCCGAGCCAGCACCGCTTCAATATCCGGCTGCCAGAACGTGCCGATCCGTCGTTTTTGCTGCGCCGCCGGGGGATAATTGCAATGCCGCGTTACACCGACAATTTCCTCATCCAACCCCAAGGCAAAGAGTATCTCGGTCAGATTCGGCGCCATCGAGACGATCCGAATCGCGTCCTCTTCGGACGAAGCGGTCGGCTGATTTTGTTCGGCACAACCGACCAGACAACAGAGTATCGCAATCAGCACGCCTAAACAGTGCTTAAAGACGCCGCCGGCGGCACTTTGAAATTCGGAATTTGAAATTTGAATTGTCATCAGAACCCCGTCCGCTTGAATTGCTTATCGAGGTCTTTGCGCGAAAAAACCAGCGTCGTGGGCCGTCCGTGCGGGCAGCGGCTGGTTCGCTGCACCACATCTTTGTTGGCCAGCAGATGGGCGATTTCCGCCTCTGAAAGCGGCTGACCGGCCTTGACGGCGGCCTTGCACGCTGCCATATCCAGAATCTCGTGCAGCAGCCGTTCTTCATTGCTGTGGCCTTCATCTTCGACGAGCTTGTCCAGCAGTTCAACGACAAACACAGTCGGCTCAACGCGCTCCAGCAGCATCGGAAACGCCTGCACTGCCAGTGTATTCGGCCCGAACGGTTCGATTTCAACGCCGATTTTTTCAATCAAGTCGCGATGCTTTTCCACCGCGTCGGCCTGGGCGGGCGTCGCCTCAAAAGAATGCGGCATCAACAGACGCTGCGACGGCAGCCGTCCTTCGCGCAAGCGGACGCACATCTGCTCATACAGGATGCGTTCGTGCAGTGCATGCTGATCAATGACCATAAAGCCGTCGGCGTCGGGCACGACCAGATAGCTGTTGTCCACCTGCAAGTACGTCCTGGGCTTCCAGTCTTCCTGCAACGCCGAGCCGCTTTGGCCAAACGAGTCTGTCTGTCCTGACACACTGTGCGGCGGCGGAGCTTTTGATCGTCCGGCCGAATAGGACCGCTTGAAATCGAACGACCGCTGAGTCGAAGCGGGTTTGGGTGTTTTGAAAAAATCCTCCATCGCCCGCTCGATGCGCTGCTGACGGTCGCGGCTTTCGGCATGATCGAAGTGTTCACTCGGCACAAAAACCTCCGGGGCCGGCAGGCAGGCGCCGACATCCAGATTGGTGCTGAGCAGCTTGTCGCGCAGCAGCGCCAGCACCTCGGAATAGACCAGATTGGGGTTGTCAAACCGCACCTCCACCTTAGTCGGATGAACATTGACGTCGAAATCTTCCGGCGGCATCTCAATGAACAGAAAAACGACCGGATACTTGTTCGGCTCGATCAGGCCGCGATAGGCTTCCTTGACGGCGTGCAGAATAAATCGGTCGCGAATGAACCGGCGATTGAGAAAGACATATTGATATTTTCCGCTGGAGCGTGCCCCCACCGGACGTCCGAGCAGCGCTCGCAGCCGCATGCCGCGCTCCTGCCGGGAGGTTTCGAGCAGGTCGTCGGCCATTTGCGGCCCGAACAGCAGACCGATGCGCTCGCGCAGACCCTGGCCGCTGAGCAGATGATGCACCTGTCGGTTGTTGTGTGTGAGCGTCAGATCAAGCGATTCGTGCGATAAGGCAATCCGCGTAAAATGCTCGGTAATGTGGTTCATTTCGGTGTTGGCAGTACGCAGAAACTTGCGGCGGGCCGGCAGTTTGTAAAACAGATTGCGCACCTCAATCGTCGTTCCCGTATCGCCGGCGCAGGGGACAACCGGGCCTTTTTGGCCGCAGTCGATTTCAATGCGGTGGGCGCCGATGGCATCCGACGTGCGACTGGTGACGCTGACTTTGGCGACCGCGCCGATACTGGCCAGCGCCTCGCCGCGAAAGCCCATCGTGCGAATGCCCAGCAAATCGTCGGCGGTGCGGAGTTTGCTCGTCGCATGCGGTTCGAACGCCAGCGCCAAGTCGTCGGCGGCCATCCCCCCGCCATCATCGACGACCCGAATCAAACGGCGACCGCCATCCTCAACGTCAATCACGACGCGACCGGCCCCGGCATCGATGCTGTTTTCCAGCAGTTCCTTGACGACGCTGGCGGGGCGCTCGATCACCTCGCCGGCCGCGATCATATTGACCATATTGTCATCAAGGACGGCGATCCTGCCCATTCAAAACCACTCCGCTAAATGAAATCCAAAGCACGAATATCGAAATCCGAACGTCGTGCTTTGCATTTCGTATGTTATATCAAAAGGCTTTCTCCGGTCATTTCGTCAGGCTTGTCAACACCCATCACTTCCAGAAATGTCGGCACGACATCAGCCAGACGTCCATTTTTCATTTTGCGGCCTTTGAACTGTTCGTCAAAGACAATCAGGGGCACATCGCCGACCGTGTGAGCGGTGTGCGGCATATTGTTCTGGAAATCCCACATCTTCTCGAAATTGCCGTGATCGGCCAGAATGACGGCGCTGCCGCCAAGCGATTTGACCTTGTCCAGCACTCTGCCGACACAGGCGTCAACGGTCTTGCAGGCCTTGACCGCCGCTTCGAGGACGCCGGTATGCCCGACCATATCGGGATTGGCAAAGTTGCAGATAATCACGTCAAATTCGCCGCTGTCGAGTTTTTCACAAATCACATCGCACACTTCCGGGGCGCTCATTTCCGGCTTAAGGTCGTAGGTCTTGACCTTGGGCGAAGGAACGATCTGACGCTGTTCGCCGTCAAACGGCTTTTCCCGGCCGCCGTTGAAGAAAAAGGTAACATGGGCGTACTTTTCGGTCTCCGCGCAGCGAAACTGCTTCAGCCCGAGCTTGCTGAAATACTCGCCGGCGATATGGGGCATTTGACGCACCGGGGTAAAGGCCGCCGGCGCCGGAATCGTTGCGTCGTATTCGGTCATACAGACATAATACACATCCGGTCGGGTCTTGCGCTGGAATCCGTCAAACGACTCATCAACAAACGCACGGGTTATCTCGCGCGGGCGGTCGCCGCGGAAATTAAAAAAGATGACACTGTCGCCGTCTTCCACCAGCGCCACGGGCTTGCCGTCATCGCCGACTATAGGGGTCGGGGCGATAAACTCATCGGTTTCGTTTTTATCGTAACTGGTCTTGACCGCCTCGGCGGCGCTGCGCGCGGGCCGGCCGATGCCGCGGGTCAGACACTCATAGGCCGCCTGCACGCGATCCCATCGCTTGTCGCGATCCATAGCGTAAAACCGCCCCGATACCGTGGCGATTTGCCCGACACCGATGTCGGCCATTTTCTTTTCAATGTCCGCCAGGTAACCGGCGCCGCTGGTCGGCGGCGAATCGCGTCCGTCGGTAAAAGCGTGCAGATAGACATCCTTTAATCCTCTGCGTTTGGCCAGTTCAAGCAGGCCGTACAGATGTTCCAGCAGCGAATGCACGCCGATATCGCTGCACAGCCCCATCACATGCAGTTTGCTGTTGTTTTTCAAGACGTGGTCAACCGCCTTGTTGAGCTGTTCATTGTCGAAAAACGAACCGTCCCGGATCGCCACGGTAATCCGCACCGAGTCCTGATAGACAATCCGACCGGCGCCGATATTCTGGTGTCCGACTTCGCTGTTGCCCATGGTTCCTTGCGGCAGCCCGACATCCTCGCCGTAAGTCCGCACCAAACAATTCGGATACGCCGCCATCAGCATGGCATCCACCGGCGGTTTGGCTACTTTAATCGCGTTATATTCGTCCTCCTGCGGATTGGGGTTGTATCCCCAGCCGTCGCGGATTATCATCACACACGGCCGCTTTCGCAGCGGCGTCTTTTTATCGCTCATCGGGTTCCTTTCTTTAGGCTGTTTCCAATACCAATCGATAGTTAAACCAGTATAAAAGAACCGCCCACGAGTGTCAATTGCCGATTTGAATGAACAGGCCCATAAAAACAATAAAAGACATACCCGATACACAGAATTATCTAAATGAAATCTTTTTGACATTCCTCGGCAAGGTGGCTATACTTTGCCCCGGATTTTGTCGTAAACTGAATTAACCGCCGTAGTTGGGGCATTTGAATCGGAAAGGGTCTTTTGATGACGGGTTTTCGAAATGCAGGGCGCCTCGTTTTGTGTGTGCCGATTTTAGCGGGATTTCTGGCAAGCGGCTGCGTTTTCTGGCCGTGGACGGAGACGCTGTCCAAAGACGAGCTGGCCGCCCAGGAACTTCAGCAGCAGCGTCAGCAGGCCGTCAGTCTCTATGTGGACGCGATGATGCTGAATGACATCGAGGATTATGCCGCTGCCCTTGACAAACTGGAACAGGCCACTCAGCTCCACAAAGAGTTTGCTCTTGCATTCTCGATGAAAGGCGACTTGTATCAGGCATTGCAGCAGTACGAACAAAGCGCCGACGCCTATGAGCAGGCCGCGAGGCTGGATCCCTGGTCGTTCAAAGACTTTTTTAATCTGGGCAAAGTCAGCGAGATTCTCAAACAATATGCACGTGCCGCTCATGCGTTTGTCGCCGCGGCCAAACTCAAACCGGAGCATTATGAGGCACATGTCGGCGCAGCGCGCAGCTTTTTTGAGCTAAACGACTTCGGACAAGCGCAGGAATATGCCCAAAAGGCGAAAACAATCGACCCCGACCAGCCCGATGCGGAGTTTTTGCTGGGCAATATCTATATCGAACAAAAAGATAACGTTCAAGCCATCAACGCTTATCGCCGTGTACTTGAATTACAGGGCAATCAGCCGGATGTAATGGTCTCTTTGGCGCGCGCCTATCTGCGGGCCGAACGGTTCAGCTCGGCCATTGAACTGTTGACCGATGTGCTCGAACACGAACCGGAAAACGGGGTGGCTTATCAGTATCTGGGATTTGCCCAATTAAAGCTCAAACAAACCGAAGCGGCAATCGAAAGCTACAAGCAGGCGGTACGGCTGGGCACTGACGACTGGATGGCGCACAAGAGTCTGGGGGTCGCCTATATGCTGTGGGCAATTCAAAACAACAACGATGAGAAGATCAAGGCACTGGCGATTGAGCAATGGAACATCTCGCTTCAGATTAACCCCGACCAGCCGCAACTGCATGAGCTGATGGCCAAATACAACTAACGCCCTGAGCCGCGATGACACACCGCCCGCCGACAAAAAACCGCGAGACGATGCCGCCGCAACGCCGACCGAACGCCGGTGATTTGATCCTGTTCCTGTCGATCAGCCTCATCGGGGCGGCGCTGGATTTGTGGTCCAAATACGCCGTGTTTAATTGGCTGGAAGGAAAACTAAACCGACAATACACGCTGATTAACGGCTTTTTGCGATTCATTATGGCGGAAAACCCCGGCGCCGCGTTCAGCTTGTTTTCCGGGATGCGATGGATGTTTGTCGGCATCTCGATGATCGCCCTGATTGTCATTAACACCCTCTTTGTATTGGGCAAGCTGACGCCCCGGCTGACGCTGGCGGCGATGGGCTGTATCAACGCCGGCGTCATCGGCAATCTGTACGACCGCTTGTTCAACGAAGGACGGGTGCGGGATTTTATTGATGTCTATGTGGGCAGTTATCACTGGCCGACGTTTAATATAGCCGATTCTCTGCTGTGCATCGGTGTCGGGATGCTGCTGATAACCGGCTTGACTTCCTCGGAGAAACATTGACTTGCTGCCCTGCTCACTACACCCCGACGCCTCTTGGAAAACTCCCATTCTCCATTCTCAATTCTGCATCACAGCCCTAACTCGTCAAAGACCTGCTCTGCGACATATAAAGGCGTTCTGAGTCCTGCGGCCAGGGCAATCGCATCCGACGGCCGACTGTCAATCGCCATCGTCTCTGTGCCCCGGCGGACATAAATCGTCGCAAAGAAGGTGTGGTCGCGCAGGTCATTGATCACCACTTTCTCAATGGTTCCGCCCATCTGCTCGATGACCTGCTCCAGCAGATCATGGGTCAGCGGCCGCGGCAGCTCGATGCCTTTCAGGCGTCTGTCGATGGCAAGAATCTCCGGCATTCCGATTACAATCGGAAAACTCCGCTGGCCGTTCAGTTCCCGCAGCACGATGATCTGCTGATCCACTTGCTCATTGATAATAATCTGGGCCAGTTCGACCTGAATATCCATAAGGCATCCTTTCGCTCATGTTCCGCCGTCCGTTACTGCTCCAATTCGGCCAGGTGTTTGCTGACCGCCTCAAGCTGTTCGGATAATTCTGCCAGTTTCTGGCGTGTCTGCTCGACGACTTCCGGCTTGGCGCGGGTCAGGAAGTTTTCATTGCCGAGCTTGGCTTGTAACGGACGAAGGCCGTTTTCGATAAATTCTTTCTGTTTTTGCAGTCGCTGACGTTCCGCCTGCGGGTCTATCACATCATGAACGTACAGCCGCACCTCCTCGACAATCGCCGCAGCGGCATTGGCGGGCTTTTCCAGATCGGCCGCAATGTGCACATCCTCCAGGCCGGCAAGCTGTTTGATCAGCGCCGATTGAGCCGTCAGCAACTCACTGACCGACGCCGGCGCCGACAGCGAGGCCGTCAGGGATTGGGACGGAGCGATGTTGTACTGGCTGCGAATGTCCCGAATCGAACGAATGATGTTTTGGATCAGATCAACCTGCTTTTCGCAGGACTCATTTATCCACGGATCCAGCGGTTCGGGCCAGGGGGCAATCATAATCGAATCGGCCGACGATAACTCCCTCAACCCGTTCAGACCGCGCCTGGGGGCGATTGAATTCAGATTCTGAAAGATCCCCTCGGTAATGAACGGCACGAACGGATGCAGCAGCCGCAGAATCTGATCCAATACAAACGCCAGCACATTCTGCGCAATCGGTTTTGCGTCGGTCTGCTGCATTCGCGGCTTGCACCATTCGAGATACCAATCGCAAAAATCATTCCAGAAAAAACGATACAACTCATTGATCGGTTCATTGAATTTATACGCCTCCAGCGTCTCGGTGACCGTCTTGATCGTCCGTGCCAGTCGCGACAGAATCCATCGGTCGGTTAGGTCCATCCGCTGCGCATCGAACGCATCCGGATCGACGCCTTCCAGATTCATCATCGCAAACCGCGAGGCGTTCCAGAGCTTGTTACAGAAACTGCGTCCGAGATCGAACTTCGGCGAGGTGTTGACCGTCCGCCCGTCCGGCAGCTTCAGCGGCGCAACCGGCATTCGCACATCCTGGGTGTCGGTGGTCATACTGGCCAGTATAAACCGCATCGCGTCGGCGCCGTGGCTGTCAATCGCCACCAGCGGATCGATGCCGTTGCCCAGGCTCTTGCTCATTTTGCGGCCCTGGCCGTCCTGAATCATCGCGTGGATATACACATCGCTGAATGGAATATCGCCGACACAGTACTGGCCCATCATCACCATCCGCGAGACCCACAGCGTGATAATCTCCCGCGCCGTACACAACACGTCCGTCGGATAAAACGTCTTCAGCTCATCCGTCGCCTCCGGCCACCCCAACGTACTGAACGGCCACAACGCCGACGAAAACCACGTATCCAGAACATCGTCGTCTTGGCCCCATCCAAACTCTTCAAGCAAAGAGATTGCCTCGGTATCTTCTGGATCGCGCACGCAAATAAAGGATTGAACAAGTTGCGATAACCCTAAATTATCAAATTGTCCGGGCTTAAGTTGTTCACGATAATATACTGCAATTCGAGATTCATCAATTAACCGCCGTGCAACGTTTTGAAATCGTTCAAAACCTGGCACTGTAGAAATATTATTATTTATTTTAGATTCATCAGCAATATACCAAACGGGTATCCGGTGGCCCCACCAGAGCTGCCGGCTGATCGGCCAATCGCGCAGGTTCTCCAGCCAGGTTTGGTAGGTCTTGCTGTAGCGTTCGGGGTGAAATTTGACGCGGCCTTCCAGCAGCGGTACGAGTGCCAATCCCGCCAGTGAATTGACCGGCACATCCGTACCATTGATATAAGTAACTCCATCGCGCGTCTGGGTTTCACATCGTAAATCTGAAATTTGAAATTTGAAATTTGAAATCGGCTTTTTCACCTCGATATACCACTGGTCGGACAGATAATGCTCAATCGGCACATGGCTGCGGTAGCTGTGCCCCACCTCGTGCGCATAGTCCCGCACCTGCTCGAGCAGATTCTCTTCACGAAACCACTGCACAATCGCCTCGCGTGCTTCGAAACGATCCATCCCGATAAGATTTTCAACGTCGGGGTTCTCAATTTTCTCCCACTCAGTCCATCCGTATTTGTCGCTGATAGTCCCGTCCGGGGCCATCACATTAATCACCGCTAATAGATGCCGCTGGCCGATTTCCCAGTCGTTCGGGTCGTGGGCGGGCGTAACCTTCAAAAAGCCCGTCGAAAATTTAGCCTTCTCATCATCGCTGTTCGGATCGGGCAAAACGACGTGATCGTCGGCAATGATCGGTATCAGCCGCCCGACAATCGGCAGCCGTACCATCTTGCCGACGAGCGATTCGGCCCGCGGGTCGTTGGGGTTCATCGCCACCGCCGTATCGCCCAGCATCGTCTCCGGACGAGTTGTGGCCACAGTGATGTATTCAAGCGTCTGGCCGTTGACATTAACCGGCTCTTCCAGCGGATACCGAAGATACCAGAAGGCGCCCTGTACGGTATGGTGTTCGACCTCGTCATCGGCCAGTACCGTCTGTGTGGCCGGGTCCCAGTTGACCAGCCGCTTGCCGCGATAAATCAACCCGTCTTTGAACAGGTTAAAGAAATTCGTCCTCACTGCCTTAGCGCAGATATCATCCATTGTAAAGCGCGTCCTGTCCCAGTCGCAGGAACAGCCCATTTTTTTGAGCTGCCCCAGAATCCGCGCCTCATATTCATCCTTCCAGGACTGGACATGTCCAATGAACTCGTCGCGCGTAAAATCCGTTCGCCGCTTGCCCTGCTCGGCCAGCAGGCGTTTTTCCACCACCGTCTGGGTGGCAATGCCCGCATGATCCGTCCCCGGCATCCACAGGGTGTTATACCCCTGCATCCGACGCATTCGAATCAGGATATCCTGAAGCGTATTGTTCAGGGCATGACCCAGATGCAGGGCCGCGGTGACATTCGGCGGCGGAATTACGACAGCATAACTGCCCTTTTTGGCTCCGCTGTTGGCATCGGCATGAAAATATCGACCCTCCTGCCATAGCCTCTCGGCATGTGCTTCGACCTGTTTGGGATCGTAAATCTTTTCTATTTCCCTCATATTCCATCCTGAAACAGTAAATCTAAGATCGCGTTAATAAAAAAGCCCCGGCGGCCGACCCGTCGGGACTTGTATTTTAGGCCTATTTGTCGCACTGTAAAGTCCAATGTTCACGGTTAATTGAACACGTCTCAATTTGACATCCAAAAAAGACGTCCCCATTGCTCCGCACGCCTCACGCAGCGGATCAATCCAACTTGAGCGTCATCAGAAACTCGGCGTTGGTGCGGGTCTTGGCCAGTCGGTTCTTGAGCAGCTCGACCGCCTCGACAATGTTCATCTCGCTGAGCACCTTGCGCAGACGATAGACCAGCTCCAGCTCTTTGGGATCCAGCAGCAGTTCTTCTCGACGGGTACCGCTGCGGCTGATGTCGATGGTCGGGAAGATGCGTCGATCCACCAACCGACGATCCAGATGAATTTCCATGTTGCCCGTGGCCTTGAACTCTTCAAAAATCACTTCGTCCATCTTGGAACCGGTATCGACCAGAGCCGTCGCCAGAATCGTCAGTGAGCCGCCGAATTCAATGTTGCGAGCGGCGCCAAAGAATCGCTTGGGCATCTGCATCGCGTTGGCGTCCACGCCGCCGGTCAGAATCTTGCCCGAATGCGGCATTTCGGTATTGTACGCCCGCGCCAAACGGGTAATCGAATCCAGTAAAATAACCACATCTTCGCCAAACTCGACCATACGCTTGGCCTTTTCGATAACCATTTCGGCCACCTGACAGTGTCGCGAGGTCGGCTCGTCAAAGGTCGAACTGATGACCTCGACATCCTTGGCCACCTTGCGTTCGAAATCTGTCACTTCTTCCGGGCGTTCATCAATCAGCAGAACAATCATTTTGATTTCGGGATAATTGGCGCTGATGGCGTTGGCAAACTTCTGCAGCAGGACCGTCTTGCCGGTACGCGGCGGCGCAACGATCAGGCCGCGCTGGCCTTTGCCGATGGGCGTAATCAGATCCACAATGCGCATCCCCACCTCATCGGGCGTCGTTTCAAGAATGATCCGCTCTTCGGCGTGCAGCGGCGTCAGATCGCGAAAAACCACCTTCTCGGCCAGCTTGTCCGGCTCCTGATAATTGACCGCCTCCACACGGAGCAGGGCAAAATACTTTTCGCTTTCTTTCGGCGGACGAATCTGGCCGGATACGATATTACCGCTGCGAAGCCCGAACCGGCGAATCTGCGACGGCGAGACATACACATCATCCGGAGAGGCCAGGTAATTGTATTTCGGACTGCGCAAAAAACCGAACCCGTCTGGCAATATCTCCAGCACCCCTTCGCCGAACATCAAGCCGTCCTGGCGGACGCGCTCTTTGAGGATACGGAAAATCAGTTCCTGCTTGGTCATCCCCATATAATCGGTGATGTCCTCTTTGCGCGCGATACTGTGCAGTTCGACTACATCCAGATTCTGCAAGTCGGTGATATGCAGGTTGCCGCGTTTGATGCGTTCGTATTTGGCGTGAATGGATTCTTCGAGTTTTTCCTTTTCGGTTTTTTCTTCGTCGGGTTTTTCCGACACGGCAACAGAGGACTTTGCCGTCTCAGCGGAGCCGGACGCAGCAGCGGCTTCGGCTTCTTCAGCGGCGCCGCCGTTGGCTTCATTTTCGGCCTGCTGAGTGTCAGCGTCTTGCTTGGGTGTTGTTTCGTCGGTTTTTGTTTTTTTACGATAAGTCCGTTTTTTACGGACTTCAGACGACCCGTTTTTTGCCGTGGTCTTGGCCATAGTAACTCCTGTTTGAAAAATAAGTTATTGTATGATAAAATCGTTTGCTCAATGCACTGCCCTGATCCATAGAAACAACAACGTACACCGCTGCCGCGTCTCCGGGAATTTTGCCTCATAAGAGCCGCCGACGAGCTCTGTTACAAGAGGATTGAATTCTTTTTACATATTAACCGTGCAGGTCTTCCCGCGTGAAAACCAGCCATCCCGCCTGTCGGTCGTTTCCGCTCATTGCGCCGGAATACACCAATCCCTGCGAAAACGAGAATCAGCAGAATCGACCTGACCGAATTACCTTATCTGCTTCCTGTTATGGTTGAAAAGAGTTGAGCGACTTGCCCAGCTAAATCTGATTCATCAGAATTGTTACGCAGTATATAATGAGCAAGTTTCTTCTTTTTGTCCAGAGAAATTTGAAATTTTTCACGTTTTTTCAGCTCATTTTCATCAATTTTTCCGCTTTTTTCGGCTCTTTGCCATCGTCGTGTCTGCTCGGCCTCGACAAATACCAGCACATCGCACAAATCCAGCCGGTCCGCCTCGGCCAGCAGCGGCACATCCAGCACAATGGCCGCGATCTTCGAATCCCGCTGATAAACGGCAATCCGCCTTTCGACCTCGGCCCACACCCGCGGATGAATCACCGTGTTGAGCCGTTCCAAAGCCGCCGCATCCGAAAACACGATACCGGCCAGCGATTTTCTGTCCACCCGCCCCTTTGCGTCCACAATGCCGGGACCAAAAAGTCGAACAATTTCCCGTTTAATCTCAGGGTCATCCAATATCCGATGTGCGATTTGGTCGGCTTCGATGACAGCACATCCCAGGCTCTCGAAGTACCGCGCGACGGTACTTTTGCCCGCTGCGATTCCGCCCAACACCCCGATTACTTTCTTTTTTGCCGCCATTTGCTGGATACCCGCAGTCCCTGCTGTCCGTCAAGACCTATGATACGCCTCCTCTTGAAAACTGTCAACTCATCAGCCTGAAAATAAACAAAAAGACCGGTTGTGTCTTTTTCAACAAAAACCCTTGAATAACATTATTCTGTTTATTATAGTGCAACATTCATAACGATGCAATAATTTCAGAGACAGCCGAGAAAGGAAGACGTATGAAAACAATGCACAACGGCAAAATCAAGACCGTCAAGGCGGTGGACGCGACGCTGCCTTATCAGGTCGCCGATATGACGTTGGCCGAGTGGGGCCGAAAGGAAATGCAGCTTGCCGAAAAAGAGATGCCCGGCCTCATGGCGGTGCGGGAAAAATACGGCAAAGAGAAACCCCTCAAAGGCCTGAAAGTGACCGGGTCGCTGCATATGACCATCCAAACCGCCATGCTCATTGAGACGCTCGAAGCACTCGGCGCCGATGTGCGATGGGCTTCGTGTAACATCTTTTCGACCCAGGATCACGCCGCGGCCGCCATTGCCGCAGCCGGACGCAGTGCGGTGTTTGCCTGGAAAGGCGAAACGCTGGAGGACTATTGGTGGTGCACGGAACAGGCACTGACCTGGCCGGATGGTTCAGGGCCGGATATGATCGTCGATGACGGGGGCGACGCCACACTGATGATTATTCAGGGAATGCGGGTGGAAAAAGACCCGTCGCTGCTCGAAAAAGAGTACGACAACAAAGAATTTCAGGTCATTATGGATCGGTTTTCCGAAAGCTATCGCACTCGACCGGGACACTGGACCTCGGTAGCCAAAAATTTGCGCGGCGTCTCGGAGGAGACCACCACCGGCGTAGGACGGCTCTATCAGCTCCACAAATCCGGTGAGCTGCCTTTTCCGGCGATCAACGTCAATGACTCTGTTACGAAATCCAAATTTGACAACCTGTACGGCTGCCGCGAATCGTTGGCCGACGGCATCAAACGCGCCACGGATGTGATGGTGGCCGGCAAAATCGTAGTCATCTGCGGCTACGGCGATGTGGGCAAAGGCTGCGCCCAATCGATGCGCGGCCTGGGTGCACGGGTTATGATTACGGAGATCGACCCGATTTGCGCCCTACAGGCGATGATGGAAGGCTACGAAGTTACCACGATGGAAAAAGCCGCTCCCATTGGCGATATTTTCATCACGGCCACCGGCTGCTGCGATGTCATTCGCGGCGAACATATGGAGCAGATGAAAAACGAGGCGATTATCTGCAACATCGGCCATTTTGACAGCGAAATCGAGATGATCTATCTGGAAGACAGCGGCCACTGCACAAAGGAAACCATCAAGCCCCAAGTCGATAAATGGACGCTGAAAAACGGGCGATCAATCATCGTGTTGGCCGAGGGCAGACTCGTGAATCTCGGCTGCGCGACAGGACATCCGAGTTTTGTAATGAGCAACAGCTTCACCAATCAGTGCCTGGCACAGATTATGCTGGCTTCGGAAGACCTCAAGCCGGGCGTCTATACCCTGCCGAAAAAACTGGATGAAGAAGTCGCCCGCCTGCATATGGAGGCGCTGGGCGGCGCCATTACCAAACTCACCCCGAAACAGGCCGCCTATCTCGGCATTGATGTTGAGGGGCCCTTCAAGCCCGAACATTATCGCTATTGAGACACCGGACGGGCGCGGTCGAATGCCGCGCCCGCCCTTTTCATTCATCGCATATTTCGCATCTACGGAGCGGACAGCCACTGTCCGGCCAAAACGGCAAAGTCTTCCAGATCGACACGGCCGTCGCGGTTCAGATCGGCTCCATCGCAATGGGCGTATAAGCCGCAATCAAAACTAAGCCACCATTGAGCAAACAAACCGAGGTTTTCAAG
>JBNRMN010000022.1:0-19659 GCA_050309605.1 Anaerohalosphaeraceae bacterium
CGCCGCGCTGGTGTGTCGCGTTGGTGCCGCCCCGAAGGGGCGGCATATCCCAGCCCAGGGCAACGCCCTGGGTTAGATCGGCCACACGCCATACGCCTCGACGCTCTGAAAGAGCAGCCTATATTGCTGCCCTTACAGGGCGACCGGCGACCGGCGAACTCATGACCCAGCCCGTTGTGCTGGGCTAAGGTATCATTGCCCTTTCAGGGCATTTTTGACCCTTCAGGCCGAGTCGAATTGTTCTTGTTTTATACCCCCTCCCCCCTTCGGGGTACTCCCCCTTGACAGGGGGAGAGTTTACATTAGCCGAGCGGCGCAAGCGGCCGGATAATGCCGCGTCTTGCAAAACGTCCCATCTATCCGCATCCCTATCGGGCGGCTTGCGCCGCCGCGCTGTTGTGCCGCGCTGGTGCGCGCGCTGTTGTGCCGCGCTGGTGCGCGCGCTGTTGTGTCGCGCTGTTGCCGTCCCGAAGGGACGGCCGGTCATTGACTTACCTAAACGAAAGGGTCAAACTGAAAAAAAACCGGTGAACGGTTACAAAAATCTTTTGAAAAGTTCCCTTGAGCCTTTAGAATCCAAAAGACCTCTTTGTCGGCAGAGGCACTGAGCGACCTTTGTTTTTAGAGATAAGGAGATAGACTATGGCAAGGTATGTGGTTTGTGCGGTCATTTTATGCAGCGGAGCGTCTATACCCTTTTGTTTCGGTGAACCGTTATTGCCTCCTGTTACATCGCCGCCAGCGGCACTGACCCTGGACCCGTTTTACGCCAAGTATCTTGATTGCGGCGGCATCTCCGTGATCGGTTCGGACGCGGTGTCGGATGAGGCCTTTTATCGACTGAAGGAATTGCTGGACAAGATGCTCGAAAATCGCCCTGACGTGCGGCGACAATTGGCCCAGGACGGCAATCGTTTTATCATCATCGGCCGCACTGAGCAGGTCACCGATGTCCCTGATTATGCCCATATGGAGCCGAAGGCCTTTTGGAATGAGCGGGCGCGGGGTTTTGGAGGACGAACGACCAGCGTCGGCGAGGAGAATTTGCTGTCGCTGCCTGAAGATCGCTACGAGGATGAAAGTATCTTCATTCATGAACTGGCGCATTCCATTCATTTTGTTTTGCGGCGTCTGGAGCCGGATTTTCAAGCGACGCTGGATCGGCTCTACCAGAACGCAATGGACAAGGGATTATATCAATACGATTACGCCTCCACCAATGCCAGTGAGTATTGGGCCGAGGCGGTGCAGGGTTTCTTTGACGCCAATCGCGCCAACAACTGGAATCATAACCACATCAGTACGCGCGAACAGTTGACAGAGTATGATCCGGACATTGTCGAGCTGGTACGAAAAACATTTCGCATCACGCCGGAGAACGACTGGCGTTATGAGCCGCTTGCTGTGCAGCCGTCGGTTCATCCCACACCCGACCGTTTCGCGGAGGCTCGGACGCTGCCGAAATACGTCTGGTGTCGCGGTTTTTCCATCTTCGGCACGGCGGAGGTGTCGGACGAGGCGTTGCTGTGTGTCGATCAGACGATTCGCAATCTATTCCGTTATCGCCACGATATCCTCAAGGCGCTGATTGATGCAGATGTGGCGGTGGTGGTCTATGCCGACGATGAATTGCCGTCAGACGTGCCGGTTCATAAGACACTGTCCGTTGCGTCTTTTCTTCAGCACGAAGAGCCGCCGGCCGCGGTCGCACTGCCGACCTCATTGCGGTTGGGCGTTGCGCAATCGGAAATAGTGAATGCCGACGGCTGCAATCCGCTGATCGGGCGGCTTGCTTTGGCGGCGTATTTATACACCGGGCTGCGTCCGATTGATCCGACATTTGATCAGCGCCGGCAGAAACAGCAGTATGAAATCGGGCTGGAACGGATGGATATCCGTTTTGATCGTCGGGTGCAGGCATTATACACAGCGGCCGTACAGAAAGGCGTATGGGCCGCGCCGGCGGCGGATAATCGGTTCGATTATTTTGCGCAGGGCGTGCAGGCGTTCTTTGACGCCCATCCTGTTGTCAATGGGCAAGGCCGCGCGATCCCTGCCCGTCAGCGGCTCAAACAGGTTGACCCGGAGCTGGCGGCACTGGTCGGCGATCTCTTCAAGCATCCCGAACGGTACGATTGGCGACATACCCCGTGCAGTCAAATCGCCGGCCCGTAAACCGACGAACAACACAACAAGTTCAAGCGGAGTGTGCAAATGATGTATCTTGTAGCGATCCTGGTCTATTTGCTGCTGCTGGTGGGAATCGGCGTCTGTAAATCGCGTCAGGTCAGGACCGAAGCGGATTTCGCCGTGGCCGGTCGTACCCTCTCGCCTTGGGTGATGGTCTGTACGATGCTGGCGGTCTGGATCGGCACCGGCTCGATCGTCGGCAATGCCGAACAGACATACCATACAGGGATGGCGGCGCTGATCATTCCCGCAGGGACGTTTTTCGGGATGATAGTGCTGTCGTTTATTGCGTCGCGCGCTCGAAACATTGAGGCGTCTTCCGTGCCGGAGATCATTGGGCGGCGGTACGGCCGCACGGCGCGCTTGCTGGCGGTTGCGGCGCTGGTGACGGCGTATATGGTCATTGTCAGCTATCAGTTCAACGCCGGCGGGGCGGTGCTGGAAGTGATTGCCGGCGACAAAGAACCCGTGGCGCTGAAGCGTGAGGATACCCTGACACGCCGACAGTTAACACGCGGTCGTGTGGTTTATACGCCGCCGAGGGACTGGACGGGGACGGTTCAATTGGCCGCGGCTTCGTTGACCGAGCCGGACAAGCCGGTTGTCTATACGATACACGTCGTGCCGGATGAACACATCTTTAATGCGGTTCAGTCCGCCTTGCAGACAGAGAACACCCTGGCCATTCGAAAAAATAACACCGCCCGTGTTCGCTATGACTTTCAAAACGCTGCTGCGATGTACAAGCTGGCTTCAACAGCGGACATCGGCGAGGTGATGCTGGTTGAGCCGCGGCTGACCGCGGGGCGTGCGACCATTATCGCGGCGGCTTTTATCCTGGCCTATACAATGCTGGCCGGGCTGCTGAGTCTGGCCTATACCGATATTATTACCGGATCGCTGATTACCGTTTCGATGCTGGCGGCGTTTCCGGTGCTGCTGTATCAGGCCGGCGGGTTTTCGGGGATGGCCGAGGCGTTTGCCGCGATGCAGGACAAAACTGAACATATGCAGTTTTGGGGGGTCTATTCACCGGTGCAGTTGGTGAATTACCTGCTGCCGGTGTTTTTGCTGATTCTCGGCGATGCCAATCAATATCAGCGAATTTTCGCCAGTCGCAACGCGCGCGGCGCCAAGCAGGCCGTGACGACGATGATTTTTGTTGCGCTGGCGATTGAACTGCTGATTATAGCCAACGCCTGGATTGCGTCCAGTATGACGCCCGATCCGGAAAACGGCAAATATATCCTCATCTATGCGGCTAAACATTTTATGCCGCCGATATTGGGCGTTGTCTTTCTGGTAACAGTGGTCGGGATTATCGTCTCAACGGCCAATTCGTTTTTGCTGATTCCGTCGATTGCCTTCATCAAAGACATCTATCAGACGCACATCAATCCCAACGCCACGGAAAAGCATACGGTTTTTCTGAATCGTGTGATGATTCTCGTGTTCGGCGTGATTGCGTACGGAGTGTCGCTGGCGTTTTCCGAATCGACTGGGTTTTTCGAAAAAGCCCTTTATGCTTATACCATTTACGGCGCGGCCATTACGCCGAGTCTGGTGGCGGCAATCGTGTGGAAAAAGGCCACGCCGCAGGCCGCAATGGCCTCGATTGCCGTTGGGATTGCCATCCCGCTGTTGTGGGGCGAGGTGATTCGTCCGCACTTGTCCGGCTGGGCGGGCCAACTGGATGCCGTGCTGCCGGCGATTGCGGTGTCCGTGCTGGCTCTGGTGGGTGTCAGTTACCTGACCGATTCTAAAAAATCCGAAACAACGGGGTGACAGGACCGCTATGTTTAGTACAGAAACATACAGTCAGCGGCGTCAAATGCTGCGCCAGCGGTTGGCGGGGCAATCGGGGCTGCTTATTTTTCCGGGCAATGAATTATGCCCGATGAACTATGCCGACAACCCCTTTCCGTTCCGTCAGGACAGCACGTTTTTGTATTACTTCGGGCTGGATGTACCGTCGCTGGCGGCGGTGATGGACTTGGACGCCGGCACTGAGACGCTCTACGGGGATGACCCGACGGTCGAACAGGTGGTCTGGACAGGTCCTCAGTCGGCGCTTGGCGAACGTGCCGCCCGATGCGGCCTGACGCAGACGGCGTGTCGAGAAGCCTTTGGCCAAGCCGTTCGAACTGCCTGTCGGCAGGGGCGCCCCATTCATCTCCTGCCGCCGTATCAGGCGCAGCACCTGCTGGCGCTTTCAGAGCTATTGGAAGTCCCGTGCGCTCAGGTGCACCGTCACGTCAGCGAGCCGTTTGTCCGGGCGGTGATTGCAATGCGTTCGGTCAAGTCCGCAGAGGAAATTGAGCAGATTCGTCAGGCCGTTGAGATCACGCGGCGGATGCATCAGACAGCAATGGAGCATACCGCCCCGAAAGTGACTGAAAATGAGGTGGTCGCCGCGATGGAACAGGTGGTGATTGCCCGCCACGGGCGGATGGCGTTTCCGGTGATTTTTACGATTCACGGCCAGTTTCTGCACAATCATTACAGCGCCAATCCGCTGGGCGAAGGCGATTTGGTGATCAATGACTCAGGCGCAGAGAATGCGATGCATTATGCCGCTGATATTACACGGACGCTGCCGGCAGCGGGGCGGTTCACGCCGCGACAAAGAGATATTTACGAACTGGTGCTGTCGGCACTGAATCAGTCCCTTGACGCCGTCGCGCCCGGCGTGTTGTTTCGCGATATTCATTTGGCCGCCTGCTGCATCCTGGCCGAAGGTCTCAAGTCGCTGGGGCTGATGAAGGGCAATGTCGAGGACGCCGTCGCGTGCGGCGCCCATGCGCTGTTTTTTCCGTGCGGCCTGGGGCATATGCTGGGGCTGGACGTGCATGATATGGAGGGATTGAATGAAGATTGGGTCGGTTATACCGACACGATTCAGCGCAGCGAGCAATTTGGCCTGCGGTCGCTGCGACTGGCCAAAACACTGGAGCCGGGGTTTGTGCTGACCGTCGAGCCGGGGGTGTATTTCATTCCCGCCCTGATTGAACACTGGGAAAAAACACACCAATTGATAGATTACGTAAACTATAATAAAGTGCGAGAATATCTTGATTTTGGCGGTATTCGTATTGAGGATAATGTCCTTGTTACGTCCGACGGGCAGGATGTGCTAAGCTGTGCCATTCCCAAAAGCAGGCAAGAGGTCGAAATGCTTACCGGTAACCGGACAAACAAAGGCAATCGCGTTGGTTAGAATGATTGAAACTTGTTTCTAATAAAGGACTTAAGAAAATTTGCAAAGTTAAGAAAAAAAATTTGATATTTTGATATAGGGTATTGACTTGGTTTGGAATCCGTGATATAGTAGATACACTTGTGGTAACGTGTCCGGAGAAAACAGTTAACTTAATTAAAAGAGGATGGGAAGATGAACACACGGCAAATGTTGGGAGTAGCTCTTGTACTTGCACTGACGGTTTCTGTTCACGCCAATTATGTCAAGAACTTCAGTTTTGAACAGCCGGGTACGGACAAACTCAGTAATTGGGAGGAAGTTCCGTTTTGGTCCAGTGATGTCATAGCCGCGGATTCGGGTGTGGAATCCGGCTGGCCGGGTTCGACCCACGGCGATTGGGCCGGTTTCCTGATGTCCGGCGATCCGTCGGTCTGGCAGTTGACCGGCGCGGTGATTGAAGCCGGCGAGGTTTATACCCTTCAGGTGGACGCCCGCGATAACTGGTCCGAGACGACCCCGGCCAAGCTTGGTCTGTTCCTTTATTATGACAACGCCGGGTCCCGAACACCGGTGGCGATGGCCGTTGTGGACCTTCTGGGCGATGGCCAGGAGCCGTGGGCGACCTATACCCTGACGTTTTCGGCCGATGATATTCCTGCGTCCATCGGCAATCAAATCGGCGTCGAGTTGATTAATTTTTCAGCGACGAATTCCTGGATCGGCATTGACAATGTTCGGCTGGTGCCGGAACCGATGACGCTTGCGTTGCTGGGACTGGGTGGGTTGTTCCTTCGCAAACGTCGCTAAGATTTCTTGAAATAAACCGGTTTATAAAGACCTCATTCATATGAGTGGGGTCTTTTTGTGTTTTAAGAGGGATTGTTGTTTGTGAAACATATCCGCGGACGGTTATGCTGTATAGCGTCCTGTCGTGATTTCTTTCAGTACGATGCCGCCAGACGATACGTGAACAAGACCGAATCCGATTGGCGCATGATGGAAATTCCAGCAACAGGACCGACACACAGTGACGATGCAATCATGGACATTGAATTGTCGCGTTTCAAGATGCTGATGGCCAAAATACATTGCATGGACGCTGTATTTGCTGACCAGTCCGCGAAGATACACAGAATCATTTCGTGAAAGAAACATCCGCTTATCTTGTCCCTGCGGTTCAATGGGAATGTGGCCAAAAATTATTTTCGGCAAATCGTTTTTTGCAAGCTGTTCTTCAAGCCATTCACATTGACCTCGGGGAATAATCTGGTCGGTGCAAAGATGCCCGATATGGTCTGAGCTGATTGCATTGCAGATTCCTATGAAATGAATCCCCTTGTGTTCAAACGAATAGTAATCCGACTCAAGACCGTTTATTTGAAATGTGTCCGGAAACAATTCACGCAACTGTTTTTTTTGAGCGACGGATTCATGGTTTCCGGCAATCGGGTACAGCGGGATGTCCATTTTGTCAAGCTCGTCTTTGATAGCAAAAAAATGAAGATCGCCCAGGACCAAAATAAAATCAGGCCGTTCGCCCTTCGCAAGATGGTTCATCACCTCGATGCAGCGCAAAAATTTGGTTTTACCGTCGCCGCAATGCTCAAGCCCCTCGCGGACGGATTCTGAGGCGTGAGGATCGGCAATGATACCAAATGAAAAGGAAGCGTTCGGCTCTCGGGCCGAATGGAAAATCGGCATGGACTTCAGTGCCGGGGTCAAAGACGCCGCCCCCATACTTGAAACCAGATTGATAAACGACCTGCGATTCATACGCAACATCCTTTCCAGAGCACTCTTATTCAAACAGCATCTATGCTTCTGTTATATATTTTCATTTTTATGTGTCAGGATCAAGGCTGTAATAGGCCATTAACTCGTTTAGTTCCTGCTTCATAGTGCGGATTGGTTTCTCGTACTCGGGATTTTCATACTCGCTTTTCATTTCCAGCGGGTCTTTTTTCAGATCATAAAATTCCCATTCGCCCTTTCCATAGAAATCAATCAGCTTGTACCGTTCGTTTCGAATACCCCGATGCCTTGCAACGCGATGAATCCCCTCTTCGTAATACGTGTAAAGAATGCTGCTGCGCCACTCTTCCGGACGCTCGCCCCTGAGCAGCGGCGCCAATGATTTGCCCTGGACGTGCTCAGGAACCTCGACGCCGGCGGCTTCGAGAAAGGTCGGCGCATAATCGATATTCTGTACCATTTCTTCGCATTTGGAGCCGGGGCGTGTCACGCCGGGCCATTTGATGATGAGCGGGTTTCGCAGCGATTCTTCATACATCCATCGTTTGTCATACCAGCCGTGTTCACCATTATAAAACCCTTGATCCGAACTGTAAACAACAATCGTATTCTTATCAAGGTTGTTTATTTTGAGGTAATCGAGCACCCGGCCGATCGCTTCGTCCATGGCCTTGACACATCGTATGAAATCTTTGAGATAGGCCTGATATTTCCACCGGAGCAGATCATTGCCCTTTAATTTTTTGGCCTGAAATCGTTCATTTCGCGGTACGTAATAGGCATCCCATGCTTTCTTTTGTTCCGGAGTCATCCGTCTGAATTCTTCAAGGGTCGCCGGGTCCATGGAATTGGTTTTCGGGACGGCTTCCAGAATCGCCTTGACCGAAGTGGTCATCACCGGCGGCGTGACCTTGAGATCGGTTGCAATGTTCAGATGATCGCGGATCGTCATTTCCTGCTCCGACGCGGACGAGGTCCGTCCCTGGTAGTCATCAACGAGGTTGTCAGGCTCCGGAACATCCACCTCGTCAAGCAAGCTGAAATGCCGCGGGTCTGGCATCCATGTCCGATGCGGCGCCTTGTGCCAACTGCAAAGAAAGAACGGCCTGGATTTGTCCCGTTTCTTATCCAGCCAGTCGATGGTCAGATCTCCAATGATATCGGTGCAATATCCCTGCTTTCTAACCGGGTCTGAAGAGCCTTTTACAATAAAATCGGGATTGTAATACATCCCCTGGCCCGGCAAGATTTTATAATCATCAAATCCGGTTGGCAGAGAGCCTAAATGCCATTTACCTATCGCCGCGGTTTGATACCCTGCATTTTGCAATTCCTTGGCCACGGTCCATTGGTCGGCGTTGAATTGGTCATGGTTGGACCGGAAACCGTTGATATGGCTGTGTTTTCCGGTCAGAATGGAAGCCCGACTGGGTCCGCAAATGGAATTTCCGACAAAACTGTTCTCGAAAAGCATCCCCTCGGCAGCCAATCGGTCAATATTGGGGGTAATGTTGTGTTTTACGATGAACTCCTGCATCCTTGACGTATAAGCACCCAGCGTCTGCAGCGAATGGTCATCGGACAGAATCAAGAGGAAATTCGGCTTTTGAACGGCGGGCAAGGCGCCCGGTAAAATACGAGTGTAGCTGATGCCGGCGGCGCCGATGCATTTCAAGAATGTGCGACGGTTCATCATGTTGGCTCTCCCGAAAAAGTCGGACACAGCGACGTCGTTAAAACCCTGAACAATCGTTGACTGGACGGTTTCAAGTCTGGGCAAAATAGACATTACCGACAATGCCCGCTTCAATTTCCATGACCATATTCTGTGCCACCCATGTAGAACGACGTTGGGTTCCCAACTGGACTATCTATGTATTTTTATTGTCATGGCACCAAAACCTCAGTGTTCAGAGGAATTTCGTCACGAAGCAACTTGCCGGCTTGTCCCGCCAACTGCAGGTAAAAATCGCTCGGAAGTCCTTGCAGTGTCAGGAATTTTGCCCCACCGGTAGAGGGAGGATTATTGGAAACCTTGAAAATGGCCGTAGCTTCATCGACTTCATCAAACATTGCGATATAGAGCATATCAGCACCAGCTTTTTTAATTGCTACCACCTGCGACCAAAGGAATTGACCACCGAGTCGTGGAATATGATCAAATCTGCCCCCCATAAGATTGTACCAGCTAAACCCCGGGAAGACGACCGGCATATAATCGATATTATGCTCTTTGGCCCAGGCAATATCCGGCTCCCAGTATTTTTTGGCGTGGTTCTGAACCCCCGACAGACCACCGAAACGGCCCACACTCCAGGGACTGAGAACATCGGCCATCAGCAGAACGCGGTGGAGATCGGGATTCTGGAGGGCATCATTATCTTGCTGGCGCCATCCTGTTGCAATTCCAAGCACAATACTGCATCCATCCTTTTTAAATTGTTTAATCAGCGCCTCGCACTCCTGAAACCCCGGACGTGGCTTGATTTTATCGTTAAAGCCGACACCCCAGACCGCCACCAAGGGCTTTTCATTGTGGTGTTGATAGGCAGCATCTTCTGTGATATGCATTTTGTCACGCAGCATACGCCAGTCATCAAACACCTTAATGATATCTTCATTCGGAATCCCGGTAAGGTCATACATAACGGCGTAGGTTCGTCCATAGCGATTTGCCCCTTCCCTCGCACTGGACAAAACTTTATCCTTGTGATATCGCTTATCTTCATCGCGAAGGCGTTCAGCGAATCGCTGCACAAACGCTCCGTCAATGCCATAATCGCGCATCCATTTGAAATGGCGAACCACAGTTTTGCGATTATGCGAACTAAAAACCTTGGCGGGTGTTCCATCCGCGTGAGTAAAAACAGTGGTATAGAGTTCATCATCATCGTATTCAGAAACATCCGGCCACATATCGACGGCAATATTATTCGGCTCAAAAGGTCTGCCAAGGTCTTTGGCCCAATGCGTCCAGCCGAGATTTGCGCCATCGCCCGGACAGTTAAACCAGCCCTGGTAACCGGTCATCACTTTGCCTTTCAGCGTACTCGGATCGGCCGCACGAACGGAAGGTCCCTCATAGGGCCTGAGTACATTTTCACGCTGGGCCGCAACAACCACTGATAGGTGCGACACGCAGATTACCATCAGAATCCGGAGTCCGATGTTCATGAGTATCGAATTACAGAATCCGACGGCTTTGAAAACAGCACGTCTGATTAATGCCTGACTGAAAGAGTACATACGTATCAATGCCTCCGAAGTTGCCGAATTTGTTGTTCAATCAAGTTGACCTCTGAGATTTTTTTTGTTCGCGGGTTGACGCGCAGCGTCTTGATCTCGAAAGGCGCCAGAGAGACCTTTGTTTTTATTGAAAACACAGGTATTGAAAGGATTGCGTTTCTTTTTGTTCCGGTCGGCTCAAAAAGACGTATGATGATGTCATTACCGGATTCAGCTTTTTTAACCGCAGTTACCTGAATGACCGCGTCATTAAGCACAACAGTCGGCTTGGGCATTTGTCCTGTGCCGGGGGGAAAGTAGGACAGGGCAAAGGGACGTTCATTTTTCACCAACGCTTCGGTTTCAACGGCATCCAGGCGCTCGCCGAGCGGACCGGCATTGATCCAAAACTGAAACTCTCTAAACCCCTGATCTATCCGCTCAATAAATCGGTCGTTTGGAATATCGAATTTGCCATCGGCATCGGGATGGGCGGCATAAGCAGGGGACCTCAGGAGCGTTAAGCGTAAAAGACCTGATTTGAAATCGGATGCATACGTGCCGTTATTGATACAGGTCAACGCCTTGTTTTCGTTTTCAGATACGACGGCGGACCATTTTTGACAAACCGATTCATTTCCATTAACCGGCAATGGCTGCCGACCATAGGCGACCTGGCCCAGGTAGTTCTGAGACCTGCCTTTTACCGGGACAGCCAGTTTCAACACGGTGTCCTTTTCATTCCAGTAAACGCGGAGATGGACCTCAATTTCCGTTCCCGTTTTGGGCAGTTTGTATTGCATGCAGACCCGTGAGTTGCGGTATTTGAAAAAAGCCTCGACAATACTTCTTACCGGGCCGTCCTCGATGATTCTGATCGGAGCAAGATCACGGCGATGAGCGCCTGAGAATGTTGCGCTTTCGGTGTGTGACATAAGCCTGAAAGGATTTGCCTTTCCATGATATCGCGTTTCAAGCATATTCCAGGAATCCAGGTTGTCTTTGAGTGCAAGCAACTGAAAAGAGCCGTTGTGCAGGTATTCCACCCCGTTGACCCGGTAACTGTCCACCCAACCGGTCTGGCAATTGATGACGACCTGAAGAGGTTCTGTTTTGAAATGAATTTTGCCGTTTTTGATGTCAAGCAGAGGATCGGGCTTGTGATCAACGAGGACGGGCTTACCGTCAAATCGATTGATCTGCCCGGGCTTTAACGTCGCTCTAAAAGCGATTCGTTTGCGCCATTCCATCGAGACATTGGACAGTTCTTTTTCGACTTGAGAGGGAATCGGCTTGCCGTTTTGATAGACTTGGATGTCCGCAAACGTGTCTTTTTTCTTAAAATCGGCCAGATTGAATTCACACTCAATAATTTCAGAGGTCGGCACCGGATGATGATTCAAGACCATAATCGGGATGTTGCCGGCGGAGGCCTTTTTTTGCCCCGAAGCCATCGCAAAAAATGCTCTGACCTTCAGGCGGGACAAGATTTGCAGGCCGCAGCCGATCTGCTGCAAGGCCTCTTCTTCGACCGGGCGAATGGATGAACCGGGCAGAATGTCGTGAAACTGAATGGTCATTAGGTGACAGAGGGCCTCTTTCATCAGGTCAACGGGATAGTCCATCAACCCGTTGGCCATGGCGCTTGTCAGAATTTTCTCTGTGGCGTAATATTCATTTTCCAACAGTCTGTGTTTTTGCTTGATCTGTATTTGAGATGCGTAACATCCGATCGCCCATGGGTTCAAATCATCCGCATGTTCGGGCAGTCGGCTGCTTTTTTTCTTTAGCTCCTTAAAATAGGATTCCGGCGTCGAATGCCTGATCTTCATTTCCCGCTGCTCGGCAATAAGCTGATTGACGGCCTGAACGTCCATTTTGGACGGCCCTCCGCCGTGATTGCCGACGCCCCAAAGGATCGCCATCGGATTGCGTTCAGGGTCGCTGTGGATCCGTTGAGAGATCATGGGAGCGGCTTGGCCAAGAGGCGTATTGTACCAACCGGGGAAACGTGTTGCCGTCACACTGGAGTGGTCATATCCAATCCACTTAAAATCGTCGGCAGGCAGATCAAGCCACCGCCGGTCCGGCCTGCCAAAAAGATAAGCGTCATACCCGCTTTTGGCCAGAATCTGAACAAGTCCCCGCGTATGCCCGAAGGGATCAAAGTTAATCGCGGTGGTCGGCTCCACGCCAAAATACTGCTGAAAATACTGTTTGCCCAGGAGGATTTGCCTGACAAAGGACTCGCCGGACGGCATGTTGCAGTCAGGCTGAAGGTACCAGCCCCCCATGATATGCCATTTGCCCTTCGTGACGAGTTTCTGGATTCGCTTAAACAGTTCCGGGGCATACTCCTGAATCCACTGGTACAGAATCGCTTCATTGTGATTAAAAATGAAGGTCTCATTCGCTTCACAAAGTTCTGCTGCGGTTCTAAAGGTGGAGATCGCCTCGGCGGCCCCTTCCGGCCACTGCCACAGCCAGACCGGATCGAGATGCGCGTTACAAATCAGATGAATATCACGTTTGCTCATTGAAATACCTTGTTTGCAATTAAGATGTCCGTCGGCACGTTGGCATGCTCAGACCAATTTTCTCCTGCTGATTCCTTCAACGTGTTTTGAGCCGGTCTTGTGCAGCCACTCCAGAAGACATCTGCGGAGTTCTTCTGTTTTCTCCGCATAGTGAGATTTGTTCGGGTTGCTGCCGATCAGGTTATTCATTTCATAAGGATCGGTATTGAGATCATATAACGCATTTAGAACCGTTGAGGTCTCGGTGCAGGGAATCATCATTTTCCAGCCGTCTTTGACAATCATATAATTGGATTCAGTATCCCCGCGCCACAGCCATTCGGCCACGGCATACCGGCCCTGCACGCCATCTGTTCCCTCAATCAAACCGCGAAGACTCTCCCCATCGGAGGGGTGTTTTTCAACGCCCATATAATCAAGAATCGTCGCAAACAAATCTATCAGAGAAACAGGCGCCTCGACTACGGTGTTGCTTTTGATACGGCTGGGGAACCGAACAAGCAGCGGCACATGCGCCGATTCTTCATAGAATACATTCTTTTCCCGCATGCCGTGCGCCCCCAGCATTTCGCCATGGTCGCTGGTAAAAATAACCATGGTGTTCTCGGTCAAGCCGTGCTTATCCAATGTCTGCAAAATCTCACCGACCCAATCATCGATTTCTTTGACCAATCCGTAATAGTTTGAAATCATATATCTGATCTTGTCCTTATCCCGGTATTCCGATAGATGCCGCCTGCCGTTTGTGCCGGCATACGGACTGTTGGACATATCATCATGGATACTGGCCGGGGGATCAATCGCTTCCGGCGGATACATTCCGTAGTATGGCCGGGTCGGAGTCATCGGCGAGTGCGGAAAATGAAACGAGCAGGTGATGCTGAACGGTTGATCTTTGAGACGCTCAATGGCTTCGATGGTTTGCCGCGCCTGAAACGCGGTGATGGAGTGCCGACTCGACATCAGCAATTCACCATGCTGGTCGGGCTGGACAACGCCAATGTCTTTTGCTTCCAGTTCGGCCGGAGACATTCCATGATAGCGATCAATCGGATCCGTCCGGTAAGGCCGTTGCGAGATATTTTCGTAAAACTCACCGATTTTCAGCTCACGTCGGGGAACGTGCTGATTCAGATAATCGCGATACATGTATGTCTGGCCGCCGGGGCCGAAGATCGACAGGCCGTTGCGGGCGGTTTGCACCGGATTTTGGTAACACTCGGCACGCGCCGACAAACTGTGCCATTTGCCGTAATATTCACAACGATAGCCTTGCTCTGTTAATATCTCATCGAAGGTCGGTTGGGTCATCAACCCGTCTTGTTCGGGAGTGTATGCATAATCGTTCCGTGTCATGCCGGTGTTTTCCACCGTATGGCCGGTCAGAACAACAGAGCGCGCAGGACAGCAAACCGCACAGGGCGTATAGGCATGCTTAAAGAAAGCGCCGTGTCGGGCCAACCGGTCAAGGGTCGGTGTTTGCAGGACGGTGTTGCCGGCGATGCTCAGGGCATCCCAACGCTGCTGATCGGTCATGATAAACAACAGATTCGGTTTCTTTGTTTTTGCCGGTGTGTGGGCTAAAAGAGAAGGGCAGGCCATCATGCCGCTCACACCCAGTCCTGCCATTTTAACAAAATCTCGCCGTGTTGACTTCATAATATAACCTGCTTTCTTAAGGCGTTAAAAAGGATCACGCAACTATCGACTTGCTTGAACTTGTTTGATTCGATCCAGCTCATCGGCCAGACGTTTGGCAATTTCAGGGTGACTGTCGTAGAGATTGACGGTTTCTGAGGGATCCTCGGCCAGATCATACAATTGCGGCCGGCCTGTTTGATCGCCTTGAGCGGTGGCGTTGTCAATGTACTTCCAGTTGCCTTTACGCAGGGCCAGTCGTCCCCTGACGTCGGACATCACAATTGATTGACGGCCCTGTTTTGTCTCGGACTGCGTTAAAGAAGACAAAAAACTGAAACTGTCGGGCGCTATCGCTTTAGATGCGGGCAGTTTGCCGTCCGTGATTTCACAGACCGTGGCAAAAATATCCATGATGCTGACCAGGTCGTTGGACACCGTGGCCGGTTTGACTTTTCCGGGCCAGGAAACCATAAACGGGACACGCGTTCCCCCCTCCCAAATGGTATGTTTGTCGCCGCGCAGAGGGCCGTTGATTTTCAGACCATGCGCGATCGCCTGATTTTCAGGTCTTTCCGAATCGTTTTCAGGAATGTCCCCGCCATTGTCGCTGGCAAAAATGATGATCGTATTATCCATCAAATTCATATACTTCAATGTTTCGGTGATTTGCCCGACAGCCCTGTCCAGGTCCTGAATAAAATCGCCATACGGCCCGGCATCGCTCATCCCCCTCATCTGATCGGATGGCGTGATCGGATGATGTACCGCCACCGCGGCATAATACAGAAAAAAAGGCTTGTCCCTGCGTTGCTGTCTTAACCACTCAACGGACTTGTTCGTCAAGTCTTCCATTACTTTTTTGTTTTCACGCTGCGGAGCGTCAAGGCCCACGTAGGGCGAGCCGTAGAATGTCTTTGAATAGGGCTGCACCCGGTCGCTTCGCAGGCCATAGACGCGGTCATTTTCGACATAGACGCCCCACATGTCGCCGTGATTTTGGGGCACGCCGAAATGATAATCAAACCCCAGATCAAGCGGGCCGGGCGTCAATCTGGCCGTTAAATCCACGGGGGTCTTGTTGCCGTACCCCAGGTGCCATTTACCAATGGCCGCCGTATTGTAACCCCGTTCTTTGAGCCAATCGGCAATCGTCATCCTGTCCGGATCCGGCAGCAACGGATCCAGCGGATTGACCACCCCGGACTTGAGGTGGGTGCGCCACGTATATTGTCCGGTGATAAAACTGTATCGCGTCGGTGTACAGATCGAGGCGGGGGCATAGGCGTCTGTAAAACGCATTCCGGTATTGGCGATGCGATCAATGTGTGGGGTACGCAGATGCTTTTTATCCGCTCCGTAGCAATTCAGACTGCCGTAGCCCAGATCGTCGGCAAGAATAAACACGATATTGGGTCTGGACGCCGGAGGCGGGGATTCGTCCGCTGGAGAAGTCAATGAACGCGCCGCAATCGCCATATCAGTCGATACACTCGTCATCGCCGCGGCGGCAATGGCTTTGACAAATGATCGCCGTGTCAGATTGCTGCAATATGCGGACTTAACGCCATGTATTGATCTCATTATCTGACTCCTCAGTGTCTGCATTCAATAATCACAACAGAAGAATATAAGAGCCGCATCGTTTTTCGAATTATGCATCAAACGAGGCTTAGTGGTCTCCAAAGACCTCTTCTTTCAAGATATCCAAATATAAGCAGCCGTAATCCACGTAGGTCTGGCCACCGGTGTAGTATGTGCCGCTGTCAGAATTATCGGTGCGGCTCGGTGACGCTGTTCCGGCCGTTGCCTCGACCTGGGTGTCTTCATACCATTCGTTAAAACTGGTCACCATGATGATATTGTCGGCGGACGGATCCATATTGGGCAGGGCCGCCTGACGGATCATTTCGCGAAAAATGTCGCCTTCCTTTGAGTTTTCTCTATCGCTAAAATAGCGTGCCCTGCCGGGATGTCCCTGTCGAACCGCCCTGTCGTTGTAGCCGGGGGCAATGGCCGGCATAAAAGCCGCCCCCACCGAATTGGCCGCCAGCCTGGCTTGCTGATAATTCTGTGCAAGAAACTCGACCGCTTTGTGTGTGCCGCCCAGCGGCTTGATGGATTGGCCGTACACATCATAGACGGTGATGGCATCGAATGGTTTGGCCCATTCGGCTTTATAATCTCCCGACCCCTCGATTTGAAAGACATCATCGCCGACCAGATAGATTTCCGGGAACGTTTGACGCATTTCGTTGAGGACATCATGACCTCGATTGCGGAAGTACACCCGTGACAGATAAACAAAAATGACGGGGCGTCCGTCAATTTTCAAATAACGCGGGTCTTCGAAATAGGTGTCCTTAAGATAGTCCAAATCAGGGATCCAGGCACGGTAATCGGGGTTTTGAAAACGCCCGAAACGTCCGGTGCTTTCATAGAGAATTGCATATTTTAATTGTGAGGCGTTCGGATGCGACAGAATATGATCCTTGAAAACGAGGTCGGTAAAACTGCCCGGCCCCCACCAGCTGACCGCCCAGAATGAAACGCCGCCGCGAAGGCTTTGTTCAATATGCTCGGCGATCACCTCCGGGTCCCTGGAATCATACAAGCCGCTTTTGGGTTTCTGCGGTTCTTCAAGGAGCAGCCGCATGGCCTGCTGCCACTGGCGACCCGGCCCTTTATACCAGGGATAATAATAGACACCGACACAAGGCGGTGCTGAGTTCTGCGAAAAACCCCCATCCACAGACCGTTCCGTTTCAGTCATATGCTTTGCACAAACCCATGAACAGGCCAATCCCCACACAATCAGCAAAAAAAGACATTTTTGTTTCATCCGCTTCTCTTTTCTTCATTGAGTTGCATACAGAATAGCCGCTTCAACCCCATTGGTCAAGCAATAGAAGTTATATTCTTGATGATTGTTTAAAAGTTGTATTTACTTTTCATCATAAGCAAGAGCCAAATTCTCATATTTCGCGATCCCATGCAGTGCCAATCATTCATCGTAGCCCGAAGCAACACGCTCATTGGCCTCGTCATGCCCTTCGCGCGGCGGAATCCTGTCGGTCAGTTCTATCTCGCCGCGCAGCATTTTTGACGCCTGGCCGACCTGCCACAGATAGTGATCGGTCGGCAAGCCCTCATAGGTCAGGAATTCGCTTTTGCCGACAGGCGGCGTATTGGTAATTTTGTAGATCTGCGTTCCTTCATCCAGCTCGTCAAACATCGCCTGATAGATCATCGTCGCTCCGTTGGCGATCAGCGCGTGGTGTTGTGCCCACAAAAAACGTCCATCTTCACGCGAAATATAATTTTGGGTGCCTGTCAGGTTTTTCCAGCTAAAGCCGGGAAAGCTGACCGGCATATACTCAAGGCCGTTGTCTTGGCACCATTTCAGATCATCGGCTGCAACCGTTTGGGCATAAGCTGTGGCCTCATCAATCGTCCGGAAGCGTCCAACCGTCCAGGGGGAAATAATGTCGGCGTTTTGATACAATTCCAGAAAGCGTTCATCATTTGAGGCATCCGGTCCCATGGTTCTCCAATACGTAGGTACACCCAACATCACGGTATTGCCGCCGTAGCGAGGGTCATTTTGAAAGAAATCAACCAGTTTCTCGCAATCTTCCAGTGTGTATTCTCGGTTGCTGCGAAATCCCACACCCCATAGCCCAACAACCGCAGCGCCGTTGTGATGCTGATAGGCCTTGTCGTCCGGGTCTTTGGTAATCCCCATAATATCGACAAGGTATTTCCAGTCTCGTATCACGTTGTCAGTGTAGTTTTCCGGCATGGAGGTTAAATCATACATAATCGCATAGGTTCTGCCATATTGATTGGCTCCGCGGCGGCACAGGTTCAGCACATGATTATAAACCTCCCGACTTAATTTGGCTTCCTCATCCCAGTCAATCGTCACTTCCATCACGAACCGCTGGACAAAGACGCCGTCAATCCCGTAATCGTGCATCCATTTGAAATGACGCAGCGTTGATTTGGGATGGGCATTGCTATAGACATACGCCTTGCTGCCGTCGGGGTGAAAGAATTTATGCGGCAAATATTTCTCGTCATGATCCATTTCCGACATATCCGGCCAGTAATCAATCCCGCAGTTGCCATCATAAAAATTGAGGTCTCTGCCGCGATAATGGACCCATGGCAGCCCCGTTCCGTCGCCGGCACAGCGATACCAGCCCTGGTAGCCGGCCATGATTTTTTTATCCAGTGTCGAGGCGTCCACCCGCTGAATCTCGGTTCGATCCAGGCGGTCCAACGCGCGCCGATACATCGTCTTGGCATCGGGCATTCGACGGGTGCTGGAATCATAGTCCTTTTGGACACGGTCAAGCAGATCCATCCAAAGGGTGATCCTGAATACGTGAAGGTCCTCCGGTTTCACATCGCCGAATGTGTCCTTAAACTCGGCAGATCCCATCAATTTTCGACGAAGGGCATCAGCCATGTCTTGTGATTCCTGCATCCAGGCGATAGCCTCTTCCATCTCCTTTTGGGACGGCTCCCTTCCCAGCATCTCAAGATAAGCTGCGTTAACCATAGCCCGGACTTCGTATTCACCATATTCATAAATCCGGTAACCCAGCTAGTTTGTCTTGCCATGATTGCAGCGAAGCAAGTGCAGCAGATGCCGTTGGCTTGGCACGAATTCGTTTTGCAAAATACTGTCGGTTACCCGATCCGGATTAAACAGAAACGGCCCCGGTTCATCCGGCGGATCGTTGGGACTGAGACCTTCACCCCTGCCGGAGTGGTTGGCAATACTGATGTTGTCGTACACGTAAAATCTCTCGGTGCCGTTCATGACAAGTCCGTATCCGGCCGCACCGCCTGCGATGACATTGCCGTAAACGGACGCACCGACCAGTGTTTTATCTTTTAGATGGGGGACCCAGACACCGGTACCCATCGGGATTGAGATGTGAATGCGCGCTCCAAATGAATCGATATAGTTGTTTCTAACTATACTCAAGTTGACTGATTTTTTAAACATAGATTTATGCGGCGATCAGTAGTCGCCCAAGCTCTTTGACAATTTGCGTTCCACTGGACAGTTTCTTTAAGTGTTCCGTCAGATCGTTCCAGACGATG
>JBNRMN010000023.1:0-47840 GCA_050309605.1 Anaerohalosphaeraceae bacterium
CATCGTCTGGAACGATCTGACGGAACACTTAAAGAAACTGTCCAGTGGAACGCAAATTGTCAAAGAGCTTGGGCGACTACTGATCGCCGCATAAATCTATGTTTAAAAAATCAGTCAACTTGAGATACTTAGATATGATGGAAATCGTTAGCGATTCCATAAACTGCATCTCTAAAGAGTTGTCTAAGGGGCAATTATTTGATCTTGTACGAGGCCTTGTGTCAATCATAAAAAGATGCGATACTAAAGTAGAAAAGCCATACTCTTTACTTATAAGTGCTTTAGTGGAGCGATATAAAAAAGAAAAGAATGTGCATTATATTACTGCCATAGCTATTCTGTTAGAGCAATTTCCTGCAAGCCTATCCGAGAGCTTGCTTACCTCTATACTTGAAGAAATTAGTTCTATAGACGATAATGTCTTTTATAGAAATGAAACATGGTTGGATGACCAGTGGTTTATGGCTTTCTCGGTTGTAAATTCACCAATGTTTGAAATTCGATCTGGAAGTTCTATTACTGAAAGAATTTTTTCTTCTGTATGTTTACTTCTTGCGTATAGACAAAGAGAGAGTTTAGAAAAAGTGATTTGTGAATATGGATGGAAGAGGATCGGACTTGTTTTTCAAACTCTTAATAGCCATGAATGCCAAAAAAATAACATTCCAACTCCAGACTATGATGAAAATATGCCGGTGATGTTTCCAGAATATATAAAAGATGAATATCGTGATGAGGCCAGATATCTTCCAATAGTGGTAAATGGAGACTATTTAAATTATGCAGATTACATTACTCATCCGGAAAACAGAAATATGCTGTCATTACATTTACAGCTTTTTTCGGAAATAGTTAATCACTACACTAAACAGCACTGTCCTGAAAAAGCTCTCAGGCGGTGTCGCAGGAATTCTGTCTTGGAAACATTTGATGTTGAATATCAACCAACAGTTACATCAGAGAAAGACAGTAAGTAGTAATCGAGGCGAAACACATTTGGCTCCCACTCATCCCTCCCGATGAGCAATAGCTTCGTCATCAATCCGATCTTCTTCTGTATAAGACATCTTTTTCTGCTATAAATTTTCACTTAAACGCCTAACCATCTCACATTTTATTACATTATTACATTCATTCTTTAATCCCAAAAATATTTAAATTTTTCCCAGAATTATTTCAGATCGGGTTGAAAAGTGAAAAACTATTCCGTATTATGAAATGCAGTAATGTTTCTTTGGAATACGAAAGTTGTTATAATGAAGGTAAACAATGAACTAAAGACTAACTCTAAATCTGAAAAAATCACAAAACACAAGAAAGCGAAAAACAGGAGTGATGTAGAAACAATTCAAATTGGAGATGCATCATTCAATCTATTGTATTCAAAAGCAGTTCCACCATTAGAAGCAGAGCAATTCACCTCCCTCAAAGATGATATCAAAGATAATAATGGGATTATCATACCGATTATTGTGGATGAACACGCCAATGTAATTGATGGCGAACACCGGCTCAGAATAGCTCAAGAGCTGGGGATCAAACAAATCCCAGTACAGGTTCGAACGAAGTTGACTGAAGAAGAAAAGTGGCAGATGGCTCAGGATCTGAATTTCAAGCGTCGCCAGCTCACTCATGCTCAAATAACCCAAATAACCAAGGAGAATAGGGAAAAACTCCCTCAGTTGGCTCTGAAACTCAGGCAAGAAGGGATGAGCTTCAGAGCTATTGGGGATGAATTGGGAGTCAGCCATACCCAAGCGAAAAATCTTATAAAAGAAGAAGTTGCTGGAAATAATTTAACAGTTGATTTACCTGATAAAATTAAGGGCATGGATGGAAAGAGTCACCCGGCAAAAAAGCCATTTATCAATGTAAACACACCAAAAGAACTGCAAAGAGCCATGAATGCCTGTGAATCAATAGATGCAGAGAACCTTCCTGACAAGCCTCTTGAGCTTAAGCGAGTCGAGCGTATTGCAAGGGAAAGCGAACGAGAGAAACTCAGACAGCAGACAGTGAATGATTTCCAGAAAGGACAGATCAAGTTTCTTCAGGGAGACTTTAATATCAGAGGGCAGGAAATCCCTGATAATAGTGTTGACCTGATTTTTACAGATCCGCCTTATCACAAGGAATATCTGCCTCTTTGGGGGCAACTGGGGACATTGGCAAACAGAGTGTTGAAGCCAGGCGGATTGCTGGTAAGTTACACAGGCAGTCTCTATCTGCCTAATATCCATGATATGCTGGGGAAACACCTTGACTATCTATGGACGGCCGCAATATACCATTCTGGAGCCAAAAAGAAAGTGCATCCGGTTGGGCTGATTCAATGCTGGAAACCCATTCTCATCTATTATAAGCCCCCTAAAAATATTTATTGGCCTACCATCACAGATATGATCAGTGGGGGTGAAAGTAAGTCCAACCACGATTGGGAACAATCTGTTGGTGAAGCACTTCATTATATTAAAGCATTTGCTCCTCGAAATGGGACGTTGCTCGATCCACTAGCAGGATCAGGAACATCTCTGTTAGCAGGTCTCCAGAGTGGATTAGGTCTCAATTGTATTGGAATTGAACTGGATAAGGCTACATTTATAGAAACAGAGTCAAGATTAAAAGGATATCTGAATACTGGAGAAAATTCGGCGGCATAGGAAGGTAATAACATTTAGGTGAAATTATGAAGAAAATCAAAGTTGGATTTGTCCGATTGACATTCGCATCCAAGGAAGATGAGAAGGGGTTCAAAGATGCCCTGAATTACGAAAAGGGAATCTTACCAAACCAGTCTGAAAGAGAGAAACAAGAGGAATCATCGGAATCTCAGCCCCAAACTCTTTGGATTGATGAAGCTGTTAAATATTTGGGATTAGACAGGACAGGATTGAAGGCTCCTGAGAGAGCCATACATCGACTCATCGACAAGGGAGCATTGCACCCCAAGAAGATTTCAGGAAGGCTCGTATTCGACAGGGACGAACTCGACAGGGTTCTTGCTGAGGGCGATCATAAGAAAGGGAGGGGGAGACCAAAGAAGAAGCTCTGATCATGGAGCATCAAAACATTTCTTGATTTGTACGCAGAATCATGAAACTCACTCATTTTCTAAACATGAATTAGACAAGAATTACTTATAAAACTCCTCATTCTGCGTACATTCTGCGTACAAATAAATACTGGAAATAATTCTATTTTTTCTGTGTCCACAAAAAAAGCCCGTTATCAAGTTGATAACAGGCTTTTTTGAAGCTCCCCGAGTAGGGTTCGAACCTACGACCTAGCGGTTAACAGCCGCTCGCTCTACCAATTGAGCTATCGGGGAATGTTCTTGCCTGATTGTCCAAGCCAGGCAAGAACTGTAATTATTTCTTGAAAAGCGATTTTTGTCAAGAAAAAAGGCAAAAAAAATAACATAAATCGGCTAATTTTTATTTCACCATGGACAAAATCTCGACGATTTATTAGAATCTTACTGTTTACAGGGCGTCTGTCCGGTCTGTATTCAGTCAGGACGTAGCAGCCATCCCTGCAATGTCAAAACCGTAACGGAACTATGGGAAAAAACAGTATTGATATTGATGGTTTCAGGATTCTCCGAAAGCTCGGAAACGGAGCTCGGACGTCGATATATCTGGCCGTGGACGAGGACACCCGCCAGACCGTCGCCTTGAAACGTGCCATCCTTGAAGGGCCGGAAGACAGTCGTATTTTTGAGCAAGTCGAAATGGAATTCAAGGTTGCCCGCCAGATTGACCATCCATATGTTCGGAAATGCAACAAGGTATTTCGGATACGGAAACTCCTTAGAACGCAGGAGATTTTACTTTCCATGGAGTACTTTGACGGGCAATCTTTGGAAGACCAGCATCGGCTCAGCCTCGGCGATATCCTGCTGATATTCCGGATGGTGGCTATCGGCTTGAATGCCATGCACGAAAAAGGATACGTCCATTGCGACATCAAGCCCAACAATATTCTGTTCAGCCGTCAGGAAGGCATCAAAATCATCGATCTCGGCCAAAGCTGCCGCATTGGTGAGATCAAAAAACGCATCCAAGGGACGCCCGATTATATCGCTCCTGAACAGGTTCGCCGTGAACATATCAGTCACCGCACGGATATCTTCAATCTCGGGGCGACAATGTATTGGGCGCTGACGGGCCGCAACGTACCGACGCTGATTCCCAAAAAAAATGAATTTGGAATCATGGTTTCTGAAAAAAGCGATTTCAAATCGCCCCATCAAGTGTATCCTAAAATCCCGGTAGAAATGTCCGACTTGGTGATGGAATGCGTACAGGATAAACCTTCGGATCGCCCTTCAAGTATGTCGGAAATCATCGGACGCCTGGACGTTTTGATTCGTGCCGTATTTGGAACAAAAATATCGCTCAATGCCTCAGGAAAGCATCCGACTCTGTCAAACCGGGGCTGAGCTGAATCGAACCTGCCGCTATCGGGCGGGCAATCTGATACAGCTTCCCCGTACAGGACGAGTGATCGTTGCGGGAGATTTGCACGGCCATATCCGTAACTTTGAGCGGATTGTCAAAATGGCCGATCTGGACAACAATCCCGACACCCACGTCGTTTTGCAGGAGATTATCCACGGCGGCCCCGAAGATGATTTCGGGGGGTGTTTGTCGTATCGGCTTTTGCTTGAGGCGATTCGCTACAAAATCAGCTATCCCGATCAGGTGCATATTCTGCTGGGCAATCACGACACGGCCGTGATCAGCAACAGCTCCGTCCTGAAAAGCGGTCGTGAAATGAACCGGGCAATGAAGGAGGCTATGCAGCGGCATTTTGCCGCCAATTATTCGGATGTGTTCAGGGCGATGGTGGAGTATCTGATGTCGCAGCCGCTGGCAGTGCGATGTGAAAACCGGATTTGGATTTCGCATTCGCTGCCGGCCGATAAAGAAATTGACCGATTTGATTTGTCGATATTTAACCGACCTTACACGCTGGATGATATCGAACGCTTCAATCCGGTATATGTGCTGACATGGGGTCGGCGGCACAGCCCCACGGCTCTCGAACGCCTGGCCGGGATGTTCGACGCCGACGTCTTCATCCTGGGCCATCAGCCGCAGGAAAAGGGCTGGACGCGGGTCGGAAGCAATACGATCATCTTAGCCTCTGAACACAGTTACGGGTGTGTGTTGTTCTTTAATTTGAGCCAGAGCTATACCGCTGATGCGCTGGAGCGCAATATTGTGCCGCTGGCGGAAATCGAATAACGATCCGAATTGACCACTTTTGCGATACAGGTGGACTCTGTGTTCAAAAATGTTTATTTTTGTCCGTTTGCCCCTTGTCAAGCCACTGGTTTTTTGGTAAAGTACTCCACCTAAACAGGGGCCATAGCTCAGCTGGGAGAGCGCTTGCATGGCATGCAAGAGGTCGTGAGTTCGAATCTCATTGGCTCCATTCAAAAAATCCTTATTATTAGCCCAAAAATGAGGATTTTTGTGTTTATACCTACTCCGAAACTACCTCAACAGCCCCCTTTGGCGTCCAAATGGCGTCCAAGCCCATTCTGAACCTATCCTGAAACCAGTCTAAAACCAGTTCGAATTTATTTTGAAATGAAAAAAAATTGCTCTGTCCGAGGTCAATCGCACGTGGAAATCCGCAGTTTTCAGCGCGTGGGGAACCGGCAAGGCCGTCAAAACCGACCGGTACCTCTACACCGAATGGACCAACGGCCAGCGGATGCTGTTTGATCATCAGACCGACCCGTATGAAAATATCAATATCGCCTACAAGCCGGAGAGTGCAACGGTCGTGGCTCGGCTCAGCGAGAGGTTGAAGACAATGGGATAGAGAAATCGAGAAACCCGCGGTGGGTAAACCAGTGCATTTTCAGGGAATGGCGCCCATCGGCTCTTGTCAGAGAGGACATCCTGTGAGAGAGCAATATTCCATTGTGAAGGAGCGTTTACTTCTCGACAGCGGGAGAAACTGCAAACAGTATCGATTTTTCAGGCGGGATGAATCTCTTCATACCGATAGGCGGGACAATTTTACTCCGCCGTTTATACCAGCGCGACTGCTTAGTGTTAACGCATACAAAAAACGCTTGGCGACCTGCAATAGAATAGTTAAACATCAATGTAAAGCAACTGAGGTTTTGTCAAAACCGCCTTTATGATTCCGATGAGAAGCGTTTGCCCTGCCTAAAAATGGTATTATTGACAGCCCCGAGAGAGATGTGTAAACTAAAGCGGAAATGTTATGTTTTTTGATCGTTTAAATGAGCAATTTCTGCTGATGAATGAGTTCAAAGCAATATCAATAAACAGCCGATGTCAATAATGGATCACGAAGATCGAGAAATTAGCAAGTTTAAGCCGTTGAAGGCCTTTTTGTCCGATGATTATTCACGTCATCAAGCAAAAACGCCGTCATTGCGGCCCCTCATTGGTGTTATTGAAGGGACAGGAATCGGCCCTGAAATCATAAGCGCAAGTATCACTGTTTTGGAAGCGATAGAGCAGATTTATGGTATAACCTTTGAACTACGATATGGAGGTCCAATCGGAGAAGAGGCCGAGGCCCTACTGGGCCAGCCGTTTCCTGAATCCACTGCGAAGTTTTGTCAAGATATTTTTGCACATGAAGGAGCGATTCTCAGTGGTCCCGGTGGCTGCCGATATGTGTATGATCAACGTCGAGTGCTTGACCTTTTCTGTAAATTTGTGCGTATTAAACCCTGGTCGCAATGTGGACATTCTGATTGTTCGGGACAATATTGGCGGTGTCTATCAGGGGCAGTGGAAAAATCGTAATACTGACGACGGTGTCGTGGCTGAACACTCATTTGGCTATAGTGAGTCGGAGGTCAAACGTCTGACCGATGTGGCTTGTCGGGCAGCCGCAAGCCGCCGGGGTAAACTGCATGTGATTATCAAACAGGAGGGCGTACCCGCAATCAGTATGCTATGGCGTGAGATCAGTCTTAAATCCGCTGATCAATATGGCGTTAGCGCAACGATGATGAACGTCGATTTAACCGGATATGAACTGATTCAGCATCCGTCAGAATTTGACGTCATTGTAACGCCCAATCTTTTTGGCGATATTCTTGTTGACGTGGCCGGCGCACTGATGGGGTCCAGAGGGGTAACGTTCTCCGGCAACTTCGGGGACAACGGCAAAGCCGTGTATCAAACAAATCATGGAAGCGCTCACGATCTTGCAGGAAAAGATATTGCTAACCCGGCAGGTCAGATTTTATCAATTGCAATGCTGCTGCGTGAGAGTTTTGGTTTTTTTGAGGCTGCATCGCTAATCGAAAAGGCGTTGGTTAATACATGGGGTCATGGCTGGAGAACAGCCGACTTGGCTGAGGCGGGATGTCACATAATAGGCACCAAGGCGATGGCGGAGAGGGTTACACAAGAAGTCTTTCATTTATCAGAGTCAAAAGGTTTAATATGAAAGCATCACTTGTCCTGGTGGACATGCAAAATGATTATTTGGCAAGCTCCCGTCTCCAGCCACCGGCCGATACAATTATCACACAAACCGTATCTCTGCTGAATGGTTGCCGTAAACACAGCATTCCCGTTATTCATGTCTGGACAACGGTAAGTCGAAACAACGATAACCGACTTCCGCATTGGCGTAAATCGGGTCGGTGGAACTGTATTGCAGAAACACATGGGCACAGGCCTCCAAAACGGCTTCGGGTGCTTGAGAACGATACCGTTATAGAAAAAACCGGATTTAACGCATTTGCCGACGGCACGCTGGATCGGGTACTGGGAAGCATGCCGTGTGATACAGTTATTATCGCCGGTTTGCATCTTCATGCATGCGTACGGACGGTTGCGACAGAATGTTTGGAGCGCGGTTATCAGGTGTATATTGCCGAAGATGCGGTCGGCAGCAATGATCCGGTTCATGCGGCCTCAACATATCGATGGCTGATTGAGAGATGCGTAGTATTTGAGCCTGTGAAATCTATTCTGGCTCGTTTGGATAGCGGCACGCCGTCAATGCTTGTTCACTGTTCACCTCGATTCACAGGTGATGTCCTTTTTGAGGTGCCAATCGCAGATGCTAAAGAAATTCAACGTGAAGTGGAAACAGCACAAAATGCTATGCGCCGCTGGTCTCAAACCGCTTATTCTGCTCGACAGCAAATACTTCAGACCGCAGCAAACAGACTTGAATCGACAAGACATCAATTAGCTGGTCAAATGGCCATTGAGATAGGAAAACCTCTGTCGCATTGTTATGAAGAAATTCATAGGGCGGTCCATAATATTCGTGATACAGCACGATACATCAGTACTATGAGTCTTGAAAAAAAAGAAAAAGCAGGCATTATTCGATACCGTTCCTTAGGCCTTGTAGCAATCATAACGGCGTGGAATAATCCTGTGGCTGTTCCATTGGGCAAAATTGCACCCGCTTTAGCGTTTGGCAATACCGTTGTCTGGAAACCAGCCCCGGCTACCACTCATCTTTCACAAGTAATACTTCAGTTGTTACGGGACAGCGGCGTACCTGAGGACTCCGTTCGTCTCCTGACGGGGGATCATACCACTGCAAGAAAACTTGCCGATCATTCTCATGTTAATGCGGTCACCCTAACGGGTTCCGTTATGTCCGGCTATGCAATACAGGAGATTTGTTCCAGACGCATGCTGCCGTTACAAGCTGAACTAAGCGGCAATAACGCATCTATCGTGTGGGATGACGCCGATATGCAGCATGCTGCCAGGGAAGTCATATGGGCCGCCTTTGCATTTGCCGGCCAGCGCTGCACAGCCAATCGGCGTGTCATCGTGCACGCCTCGCTCGTGGATAGTTTATTAAACGAACTGGAGAACGCCGCTAACCAGCTCGTTTTGGACGATCCAATAAAACAGGCCACCGATTTAGGGCCGGTCATAAACAACACCAAACGTGACGAAATTCAAGCGATTATCAGAGAAATCTGCTCAACAAACCAGGCAGACCGAGTGATTCTGACCCACAACTTTGAGGCAGAGCAGGCGTGGTTCAAAGCGGGTGCCTATGCGCGTCCGGCAATTATTTGCTGTGAAAAACCTGACCATTTGATTGTACAGGAGGAAACAATGGGACCCCTTCTTATCGTACAGCAAGCTAACGATTTCGATCATGCGATGGATTTATGTAACGGGGTACGTCACGGTCTGGCAGCTTCATTATTCAGCGGAAACCAAAATTGTCAGCAACAGTTTCTCGATCACGCTCAGGCAGGCGTTCTCAAGGTCAACTCGTCCACGGCCGGCGTCGATGTTAGTTTACCATTTGGAGGTTGGAAGCAATCTGGAATCGGCCCGCCAGAGCATGGTGAAGGGGACCATAACTTTTACACACGGATTCAAACAGTGTACATCGAATCTTAGTTGAGTTTCACCGTTGATACAACGACGAAAACATATTACCCTGGATTTAATACAATCCGCCTGTGCCTGTCAGGAGGTTACAAATGCGTCCTCGTGATGTTAAATTACTATTTCAAACCACCCTTTCGCTGTGTCGTTATATCAAGCCTCCCTTGACGTCACAGGAGGCGTTCAACGCCGTCAAAAAGCGAATGGAAAGCCGAGACCAGAACTTCCTGCAAGTTGCAAGGGAGCTTATATACGCTTACCCTGACAATCCCTATCGTAAGCTTCTACTGTGGGCTGGGTGTCAGTACGGCGACCTTGAGGCCCACGTCCGACGCCATGGACTTGAGCCGACGCTCAATGTGCTAAGGGATGCAGGTGTTTATGTGTCGCTGGAGGAATTCAAGTCACATATTCCGATTTGCCGAAAAGGGTTGACAATAGAATCATCCGTGTCGGATTTTGACAACCCCAGTGCCCGGCAAGCCAGTATCCAGGGCTCTACCAGCGGCAGCCGTTCCAAGGGCGTTCAGGTTGCTTATACCTGGGATTTTCTGTCTGAAGAGGCGGCTAATGAGTTATTGTTTTATCAAGGCCACGGATTGCTGGACGCCCCCCTTGCATTTTGGCTGCCGATGCTGCCGTGTGTGTCGGGGGTTCACAATCTGCTTATGAATATCAAGTATCATAAGATACCTGAGAGGTGGTTTTCTCAGCTCCAGACGCCAAACATAAATGTTTCTCGTCAGAATCGCACCGCCGTGAATAACCTTCTGTTGTCCTGTCGTCTGTTAGGATACCCTGTCCCTCAACCGGAGTTTGTGGGCATGGATGAAGCCGAAAAGGTTGCACTCTGGATGAATGCGGCGGCGAAAAAAAACGGATCCTGTGTGGTGCGCACTTATGCAAGTTCTGCAGTTAGGCTTGTTCAGGCGGCGATTGACAACGGCATCGATATTTCCGGAAATGTGGTATTCACCGGAGCAGAACCGTTAACCCCGCAGCGGGCATCTTACATCCGATCTGCTGGAGTAAAGCCTTTGACCCGATACGTTGCCGCCGAGACTGGCCTGATAGGGGGTTCCTGCATAGATGGCAATCATTGCGATGATATGCATATTTATCTGGATCGACATGCGATTACCCAAAGGCGACGCAATACAACGATCGGCAATCATGCCGTTGACAGTTATCTGTTTACCTCTCTGCTGAAAACTGCCGGTAAATTAATGTTCAATACGGAGCTGGGAGATTTTGGACAATTTACTGTACGCCCTTGCAGTTGTGTGTTTGGACAACTGGGGATGAATGTACATGTCGCACAGGTTCGCAGTTACGATAAGTTGACCTGTGAAGGAATAACGCTGTTGGGATCAGAACTTGAGGCAGTCGTAGCTGAGGCTGTTCACGATGCTGGAGGCGGGCCTGATGATTATCAGTTCTGGGAGACACAAGATAATAGAGGGATCGCTCGATTAATCATCGCAGTCAGCCCCGACATAAGCGGACTGGATGAAAAGCGGTTCGTTGAGACGGTTTTGAATAAACTCCGCACCAAAAATATCACCCTGACTTCTCAGTTCTGGGAACAGGCAAATACGCTCCAGTTGGTTCGGGCTAAACCAGTGTACACTCAAGGCTGCAAACTGATGCCGATATCAAAAAAATAGCGTTTCCCTGGATAGTTTTGTAATTTCAGTTTGCATCCGCTCAGCCATCCACCCCATGACACGGTGTTGGTTGGGGGGATTCCACCAAATATTGCCCTCGATCAGACACGGACCATGGGCAGTGACCGCAATGTCCCATCCGATCGTGCGCACAGGCAATGCCGTCAGCGCGGCATGCCTGGCCATTTCACACACTTGCGTCCAATAGGGAATCACAAATCCTTCGAAAGGAATCCCGGAAACAGGGTGGATGTCCACAAGGGTAATCCCTTTTCCGTCACCATCAAGATAGGAGGCTTGGGTAAGTGTTCCCTGAGAAACATCGATTAAAACCTCCAGATTTCCTTTAAGGTTATCTATATGGGTATCAATGACAACGTCCGGCTCGACAATGGTCTTGAAGAATGCCGACAATATCTCAACATGCCCCGTTACGGTGACAAGGGTAATAATCCGGACGGTTTGGAGGCCGGCCGCTTTGCTGAATGATGTAATCTCCGGGTGGTTTTCGATTACCTCCTGTAACAGAGTGCCGACAGGACTTGTCTTTTCCAAAAGCCTGACAAAACGGTCCTGCGTATAGACCTTGCCTTCATGATCTTCAAATCCAGCCGGAGTTCGAGTTATAATCTTAACACCGTCGCCCAGTGAACCCTTGACAGGTTTGATTACAAAACGTCGGGGCAACGAATCAAAAAAAATTTTTTTATCCGCCGCAACTCTCATAGTCTTATGTTGGATGGTATGAAGCATTTTACCATGAGCACTGAAAACGCCGTATAAGCGCGGTACGGGCAGCTCCTGGTCACAGCATTTTAGATAAAAAATAACTTTATTTTTAAACAGTTCGGCCAAACCGGGAGGATTGAGATGTTTCTGTATGCGTGTTGTCTGCTTTCGACTCAGGAACGTGTTCCGTTCAGTCGTGCTGAGTTTGGAGTAGAACATACCCAGCCGAAAGGCTTCAATCGGCTCATAACCGAATTGACGCGAAAGCCGAAGAAAACGCAACGTTGTTGGAAATACCGACAGGCGCCATCCCTGACGCCTGAGGGCAAGCTTGGCTGCTATCAACGTATTTCTGGACTTCTTGATCATTCTTTTCAGTCCCACTATTCGCCTCCTGTTTGATTGTCAAAAGGTCAGTGCTCAAATTGCCGCATAACAGCGACCAATTATCTATAAAAAGCGGACTTTTGAAAGCGGGAAGTTTATTTTCAATGTATCCTTTTAGAACCTCATTGATTGAATCGGGAGAGAGGATTATAATCCATTGAAAAAGCAATAATACACATTAGACAGCAGTGGTTGGATGACCTTAAACAGGATATTATACATTGCAAGAGGCGGCCTGATTTCGGGCAGCCAGCGTCAGCTTCTGAATCTGTTGGCACGTTTGGACCGCAAACAATATGAGCCTTTAGTAATATGTTCAGAAGGCGGCGATTTCTCCGAGAGGCTTAATGACATGGGCATTGAGACCCAGATTTACCCCTCTTTTTATGGTTGGCGCAAACCCCGCTTCCTACTGCATCGTTACTTCCTGAGAGCTGCTTTGCTTCGACCGTTGACCGAACGGCAAATTCACCTTATTCATTGTTCATATCAGTGGTATGCCCCTTACTGTCGTTATCTGGCAAGACGACTGAAGTGTCCCTACTTAATTCACATTCGCGGGCCAATTAATCGTTCAGCGATGTGGAAGTATCGCTTTGATAGCGCTGATCACGTCATCAGCATCTCTCCGAGAAGCCAAAAAGACCTTATTGGCGCAGGAATTTGCCCAACAAAGGTCTCTGTGGTCTATGATAGTATCGACACGGAATTGTTTCGACCCCAGTCGCCAGCATCACAGCGTTTTGGTAAGAATGGTGATTTTGTATTTGGCATGGTCGGCCGCGTTGAACCGGCCAAATGTCAGTTAGAGTTTGTTAAAGCTGCTCGCATTATTGCTTCCCGGCACACGAATGTCAGGTTTGTTGTGGTTGGACAGCCACGCAATAATGACTATGCACAACAAGTTAAACAACTGATCAAAGACTCTGATCTCTCTGATTGTGTTGTTCTCTACGGATACTGTGATCAGATGTCGAACACATTAAGCGGCTTTGACGTACTGGTCAGTCTTTCAGGGGGATCGGTCATGTATGAGGCAATGGCGTGCGGGGTGCCGATTCTGTCAGCGGGATTTACGCGTAAAGAGGATGCTGTGCATGTGATTCATGGCCATAACGCATTTCTCGTGGAGAGCCGGGACCCCGACCATATTGCTCAAGCGATGGAAAAAATGCTTCTTGACAGCCGTTACACCCATGCCCTTGCGGCAAATACGCGATCTCATGTCCTCAGTCACCTGACTGACAAACGAATGGCAACCCAAATACAATCTGTTTACGCTCAGCTTATCGGCCGACGTTAACCAATTGTCATCTCTGACGAACCTAAAATGGACAAGGAACAAAAATTCGGTCATGTAACGCTGGGAAACAGGCAAATCCTGGCCCTGCTGGCCGGCATGCTGAGATCGTCTTTGCGGATGGCATATCGCCAATCAGGATGTGCAATGACCTGTGTCGGTGTTGTTGATGCGTATGCGGCGCCCCAAAGCGATTCAGATGGTCTTATTGCGATTTCTGGCCGACGCGAAGACACCAATGAGGCGGAACGTCCGGTTTGTGTACAGCTGGTCGGCAAAGTCCCTTCGCCAATGGGCAAATCCCTTCAAGTTCTACAGGCATCGACGCCATGCGTTTTAAGAATGCGAGAGTACATGAAAAAACTCATCTATGGCACGGCCTCATTAAATCGGAAAGCCCAAAAAAGATAATAATTAAATGAATAAGCACAAAGCAAGCTCTGGCCTTACAGGCTCAACCTCTGCACGGTTAAAGTGTTTGAAAACCTTTTTCCGCGAACGCATTTTGAAACAAGTTAAGGTGAAATTTCTTTATCTGGAAGTTACCCACCGCTGCAATCTCGACTGCATTACCTGCTATACCGGTGCAGGCAAGGAGAAAAAAGACGCCTTGACTTTTGAGGAACAGAAATCTGTGATTCGCCAAGCAAAAGATATGGGAGCAAAATCCGTATCTTTAAGCGGCAGCGGTGAACCCTTGATGTACAAGCATCTTTTTGACTTAATCGATTATATCCGTGACCTGGAAATGTCTGCACTTATTTTCACAAATGGGACCTTGATTGATGAGGCTGCCGCCGCTGAGCTGGTGTCACAAAAGGTACTAACGTTTTTCAAGCTTTACAGCCTCCAGCCGGAAATTTTCGACAGCATGGTCGGTCGCCACAACGCCTATCGGTGGGACACATACCGATACACAGTTAATGGGCAAGAAAAATCACAAATAATTCCGTCCGGCCTGAAGGCCCTGCTTGAGGCCCAGCAATCAGTAGGCCGGTCAGATTTGGTCAAAGTGGAAACCTTGATTACAAAAATAAACATTGAGACTATCCCGCAGATTGCACGGTTGTGCAAAGAGATCAACATCGAATTATTTATGGAAACACCCGTTTTCAAAGGAAAGGCAATCCGGAATTATGAGCAGATTGCAGTCAGTGCCGCGGCCTATCAAACGCTCTATCAAGCGCTTGCTGCCATTTATGGAGACCAGTACCTGCTCGCCCATAAAAGTGGTTCATGTTCTGTTGAAAAGAACCCCGTGATCTGGACAGACGGCTGTATCGGACTGTGCAGCAGCCGTTCCGCTGATATTGGCAATGTTCGCGACGAACCATTGAAGACTCTCTATTTGAAAGCGAAACAAATCAAGAAAAAAGAAGATCAATGTATTTCCCGGCAGGCACAAGAAGGGCGTTTTTTTCGCACCTGTCCATCGCGACAGTTATGTGAACTCAACAATAATTTGCCATGTGACTACTGATAGAACATGCCTGCTTTTGAAAACATTGATCTCAAAAAATCATCCAAACACAAAAACCACTCCCAACGCCCCTGTCAAGGGTGCCGGCAGTGGGCTGCCATTAACCTGTCCGGATTGTTCATTCGTATTGATCATGTAATTCTTTAATCAGTCGATTCTTAAAGACTCGGAATACTCACACTCTTCTCCTGCCGGCCAACATCGTTTCGAGGGCGAGGAGGGAGAAGTCGATTGCTATACTGCTGCTCCTCTTATCGGAACGTTGTAGTGAAAAGTATCTCTATCTCAGCATCTTTATCCACGACATAAGGAATCCCGTCTTCATTGGTTGACCAGATGGCGTGATTGACAGTCACCTCCATTTCATACTGGGTATTCCGTGACAGATTCAACGGTCCGGCAGTGGTCACGGTGCAGGGCAGACCCTCGATTTCACCGCTGACCCCCCCGGACGCTTCATTACGAGGAAACCACTCGATGCCGTACGTCCAGTTGGGCTGCGGATTTTCCAACGCCAAATCAATATCAATACTCAGCGGAATCCTTGTGGCATTGTGCAGCGGCTGTCCTTGATAGGTGACCATCGGTACACGGTCAACCGGCGGGATCGGACTGCCGTCTTCCAAAGCAAACAGAATCGAGGTGGATTGCGAGGCTCCGTTTGCATAGAACACCGTAAACGTATATTCTCCATCCGTAAAGTCGGCGAGATCATCTAATGAGTAAGACCCTACCCCGATACCCAGCCAGATTTCATCGTCATCGTAATCCCACTCTGCCTGATAGACAGCGCCGCCGGGCGTTTCAACCGTTCCGCCAACCACGGTATCATCCACCCGCATCCATGCATCGAATTCATATTCTTCCGGCTCACTGCTTGTATAGCCCTCACCGAAATCATAGGACAGGCTCATCTCAATTTCAAAGACGTGGTCGCTGATAGAGCCTTGTTTGAGCCAGTTGTCGGCAAGGAGCAGTAAGTCCTCAATCCCCACATCACCGGACCGGTCAATATCAGCACCATCACACCAATCGGAAGCGACACACCCGTTCATCAACCATCGTGCCGCGAGTATCTGGAAATCGTACATATTTACGCTGTCGTCACCATTGAGGTCGGGTGAACCTGAATCGATCAAGCGATAGGCAAAAACGGTAGCTTGTGCAGGTTCATCTTCCTCTTCGCACCCCCCAACCACGTAAATGACATTATTGGACACAAGGGTAAGATGGCTTTCCCGTGTCTGAGGCAGCGCAGGGCCGGACTGCCAGCTTTTGTTATCGATATCAAAGAGGGTCAATTTATCGCTTGCCTCAAAATCAAATGTCTGCAAGTCTCCCACTACTCCGCCGGCGAGATAGGCTTTGCCGTTTACGACAGGCATTTGTGTGGCATACGGATAAAATCTAACGGCCTCCGGCGAGGCTGTGCAGTAGTTGTGTATCCATTCTCCTGTTTCAAAATTATAGGCCATGACGTCGTCATTAAACTCAAATGTATCCAAATCAATCCCGCCAATAAAATAAGCAGAATTATCATGAACAGCGATGGCCATACCAAAAATCAACTTTGGCATTTCTCCGGCAGAGTTCCACTGGTCTGTTGCAGGATCATAGACTTCAACGAGCTTGTAATCGATTTCATCACTTGCCCCATCGTTATTGAAATACCCGCCGAATAGATAGATCTTGTGGTCATATGTCACGGCAACGGACGCGGCCGTTGTCGTAGGTTTTTTGGCCAACGTCGTCCATGTGTCCGTAGCCGGATCATACATCTGATTATAATTAAAGACCCCATAATAGCCGTTCACGGGATCCTCAAATCCGCCATACGCTCCAAAGACATAGAATTTGCCATCGAGAGCAACACCGGTCAACTCCTCAACACCTTCTGGATGACTCCATGGATGTTCATAGTGCGGATTGTCGGCGATACTCGACCATGTGTCTGTGGCGATATTATACTTTTCGCCTGTATAAAGGTTAAATCCTGTTGGGTCATTGCCCCCAAATACAAATATCTCATTGCCATTCACGCATCCTGCAAACTGATCGCGGGCGGTCTGCATACTGGAAAGCTGGGTCCAGCCGTCATTTGCCGCACAGATTGATGCTGTCGCCAACACGATTAATGTTATTAATGTTTTCTTCATCATATCTCTCCAGTTTCCAAAAGAGTTGTACTTATCGTGCTTCCAGCCAGTGTGAAAACAGAACCGCCATATCCGCCAAATCAATGATGCCATCTTCATTGAAATCGAGAGAATATTTTACAGTGAAATCATGCTTATCCCCAGAAACAAAAAAGACCAGGGCAGCATCCCAGTCAATCGCAGGCCCGCTCACGTGGGCCAGTTGGGTCAGCATCTGAGTGTTGAATAAAAAATATCCAATCTTTGCATAGGCGTCTCCCAGTTCAAGCCACCCAGGTCGCCATTCAGTCAGAGACTTGTCGTCATAAAAAGATAACATTGAAAAATGGAAAAAGTCCTCACCTGTTATTTCCAACGCTAATGCATGAGCATATTGATGTGCATCGTAGGATTCCCACCGCATAACATAATCTTGGGCAATCACATTCGAGGCTTTCTGTGCAGGTTCGATGATAGTTGGTACCGGCAAGAAGTTGTCGTCTTCAATAGTGCCAACAATAACAAAGGTGTATTTGCTTTCAGATTCATCATCATAAATGAGTTGGAACTCCCACAAACCAACGCTCTGATTTTGAAGTTCAATTAACGACATCGGGGGCATCCGAAAATCCCATGCATCCATCCATTGAAACCATTCTGCGGGAGCATAATCTTCCATTGCAGGTCCTTTAACATAACAGGCTTTGGTGAATGGGATGTCCGGCACTGTAACTCGAACCGTAATTGAATAGTGATCATCAGTAGGCTCATGGGGATTGACCTTTACGGCCTGCCAATAAATTCGATTCTCAGCAAAACAAACAGAAGCAAACAGTAAAAACAAGGCAAGAGTCAAATACTTCACCATGATACCCTCCATTACAAAATAAGGTCATTAAACACAAAAACCCACTGCCGGCACATGAACCGTGCCGAGCCAGTGGGTTCTACTCTCCCAACCAAAATGTCTTGTTTTCTGCATCCCCAAACTTCCAATTATCAGCATCTATTATAGTCCCATAAAAAAACAATACAATTAAAAACACTCCTGTTTCGAATAAAACTCATAAAAACCGCTATTTTTAGCCTAATAATCAACATTTCCCTGCTTATTTTCCCTTGAAATCAGCATCTTATTCCACATTCGCCTTGGTACCCTGAAGTATCGCTTCGCATTCTCCGATGTGGCGGTTTCGCAGGAAAATCACTCTTTTTGAATTATGATGTGTGGTTTTGCATTTTAAGGAAAACGGAGGGCCAATCTACTAAAGAAACCATAACCTCTTGAATCAAAAAAACTTATAGATGAGACATTGGGGCACAAAAAAAAACAACGGAGAGGGCGGGATTCGAACCCGCGGTAGGGACAAGCCCTACACAGCCTTTCCAAGGCTGCTCGATAAGCCACTCCGACACCTCTCCACGGCGGGGTGTATCTTATCAAAAAAACCGTATAAAAAAAGCGATTTTTCCGATAACGCCCCATCATCACTGAAAATCACGTTTTGACGCGACTTTTCAGCTCTTTATTGATGCGAACGCTGCACCATTCCCGCCCGCACATCGTGCAGTAATCCTCTCCTCGCGTGCCGGCGGGCATTCGGCTCTGCCGGCAGGCCTCTTCGAACATGCTCCGTGCGGTCAACGGGTCGATGGCCAAATCCAGATGGGTTTGCCAGTCGAGCGACGCCCGTGCGGTGCTCAACTCGCGGTCGCGTTGAGCCGCATTGCCAAATCCGCGCGCCACATCGGCGGCATGAGCCGCGATTTTGGAGGCGATGACGCCCGTGCGAACGTCGTCGGTATTGGGCAGGCCCAGGTGCTCACGCGGCGTCACATAACACAAAAACGAGGCACCGTAAAAGGCCGCCGCCGTGCCACCGATCGCGCTGGTAATGTGGTCATATCCCGGTGCAATATCGGTAACGAGCGGGCCGAGGACATAAAACGGTGCGCCGTTACAGATTTCCTGCTGAATCTCCATATTGTACTGAATCTGATTGAACGGCACATGGCCGGGGCCTTCGACCATGACCTGACAGCCGTTTTCCTGTGCCCGCTGAGTCAATTCGCCCAGGGTTCGCAACTCGGCGATCTGGGCGGCGTCGGTGGCGTCGGCGATGCAGCCCGGCCGCAATCCGTCGCCCAGCGAAAAGCACACGTCGTATTCACGCATGATCGCGCACAACTCGTCAAACAGCTCATACATCGGATTTTGTCGGTTGCGACAGGTCATCCATTTGGCCAGCAGCGCCCCGCCGCGGCTGACAATGCCGCAGACGCGATCCTTGAGCAGATCTAAATGTTCCCTGAGCAAGCCGGCGTGAATCGTAAAGAAATCCACCCCCTGTCGGGCTTGTTTTTCAATCACCTGAAGTATGGTTTTGTGATCGATCTGTTCGACGTCGCGTCCGACAATGACCTCATAAATCGGCACCGTGCCGAACGGAACCGGACAAATCGCCAGCAGCTTTTGACGAATATCATCCAGGTCGCCACCGGTGCTCAAATCCATCATCGCATCGGCGCCGGCTTCCAGCGCGACTTTCATTTTTTCGATCTCGCCGTCAAGCGACGACCGGACGCTGCTGCAGCCGATGTTGGCGTTGACCTTGCAGGAGACCGCCCTGCCGATGGCGCGCGGCTCCAGGTTGCCGGCCAGATGAATCGTATTGGCAGGAATGACCACTCGACCGGCGGCCAGTTCCGCTTGCAGTGTCTCGGCGTCAAGCCCTTCCCGTTCGGCTGCGCGGCGCATCGGATCGGTGATCTGTCCCTGCCGCGCCAATTCCAATTGTGTCGCCATCGTTCAAGACTCCTTAAAAACAAAAAATCGCTTCTCTGTTCGGAAGCGATTTTCGAAATTTGTATCGATTCAGTTCACTCGCTTCCCTACGCAGGTTGATCTGGCGCAGCATATAGTGCAGCGCACAGACGGCCTGATCAGGTTCGAAGGGTGTTTCTCAGATTCGTCCCCTTCTGAAAAGGGACAAACCACCCCCAGCGAACATGTACATTATATCTCCTCCGGCGACGAAGTCAACGGATTAATTTTCGCCGCCCTGCCAGAGACATAGCCTGTCCACAACATCGACAAGTATTAAAGCGACAAGTCGCCGACATCGCCGCCTTTGTCTTTAATGGCCGTGACATACATATCAAACCGCTCTTTCAGAGCGCTGAGGGATTGGGTTAACCCCTGAATATCAGTCGTGATCTGCTGTGCTTCCTGTCCGAGTTTTTGGGTCAGCGGAACAGCGTTGAGTTTTTCGGTGAGCGATTTAATCTCATCCTGTTTGGCAAGAATCGCATCCTTATACGTGCCGGCCACCTCTCTGAGCGAAGCGATATCCATCTGTTGGGCCTCGGTCTTCAGGGCGGATACACTTTTGTCCAGATCAACTGTCGTCGTAAAGGTTTGTTTAACCTTATCGACGGCTTCAGTAACGGCCTCTTTAGCTGCCTCAGTGGTCTGTCTTGCGGATTGCCCCATCTGCTCGGTCAGATTGCGGGCCTGCTGTTGGGAATCTGCCGGGGAAGGCGGCGGGGCCGGTTCTTCTTTTTTGCCGCAACTTGCCGTAAAAACAACACTTAACATAATAATAGACAAATTGAATGCGTGTCTCATTTGATTTCTCCCAAAAAAGTGGGTTGTCTGTTGGCTTCACATTCTTTTATTGTATCTGTTCGGGCAGACTGAATACAAGAGAATTCCTTGAGAAAAAAACTTGAAAACAAAATCAGCAAGTCTATAATTATAGACGGTTTAACGAGCGTTCAGGGACGGTTACCAGCCGGCTCGTAAAAAACATACATTGATTTTGAAAACGTTGGGAACTAATGGACACAGTATTGGTGTTCCATTTTGATGCGTCTTGCCGAGTTCATTTCATCAGCTCTGAGCACGCTGCTGAACCGCTTGCCGAAGACGAACGACTGATTCTTGAAACCGCCCTTCTGGATACGGCATCCTGCCTGAAAAAAGAGTCGCCGTCATTTTACAGGCAGTTGACCAGCCACCACATCCAACTTCGCCTCTACCCGTTTGACCAGGGTACCGCACGGCTGATGCCGCACGAAATCGTAATGAACATCGCCCTGCTGCGACCGGAAAAACGCCGTCTGTCGCAGCGTCATCGTTTACTGGTCGGCGTACTGGAACGGGTCTTTTATCATCTATGTCATCCTGAATTGCACATCACCGAGGTGCGGCTGCACAGCCTGCGGTTTTTGCAATCGCACAAAGACATCCTGGCCGGTACACTGTCGGAAATGAAGGCCGCTGCTCCCGCCTTTGATGAACCGGATTGGTACGAAACACTCCGGCAGGCCGACAACCTGATTTTATTGGATGAGTTCTGGCACTGGCTGGCCAAAACGGACGCCGTGGTCGCGCTGTTTTTGGCGGCCAAGGGGGCCAAAGGCCGGCTGCGTCCCAAGATCAAGGCCGTGCTGGCAGAAGAAGTCGGCAAGCTCAGCCCGTCATTTCCGGTCAAAAGCGGCCAGGCTGAACGCGTGCTGATGGGGTTTAAGTCGCTCTATCGAGAACAAAACAGTCTGGTCATCGTGTATCAATTGCCCGGCAATCTGCTCAAGGCCGTGCGCATCTGTACGCCAGATACCGTTGACGCGATGTCGGCTCATTCGGCCTGCCGATCCATACGCTTTCGGAACCTTCGCACTGATATTTTTCACGATCACGGCCAATGGCTTCGCAAATGGATCGACCGATTGAACTTTTACACCAAAGAGCCGGGCTTTGCCGCTTTGGAAGCGATGCTGCTCTCGGACGATTTGCATGAGGTCAACCTCGCCATCACGCAGCTTCAGCAAAAGATTCGGCGCAAAGAGCACGTCAAAGAAGCGCGTCGCCTGTTGTATTCGGCACTGTATTACTGGAACAACCCCGACAAAGGTATCTGTCGGTCGATTATTCTTGAGGTCAGCGCTTTGCTTGAGGACCTGCTGACCGACCGTCCGGCGACGTTTCCTCCCAGCCGTGTCAACCGCATTGTCCTGCGTTCGGAACCCCGCACCATTGCAGTCGATATTCCCAAACCCCGCACCGTCCGAACCGACCGCATCAAAGCGCGCATTCTCTGGTCGCTGAACGGCTATCGCAAAAAACCCGTCCTGATGGAACAAGCCCATTCCAGGCCGGTCGGCGGCGTGGTTCGTTTCACTGCGACATTGCCGATACGCAACGGCTGGTGTCATTATGCCGTTCAGTTTTCGCTCAATGGCGGCAAAACCTGGCAATGGGAAGAATTTCACGAAAATTCCTGCGGCCTGATTAAATCCATGGCCGATGAGCGGGGCCAGCGGGTGCTGAGCTTTTACGCCGACACGCTGAACCTGAAACTGAACCCCGACTACAGTCCGGTTCGTGATGAACGCGGATTGTTTGCCTATGGTACATTCGATGACATTGCCGAGCAGCTTGAGGAGTTTCGCAAGGAAGGCTATACGCGCATTTATCCGCTCGGCGCTCTCGAATTGGGCTGGGCCGGCGAGGCCGGACCGGACCCGTCGGTGTTTTCGGTGCTGGACGGCAAGACGGTGCGGCGCGATCTGGGGGGACTGGAGGCCCTGCTGCGGCTGCGGGAAAAAGCCGATTCGCTGGGGATGAAAGTTCTGCTGTGTATGCTGTCGCACTTTTCGCGCGCCAACGCGGCGTATGACTATCATTTCCCCGCCTACATCCTGGACAGCAAAGGGGTATTGACGCGGCGGGCCGGCTGGGACGGTGAGTGGAGCGAGTGGCTGGACAGCTTTATGGTCAATATGCGTGACTTTGACAATATTGACACGCTTGCTGAAATCGGCATTGAACTGACGAAACTGGGCTTTGGCCTGCGGGTGGATGTCGGGCACGGTTTTGACACGGTTTTTCCGATTGATCCGAAACAAAACGGCTCGGCTCGTTTGTTCGGCGAGGTCACCGTCGGCGGCTTTGAACCGATCGACCTGCGCAAGACCGACGAGCCGAATATTCCGCTGTTGTATCTCTGCTACAAAATCCAGAAAGCCGTTCCCAACGCCCTGTTAGTCTATTCGGAACAATGGCACGGCAACGAAGTGCGGATGCTCAAGGCCGGAACGATTCCCTATAATTCGCTGATTAAAAATATGGAGTCCATTCGCAGCGGTCAAACGCCGAACGCACCGCTGGGCCTGAACGACAATATGAAGTACCTGGCCGGAATTTATCAGGATTGCGGGGGGCAGACACTTTCTCTGTTCAACAGCCACGACGAGGAATCGCCGGCCAGCAATTATCAAAATATGATCTGGCCGGTGGCGGCGTATTTGGCACTGAGCAGCTACGGGCCGATGATGTATCATATCAGCCGCCTGCCGGGACCGGAAGCGGGGGCGATGGCCGAGCGTTTTGACATCGCCTATACCGAATGCTGGAAACACTGGGTCAACAACCGATTTCGGCATCCCTGGCACGAGGAGGCACGCACCCGCCGGCAGATTCTGGACAATTATCCGATTTTGCAGGGATTCGGTAAATACCTTCGGGGGCTGTATCAGTTCGTTGATGACAATCCCGCTTTTGTGCGCGGCATGCCTGTACCGGTCAACACCGGCAACGGACGTATCGCGGCCTTTTTGCGCACGTATAAACGGCAGATTTTTTTGGGCGTCTTTAACTTTCCAAATTCTTACCACGAGGGCCAACAGGCCGTCGCGCGGCATTTCGACTTTTTGCTGGGCGATTCGATCTTCAAACCGGACGGCATTTATGAAATCGTCGAGCGATACAACAACACCGAAGGCCGGACGCGGCGCGGCCGGCGCGAATACTGGTCGGGACGCGAATTGATGCGGCTGGGGTTCGGCGGAATGCTCGAACCGGTCTCGTCACATGTCTATGAGTTTCTCGACAAAACCCGCGAAAAGACCGCCCCCCGACAGCTTTTGCTGGATTCCTTTATACGGTATCAACGGTACGGCAGGCAAGACCGGAACCAGCATTCCTATGCGGCACGGTCGTTTTCCGATGCGATTGCGTCAGAGGACGAAGACGGTTTCGAACGTTTCAGCGAATTGTTTGTGGCTCTGGCCACATGGATTTATAAAAAAAATCAGATCGGCCATACCGGTCTGGCGGGGCTGCTCGGCGAACTCTCTGAAAACGATTCGCGAAAGCGACAAACGGTCATCAACTATCTGATGCGCATCGCCGTGAACACACAGGATCGTTATGCGTCGTTTATCTGTCGTTCGGCGGCCGATATTCTCCATGGGATGAATCTGGGGACGATTGCGTTGGTCTCGCCGGAATCGCAATACAGCGGCAACGCCGGCGGCGTGGGCATCTATACGACCGACATCGCCGATGTGCTCAGCGAATTGGGATTTCATGTGGTGGTCGTCACACCGCTGTATGAGTCCAGCCGTGAGCGTATCATTAAAACATACGCTCCGCGGTATGACGGACACAGTTTTTCGATCCAGTTTCCGGAATTTGACGATATGACACAGGGCATACGTCGAAACACCATACCGGACGTAGTCAATATCCTGCGAAGCAACCTGCTGCGCGTCAAACACGGCAAACGCTGCCGCGTTGAGGTGCTGTATCTCGAAAACGCAAAATATCTCGATTTTCCCTACGGGGGGATGACCTGTGAAGACAAGCTTCGCCGGGCACGGGTGCTGTCGCAGGGGGCGCTGGAGGCGCTGCGGGCCTACAATTACTATCCGTCCATCATCCAGACCAACGAGTGGCCGACGTGGCTGCTGCCGGCCTATTTGAAGCGCTGGCCGGAGTATCATGAAGACCCGCATTTTGCCCGGACGCGCGTCGGCAGTATGATGCATAACCCCCATCCGTCCTACAGTATCGTGATGGACGAGGCCAACCCGTTCAAACGATATTTTTATTGCCTGGTTATCGGACTGGACGCGGTCGGTCATGCGGATGTTTGTCTGGACAGCGACGGCGGCAATCCGCGGATTGATATGGCATCCATTATGCTCAAGACATCCGATTATATCGGTACGGTCAGCCGGGCCATGAAACGCCGTATGCTGACCGAACCGGCCGTCTTTCAGCACGCCCACCTTTTCGCCCAGCTTGAGGCCCAGGGCCGCTTTTTCGGAAGACGAAACGGCTTTAACATGGCCGCCCGTCAGCGTTTCTGGTTTCGGTCCAAAAAGAGCATCCTCGAAGTGTATGACAAAGCCGCCCGAAAACGGCTGTTCGCCAAATACAGCCGTGCCAAGAAACTGGCTAAACCGGCCCTGCAAAACGACCCGAATATTCGACTCAAACCCGACGATGCGGAGAACACTTATGTTATTTTTTCGATGCTGCATCGCATCTGCAAACAAAAAGGCTTCGAGCTGCTTGTCGATTGGAAGGTGTATGAAAGCCTCGGCCGACGGTGGGTCACCTACGAGCCGTGGAAAATGATGGGACAGACCGTCCTTGAGTATTTTCTGTCGTGTGATCCGCGGATTCAATATGTGATTTGCGGACGCATTGAAGACAGTTTTGACGGACGCCGGTTTGATATGCATTTTCGGCGTATCGCCGCCCAGCCGGAATTTCAGGGGCGATTTGCCTACTATCCGGAAGGGTCTTTGTCGCCGTCGCTGTATCGCAACCTGTACGTCGGCAGTCAGTATTTTGTGATGCCTTCCGGCGGCGAGGTCGGCGAGCCGTGCGGCATCAGTCAGCAGGAAGCCCACGCCGGGGGCACCCCCGTCATCGCCCACCATCAGGACGGGCTGACTCGCACGGTCTCCGACAGAGATTTCGGCGATAAAGAAATGCCGCCCAACGGCATCAAGTTCAGCGGCTTTAACGGCGAGGCGCTGCTGGATGCACTGCTGGACGCAGTCGAGATTTTCTATCATGGGCGTCGCCTTCGTTATGTCGATAAAAACGGTCGCCCGCGTCGGTTGCGTTACAGTGAGTTGTCCTACAATGCCTTCACGACCGATCACCGCTGGATTCGACTATTGCGGGATTATATCCAGATGTACCGCCTGATCGCCGGTGTGGAGCTGCCCGATCATATCGACGCAATCCGACTGGCGGTCGATCTGAGCAACGCCCCCGACCACGAACTGGCCGATCTTATTTTGCAGAATGGTCTGACCGTGCCGGAAGCCACAGAGTGCCTTGTCAATGCCCTGGCGTGTCAAGAGCCGTCCGTTCACAAGAAAATATCTTGTATTCTTGAGAGAGTTTATATAATAACAGGCGGTTCGTCTGCCGGGACGCCGGGGCAAGCAAAAAAACAAGACATATAAAGACCGGATAAACACATTCTATTTGTATTGTTCAAGGAATTTCAGGGAACATAACCGCCCTGACAACACTAATAACACAAGAGCAACAAGGATGGCCTCGGAGCGCATTTCATTGATGCGATGTCAATTTCAAAGGCATAAACAGGACTTTCAAGGGCGTGTTTTCAGCAACAGCGTATCGAAAATGTCAACCGCGGGTAAAACGGCGTGAAAGTTTTTGACGCCCGCCGGTTGATTCTCATTAAATCCACTTAAGCACCGATGTTCGAAGTTCGATATAAAGTTGCGTATTTTTATTTTGACTGTTGCAAAAAAACGTTTATAAATCTATGATAAACAGTGTTTTATTCTTAATTTCGGCGAAACGGGTATGGATTGGTATGTTGAAGCAGGACAGACAATGCATACGGAAGCGAGGTCATCATTTACGGGTACAGGGATTATGAAAAAGACAATCGTTTTTACCGGACTGGCACTTTTCGGACTTTGGTTTTTGACAGGCTGCTACAACGATCCGCTGGACCCGACGCAAATCGGTCGGTTTGAGCCAACGCCTGCCATCAACGTCATTCTTGACACATTGGGTGTGGCCGATGAGCCGACGCCGACGTATGAGGGCGCCGAGCCGCCTCGGCCGGAAGATCTGGTGGAATATGAAACCGACTATGTCTTCGGTGCCGGCGATGTCGTTCGCATCAGCATTTATGAGCTGTATCAGGAAGGTCAGACGTATGTCAACGACTATGTGGTCACGGAAACGGGCCGTATCTCGATTCCCGACGTGGGACTGGTGCGCGCGGCGGGACTGACAGAGCCGGAACTGGAACAGGAAATTCGCAACATCCTCTCTCCGACCATCCTGAAAAACCCCTCCGTTACGGCCACTCTGCTGCAATCCCAATCGCGGGTGTTCTCGATTGTCGGCCAGGGTGTCGGCCAGTCGGCTCGTTTCACGATTCCGCGCTATACGTTTCGCCTGACCGATGCGATTGCGCTGGCCGGCGGCGTTGCAGAATTTAATGTCAGCTATATTTATGTCTCCCGCGATGTCAGCACCGATGAAGTGGAATCGTATCAACCTGTTGAGCCGGCCGGCGAGGCGGCACGTCCGCAGCCGCTCAATGAGATGGATATCAAAATGACGCCGGTCGATCCGAAGGCGCCGCAGGAGCCTGTCCCTTCGCCGGAAGATGAAATGCTTGAGATCATAGCGCCGGGCATGATGCCCGCTCAGGGATTGCTTATCGGCTCATCCGAAACGTCCAAGCGACGTGAACTGGAGATGCTGGCGACTCCTGAAGATATCGGCTTTGAATCGTCTTGCGAAGATAAGACCGGCGCCGATGATGCAGATACGCTGATGCATTGGATGCAAACGCCGGAACCAATTGAATGGGTCTTTGAAGACGGTCGATGGCGTCCCAAAACCGCTGATGAAAGCGACCCGCAGAGGACGGATATACGCCGCGATGACCTTGAACCGGACCGAACCGCCCCGCCGCCAAGCCGACCGAGGGATTTTGGATTGACGGATGTCGGTCAGGCCGGCAAGGTAACACGGGTTGTTCGGATTCCGGTCGATCGGCTTCTGGCCGGCGACCCGAAATACAATATCATCATCCGCCCCGGGGACCGAATTACCGTGCCGGTGGATTTGATCGGTGAATTCTGGGTAATGGGCAATGTCAACGCGCAGGGGGCGATTCCGATTACCGGCCGCCCGATCACGCTCAAGCAGGCGATCGCCACCGCCGGCGGACTGGGGCCGCTTGCCTGGCCGAAAAAGGTCGAAGTCGTCCGCCGGATCGGACGCAACAGCGCCGGACTGATGCAGGAAGAGACGGTTTTGGTGGATTTGCAGAAAATCGCGCGCGGCCAGCAGCCGGACTTTTTCATCAAACCCAATGACCTGATCAATGTCGGTACACACGGTACGAGCCGATGGCAGGCGGTTCTGCGCAATGCCTTCCGGGCCACCTATGGATTCGGTTTTATTTATGACCGAAACTTCGCCGATCGGCATTTTGGCACGACCGTTCCGGAAATGTTCCATTTTTAAGCCGTCAACCGCGATTTCGATTGCTCATATGATTCAGACGCCGCATTTTGACAAGATGCACGACACCGTACCGCCGTTGCGGCCGCAGGGGTGGAGCGATTTGGGTGCGCCTTTATATATCAAAATCGCTGTCCTCGGCGGCCTGCTGGTGTGGTTTTTTCATATCGAAATCGCAAAAACCGTGCAGCGATGGATGTCCGACCCGAGCTGGTCGCACGGCTTTCTGATTCCGCTGTTCAGTTTGTATTTTTTGCACCAAAATCGACACAAAATTTTTGAAATCAAGGCCAAACCCAGTTGGTTTTTTGGGCTGGGGTCGTTGATTATATTGCTGATCGTGTATTGGCTCAATACGGTTCAGTTCAAGTTTTCCTACGCTGAATCGCTGATCTTTATCGCCGCAATCGGGGCAACGGTTTTGTTTGTCGGCGGGTGGGCGCTGCTGAAGCTGACCTGGCTGCCGATTGCCTTCCTGTTTTTTGCCGTTCCCCTGCCGGGTCGATTGTACACGCAGTTGACTTTGCCGCTGCAGGGTCTGGCCGCCCAGGTATCGGCGGTTGTCTTGAATGCCATACCGGAGCTGGAAGCGACGCTGAGCGGCGTGGTCATCGACGTCCTCTATCGCGGTGTTCCGCTGGAACCCAGTCTCCAGGTGGCCGAGGCGTGCAGCGGGATGCGATTGCTGATGGCCTTTGTCGCCCTGGGGGTGGCGATGGCATACCTGCATCAGCGTCCGCTGTGGCAGCGGTTTATTCTGTTGCTCAGCACGGTACCGATAGCGATTTTGTGCAATGTGATCCGCGTTTTGGTCACGGCACTGATTTATATTTTTTGGGATCCGCAATACGCTCAGGGCATCTACCATGACCTGCTCGGCATCCTGATGCTGCCGCTGGCGTTTTCTTTTTACGGCGGACTGGCCTGGCTGATGAGCAATCTGTTTGTTGATGACGCCGAACCGTCTGAAGATGTGATTGTGGTGCGCCGAACCGATAGTAAAATGTCCGGAGAGCGCGTATGAAAACGACTTTGAAACCTTATTTTCAGCCGGCATTTCTGGTGTGTGCCCTGCTGCTGCTGACCGCCGCGACGACCAAGTCGCTGGTCATTCAGGCACTGGGCTGGCAGTTGGCCAAACACCCGCTGCCCCTGCAAAAGCCGCTGCATGAAATGGATGAAACGGCGCTTGCGCCGTACATCGTCAGACATAAAGCCAGCATCGACAACCCCGATGTCCTTGCCACATTGGGGACCGAAGACTATCTGCAATGGCTTCTTGTCGATCCGGACGCCGAGCCGGGCAGCCCGGTGCAATTCTGCTCGGTTTTCGTGACCTACTACACCGGCGATCCGGATCGCGTGCCGCACGTACCGGATGAATGCTACGTCGGGGGGGGCAATATCCGCAAAGCCGGTTATGTGGATACCGCCCGATTGACACGAGGCGGACAGGACGACCCCCAGATACTCAGTTATCAGCATATCCTGTTCGGCGGCAGCGACGATTCGACGCTGGGCGGCACGACGGATTTTTATGTGGCTTATCTGTTCCACGCCAATGGTCAATACAGCGGCAGTCGTACCGAGACCCGGCGGATTCTGGGGCAGAATTTTTTAAGCAAGTATTCTTATTTTTCCAAGGTGGAGTGGCATTTTTACGGCAATACGCCGTTCGGCCGCGTCTATCCCGACCGTGAGCAGGTCGTTGAGGCCTCCGAGCAACTGCTCGGCGTGCTGCTGCCGGTACTTGAACGAGACCACTGGCCGGACTGGGATGCGGCCAACGAAGACAAATGAACTTGAATTGAATACAGCGAATAAGGGACATGCTCGAACCAGGTGTCGGCGGATTGGCGAGACTGCCGGAATGAGGGTTCGGCGCCGTCCCGGAGAGTTTTACGTATGGCGAAAAAACTGAACAAAAAAGTGGCAGCTATCGGAATTGTCCTGCTTGTGCTGGTCGTCATCGGCGGCGCAGGGCTGGCTGTTCGTTATTTTTATCACCGCAATCCGGACCTCAATCTTGATCTGGCGCGCCAGGCGCTTGCCGAGGACGACTACCAGCGTGCCGAACGCCTGCTGTCGCGAGCCTATCGCTTCGGCAAAACCGACGCCTATAAGATCGAGCGTCTTTTCGAACTGGCGGATCTGCATCTGATTCATAATGAACTGCACGAAGCCAACTGGGACAAAGCGCTGCGCTGCTGGAATACGGTCGTCAATATCGACCCCGGACACCTTGAGGCGCATCGCCGGATTCTGAACTATTTTTATGAGATGGCCGACAGCGGAACGGTAGCGGCATGGCGAAATGTACACGACCGAGCCACAAAACTGGTTGAGCTGATCGAGCAAACGGGTGAGCCGGTCGATACGGAACTGCAAATGGGTCTGGGTCGTTCCGCACTGGCCATAGCCCGGCGCGGCGGCACGGGAACCGCCGAGCGGTCCACCTATCTGAATCAGGCAATTGACATTTTTGAAACCCTGATACAGCGTGAGCCGACAACCCCTTCTCATTACACTTATCTGGCCGAAGCAATGCAGCTTCAGGGCGAATTAAACGCGCAGATCGGCGTGATGAACGCTCGCGAAAATGCCCGCCGAGAGGCCGTCAGACGGCTTGACGAGGCCGTGGAAAAGGCCGACAACACGGCCGAGGCCCTGGCCGCACGGTATCTGTTTGAAATCCAGACCATCGGCAATGACCCGAACCGCGTCGAATCCCTTCGCGCCGAACTGGAAGAGCATGTTCGGACGCTTGAGCCGGATGCGAAGCTGCTGACCGTGCTGTCGCAGGCGTATGAACTTCCCGGAAAAGCCAATGCCGAGGCGGAACTGAATCGCTCCATTGAAGCGGCGCGACAGGCCAAACAACTGGAGCCGGACGAATTTGAATACGCCTATCGTTTGGCGATGCTGTTGTACCGCAAAGGGTCGGCGTTTCAAGACGCCGCCGCTATGGACGATGCGCTGATGCTGGCCGAAGAAATGAAATCCATGGCTCAAGCGCAGCCGACGCCCGGGCCCCGCCAGGCGCGCAATCTGGCGTACCGCAATACACTGAATACTTTTTTGGCCCGATGCTACCTTGAAAAAGCGTTGGACCACCCCGATGACGCCCAGCCGTGGATCCGCAAGGCCGAACCTGTGGTCGAGCAAATCTCACAGTATTTCGGCAGCAGCGAACATGCGGCCGTACAGCAATGGGAAGGCATCCTGGCGCTGGCCAAAGGCGAACGGGATCGCGGCATTCGACTGCTTTACCGTGCTTACGAGCAATCCAAGGCTCTCGATTCGGCAAATCAGCCGTCATCGATTGATCCGGTGCTGTGTGTGGTTCTGGCCCGTGTGGCCAAAGAGGAAAACCTCATCGGCCTGCAGCGCGAATTTCTTGAAAAAGCGTTGACCAACCGTGTTCGCATCGTGCTGGATAAACCGTCTCTGATTCTTGATTACGCCGACATTATGACGCGCTTGCAGGCGTGGAACCAGGCCGTTTCTTATGCCGGAATCTATCAGCAGCGGTATGGGCCGACCCCGCGCAGCCAGAAGATTATCACGGAGGCCGCACTGGCGCTCGGTGATGAAACGCATCTCACACAGGCCGTCGCGGCCCTGGATGAGGGAAGCGTCGAACAAAAGCTGTTGGAATTGCGATTCATCGGATCTCGGATCACGCAGATCTCGCGGCGTTTTGCGCAACGCCAGCAGGAGCAGGATCAGCCGCCGCAGATGCCCGATGACGTCCGTCAAGAGCTGGCCGATTACCGTGTCCGTCAAAAGCAGATTCTGCTTGATTTAGTTGAGGCAGCCCCTGACCAAATCGAGGCCTCGCAGCTGCAGTCGGTCTGCGGTTATTTTCTTCAGAACGAAATGACGGCAGAGGCCGTTGAGCTTCTGGACGCTTACCTGGACCGGCGTCCCGACGCGCTGACGTTGCAGATTCTTCGCCGTCAGGCTGAAGAACCCAATCCGCTGTCGATTCCTCGTCAGCGGTATGAGGCGATCCAGGAAGACGCCGTAGCCGGTCTGAGCGATCCGGTCCAGCGGGCCACGGCCATGGCCGATCTGCTTCGGTCGCGCGGGGCGTACGACCAGGCTTTGGAGATTCTGAGCCAAGCCGCCGAAACAGCTCAAGACAACAGCGAGATCATTGCCGAACAGTTTGAAATCGCCCTTGAAAGTGAAAACGTCGAAATGGCCGAACAGCTTCTTCGCGTTATTCGCACGCGAAATCTGGACGGCTGTGAAGGCAACCTTGCCGCGGCCCGCCTGGAGCTGATGAAATCGAATTATTCGCTTGCGCTGCGCCGCGTGGATGAATGCTTGACGATCAAACCGTTGATGAGCATGGGATATTATCTCAAAAGCCGCATCTTCGAACAGATGGACGATCTGGACGCCGCCATCGAAAACAGCCGTCAGGCAATGCAGATGGACACACTCAACGGTCTGTACGCCAAACACCACGCCTCGCTGCTGTTTAACCGAAATGTCGAACTGGGATCGCGTCTGACCGTCGAACAGCAAAACGAACTGATTCAGTCCATTACCACGGCAATGTTCCTGAATCCCAACGACGGGCAGTTGCAGAGCGTGTATGCCGAGGTGATCAGCAATCAGGCGCCGGATCGCGCGTTGGCGATGCGTCAACAGATTCTGCGGCAGCACCCGAGCGTGGCCAACGCCGTGATGCTCGGCAACATGGCGCTGCGGATAGCACAGAGTGAGGACGATGCCATCAAAAAAAGCGGCCTGATCGAACTGGCCGGCAAAGCGTTTACGCAGGCGATTGAACTCGATCCGAACAGTGAAAGCGCCAAGGCCGCTTACGCCGATTATCTGAACCGCACTCAACAAAGCGAGAAAGCCGAAGCGCTGTTGCGCGACGACAGTCACTTACTGTGGCGATTTTATTTGCAGAACGGGCAGTTTGAAAAGGCCCAGGAGATCCTCCTTCAGCTTCATCAGGACACACCGGACGATACGTCTGTCTTGCGGGGGCTGGTTCTGGCCGCGGAAGGCCTCGGTGATCGCACCGTCCAGAAACAATACCTTGATCTGCTGGCCGCCGAAGACAACGACAAGGATGAACAATTGTGGCTGATTCAAAAATATCTGGACGGCGGCTTTGCCGAAGAAGGCGGCAGGCTGCTGGCCAGTGTCAAGGAGCGGTACCCCGACGAAAAACTAACCATTCTCATGGATGCCTGGCTAAGAATGACAAACGGCCAGCTTCGTGAGGCGCTGACCCTGACCGACCGTTACCTTGACATCGACGGCAATAACGCAGGGGCCTGGCGATTGCGCGGACGCCTGTACCGTCTGCTCAACGAGCCGCGCCGGGCCGTGGACGACTTGCAGCGAAGCAAGAGTCTTTCGGCCAATCCGGCCGTGAGTATGGAACTGGCGGCGGTCTTCAGTGAAATGGGACAGATTGATGCCGCTGTCGGCGAGTTGGTCAACGCCTTGCAGCAGCCGCAGGCGCCGTTGCAGATTCGTCTGATGCTTGAATTGCTCTATCAGCGAAACAATCGTCTGAACGATCTGGAACGATTTTATACCCGGACGATTGAGCGATACCCGGATACGCCTTTATGGAGTATGCGCGCCGGTCGGTTCTATTTGTCCAGACAGGATGCCGCCCGCGCAGTCAACTATCTCAAACAAGCCTGGGAGATTCATCGCCGGCATGACTCCAGAGATCCGGTCGCTCTGAATCTTTATCTTGAAGCGATGAATCAAAACAAGCAATATACCGAGGTGATCAATACAGCCTCGCAATGGGTTGACGGGCCGCTGGCGCCGGTTGCCTATGCGCAGATGGCGCAGGCCCATTTCCATCAGGGACAAATTGACCGGGCCGAGTCGCTGTTTTTCTCGGCTTTGGACAAAGGAGGCGCCGCCGACTGGTTTCAGGATACGGTTCTGTCCCTTATGCTCAACACCGTCGGCATGGAATCCGCCGTGCGATGGACTCAGCAGAATCCCGATGCGCTGCCGAGTCTGCTGCTGAGTTATCGTCTCGCTCAGCTCAATGAACAATTTAACCGCGGCATCGAACTGATCGACCGCTGTCTGGCCGAGACCTCCCCCGACCAGCCGAATTGGGGCAATCTGTCGCTGAAAAAAGCCAATCTGCTGGTTCAGGCCTATATGAAAACGGCGGATGCGGATTATATGAATCGCGCGATTGAACTATTCGGGCAGGTTCTGGGGCATTATCCGGAAAATCCTTCAATACTGAACAATCTGGCGTATCTGCTGGCGGTCAATGACCAGCAGCTCGAACTGGCCATGCAATATGCACGCCGCGCTCACCAGCGCGATCCGGGCAATCCTGTTTATCTGGACACATACGCTTATACGCAGTATAAAAACGGGCGCTCCGAATCGGCCCGGGAAAATCTGCTGCGGGCGCTGCAGCTTTACGAAGCAAGCCGAGAGCCTGTACCGTGGGATGTGTATAATCATCTTGGGCTGGTGCATGAATCGCTCGGCGAGACAGCGCAGGCGATTGATAATTTTCGCAAGGCACTGGAGACGGCCTCGGACGTGCCGGAAAAAGAACGAAAACGGATTGAAGAACGAATCGATATACTCAAACAGCAGGCAAATACGTCAATTTAGAAATCGTCTGATTGATGAGGAGAACCGCACATGGATAAGTCAATACAACGTGCCGTCAATACCACTGTTACGCCGGTCGGTCCGCGCTCCGCGGCGCCGCCTGTGGCCATGATGGGAACCACCGGAACGGCGATGACCCCCAAAGAAGTCATGGGCATCATTCGGCGACATATCGGAATGATTGTCCTGCTGACGATGCTGGGACTGGTGATCGGCGGAGGCGCGTGGGCTGTGCTTCGCAGGACTATGCCCCGCTACACCGCCAGGACCCACATCGAAGTGATGCCGCCGATCCAGCAGGATCCGACCCAGATTTCCCCGGTTCAGCCCAACCGCGACATCTACTACCAGTTCCGCGCAACCAAGGCAGCGCAGATGACGCAGCAGAATATGCTGCAGGAACTGCTGCGCAACGATACCATTCGCAACACCAACTGGTACCGGCAGTTTACCGAAGCAGACTCCACCGGAGCGAGCGGAGAGGCCGAGGCTGTGCGCAAAGCGCTGCGCAATCTGGAACGCAACTTTCGCGTTACGGCGCCGCGCGATTTGACCGTGATCGTCGTATCCATGCGATGCGCCGAGGCGCGCGAAGCCAAGACGATTGTCGATACCGCCGTTCGGCTGTTCCTGACCGAGCAGCGGGAACAGGCCCGACGCGACATCAGTGCAGAACTGGCTGAACGCAGAAACCAGCGTGATTCCATTCGACGCGCCCTGGACACCATCGAGCAAAGCCTGGAGTCCATTCGCGCCGGCACCCGATTTGCGCGGCTGAATCTGACCGGTCGGACCAACTTTCGCGACTATATGGACGACAAAATGGCCGATATTGAGCGGCGATTCAGCTTGTACGACAGCGAACGCGGACGCCTGGAAAGCATCATTGAAACCCTGCGTAACCGCGCCACCGCGCCGGAATTCGATGAGGTCGTGCGCGAACAAATCGAGCGTGATCCGATTGCCCGTCAGATGCGCGCCAACATTGCGACCATGGAGCCGATTCTTGAACGCCAGTTGGCTCGTTTCGGCGGAGAGCATCGCGTCGTCAAAGAAACACGTGCCGCTCTGGAACAAATGCATGCCGACCTGGCATATCGCCAGAATGAGATTGCCGAAATTTTCCGTCAATCGGACTATCGCAATGCACAAGACCAGATGACCGCCTTGACCCAGCAGCTTGAAACCGTTACACAACAGCTTCAGGAAGCGCAGAATGAATACAAAGAGATTGACCGCGTTCGCGCCGAATACGCGCGTTATGAAATCCAGCGGGAAGAACAGCAGCGTCTGCTTGAAGAAATGAATATGCTCATTGAGAAATTCAACGCTATGTACAGCGACCCGACCATCCATAAGATGCGTGCCGCCGGATTGGCGGCCGAGCCTTTGGAAGTCAGCTTCCCCCGATGGCAGCTTTTCTTTCCCGGCGGCCTGATCCTTGGCCTGCTGGCCGGGCTTGGACTGGCGTTTGCGGTCGAGATGCTCAATGACCTGTTGCGAACACCCAGCGATGTCATGCGTCATGTAAAAATTCCGCTGATGGGCATGGTGTATCACGCCGACGATGACCGGGATGTAGAAGACGTGGATATGTACCATGTCGTCCGTCAAGCGCCGTATTCCATTACCAGCGAATGTTATCGTCAGCTTCGCACCAACCTGAAACTGTCCGGCGAAGGCGGGCAGCCGCATAAGACCCTGTTTGTTACCAGCACCGCCGCCGGCGACGGGAAAACCACCGTGGCGGTGAATATGGCGGGGTCTTTTCTGTCTGAGGACAATCGCGTACTGCTGATTGACGCCAACTTCCGTCGTCCGATGAGCACTCGTCTTTTCCCGACTTCCGGCGCCAACGGCTCTTCGGAACAACAAGCCGATTACGGCCTGAGCAATTATCTGATGGGTCAATGTACCGACGAAAAACAAATTATCCGTTCCACCGATATTGGCGGACTGTTTGTGGTTGACAGCGGCCCGCTGCCGGCCAATCCATCCGAACTGCTGAGCAGCGACCGAATGAAGACCCTGCTGGATCGATGTAAAGATCAGTTTGATTATGTCATTATCGACGGCCCGGCGATGCTCGTCAGCGACGCCAAAACCCTGGCCGCTCAGGCCGACGGGACCATCGTGGTCTTTAACGCCGCCACCACGCATCGTGGTGCGGCGATCCGGATTCTCCGCGAACTGCGCAACGTCAACGCCAACACCGTCGGCACGGTGCTGATGGGCGTTCGCAGCCGCAAAGGAGGTTATTTCCGCGAAGTCTATCGGTCTTATCAGGATTACCAGCGAGCCGCCATTCAACAACAGCCGGTTTAAGTCTGCCTGGACTGCGCTGACTCAACTTGAAAATGGAACAACGCTATGACAGATAAATTTCTGGTCACCGGCGGCGCGGGGTTTATCGGCTCCAATATCTGCCGTCGGCTTGTGGCTGAAGGGTGTTATGTTCGCGTGATTGACAACCTGCTGACGGGTAAAAAGAGCAATCTGGCGGACATTGCGGACAAGATTGACTTTATCGAAGCGGATATGGGCGATGAAACCGTCGCTCGCGCCGCAATGAAGGACATTGACGTCGTTCTGCATCAAGGCGCCGTGCCGTCGGTGCCGCGAAGCGTGGACGATCCGGCCACCACCCATCAGCATTGCGTCAATGCCACCTTTACGCTGCTGCTGGCCGCACGCGACAACAACGTCAAGCGATTTGTGTATGCCGCCAGTTCTTCGGCCTACGGCGACAGCCCGACCATGCCGAAAACTGAAACGATGCCGACGAATCCGAAATCACCGTATGCCGCGGCGAAATTATTCGGTGAATACTATTGCAGTGTATTTTCACAAGTTTATGGGCTGGATACCGTCGCGCTGCGGTATTTCAATGTGTTTGGCCCCTATCAAGATCCGACCAGTCAATACGCCGCCGCCATTCCGGCCTTTGTCACCGCGATCTTGCGCAATCAGTCGCCGACTATTTACGGCGACGGCGAACAAAGCCGGGACTTTACGTATATTGACAACGTTGTCCAAGCCAATCTGCTGGCTGCCCGCGCCGACAAAACCAACGGGCAAGTGATCAACATCGCCTGCGGACAAAAAATCACCGTCAACGCCATCATTGACCTGATTAATTCGCTCACCGGAAAATCCGTCAAGGCCCGTTATGTTCCCCCGCGGCCGGGGGATGTGAAACATTCGTTGGCCGATATTCAAAAAGCAAAGTCGCTGATCGGGTATGAACCGGTTGTCCAATTTCAGGAGGGGCTGGAAAAAGCCATTACCTGGTATCGCGATAATTTGATGTAAACGGTCCGCCCTGCCGCGTATTCCACACAAGTGCGATTAAGCAGCGGAATCCTGAATAATATGTTATCAGACACGGCTTATCAGACAACCAGGCAATTTGATAAAGTTTTGACTTTTTGACGTCATTAGAGTAGTATCAGGTTCTTGGAGTACGGGTGATGCTGATAGAAACTGGACAGTATAATACAACAATTTACGCGATATTCAGACCCGCCGATGTCGTGCGGGATGTGTTGCGGGACTATGCAGCACACAGAGGTTGTCGTCTGACTTGCTTTAGTCACCTGTGGGAGACTGTCAGCCGGATGCCCATCACCTGTCACGATCATACAACGATTATCACCGCTCGTCCGGAACGTCTTGCGCCTGAGGGCATCGCGGTTTTGGATGGATTGATTGAAAGCACTAATCTGGTTTTTATCCTTTGGCTTGAGAATGGGCCGTCTTTGGATACCATAAAAAGACATTTTGGAAAACCAAAACTTTATGTTTCAGGTAGTATTCATCAATTTGATGATATTCTCAAAAATCTTGAAACGTCAGGCCCCCTTTGTCAAAATGGACTCAAAAAAACCAAAACGGTGCAAAAGCACCCTCCAATTTACACTGTCTCGCTCAGTGATGAAGAACTGAATGCATTGCGAGGAACCAACAGATGAACGTTTTTCAGCCAAACCCGCTGCAAGATGGCTCTGTTCTGCTTGTCGGGACCGATTTGCCTCAGGTACCTGTCGGCTGTCCGGCCGAATCTCCCCGTCTTGTTCGGCGGGATTCTGTAGCCGAGGCCATCTCGGTTTTACGTCATGGACACTTTGATAAAGTCATTGTGGCCTTGGCCGCCCTTCAGAACCATTTCGAACCGTCGTTGTCCGGCCTTCGACAAGCCGCCCCGTCGGCACGTATTATTTTGCTGGCCCACATGCTCGAAGAACCGCTCCTGATCGAACAAATCAATCACAATCGGATGTCTTCTTGGCGGTTGTTCGATGATTACCTGATCAGTCCCGTTCGGCCTGATGAGTTGACAAACACATTAACAAAAACAAGGTATTCGGACAGCGGCAAGATAACAGAAACAGACAAGGATCGGCGCATCGAAGAGCTGGAAAAGCTGGTCATCCAGGACGATTTAACCGGCCTTAAGAACCGCCGCTATCTGCGTCAGTTCCTGCCGCAGATTCTTGCACTGGCTGAACGCGAACAGCTTCGCGTAACACTTTTATTGTTCGACATTGACGACTTCAAACACTACAACGACGCCTACGGCCACGCCGTCGGCGATAATGTGCTCCGGCAGGCCGGACGAATGATTCAGCGGTGCTGCCGCAGCCACGATGTCGTCGTGCGTCTGGGCGGCGATGAATTTGCCGTGGTATTCTGGGATTTGCCGAGTGAAAAACACAGCAAACAAAGCCTTCCGCAAAGCCGACGCGACCGCCGCAGCACAAAAATGAATCACCCGCACGAGCCGATTTTTATGGCCGAGCGATTCTGCAAGGAACTTCACCAGGCGGCATTTGAATATATCGGCCCCAAAGGCAAAGGCGCCTTGACCATCAGCGGCGGGCTGGCAACCTTTCCCGTTGATGCCAAAACCGTTGACGAACTGCTCGAAAAAGCGGATATGGCGATGCTTGAAGCCAAACGAAGCGGCAAAAACCGCCTCTATCTGGTCGGTCAGCCGACCACTGAATAACGGCCTTTCACCAATGCCCCTGCCTGCCCTGCCAACGAAGGACAGGCAAGGGGCCTTATAATGCATCAAACACCGAACGTTCAGACACGCAACCGGTACCCCGTTGCTACCAACAGCCGATATCATAGGGATTGGCGCATTCAAGCCAGGAAGACGCCATCAGCACAAAGTCATCAAGGTTCACCCGGCAATCACCGGTTACATCGCCTTCCAGGCCGCATTGATAAACGGAAAAGACCGCATCGCTGGTGTCGAAGACCAACGGGTCGGCGGCGTTTGAAATTCTGACAAGACAGTCATCGGAATTCAGCATAGGGACCTGCCAGGAATAAACGCCGGCATTGCCGGTATTGGGCGGATAAACCGGCATCCAGGTTTCCCCGTTATCATGCGAGAATTCCACTTTAACATTATTGACGGTTCCGGTATGGCTCCATTCGATATGTCGTAATGTGCCGCCTTTGATGGCTTCAGAGCCGTTGGGAGACTGCACGGTCAGTGTTGAAAACGGCGGATTCACTGTGCGCAATGCACCAAGATTCTGTACACCCCACTGGTTGGGTGCACCAAAAGTGCTCAGTTCGCTGCCGTCATCATAATCGGGAGACAACGGGGTAATCGAGGCAGAGGGATCGGCTTCCAAACGAAAAACCTCGGTTTTTCCGATACCGCTTTGAGGGCTGACTCCCTCGCCGGCCGGTCCGAATATCACCGTTCCTTCGGCATTTCTGATACGCAACTGCCAATTGCTGCTGTTAACCGGAAAATTGGAGGCTTCAATATAGAGACCGTCGGCATCGTTGTTGGCTTGTACATTGATCCACCAATCCCCTTCGGCCGGATCATAACTGACATCGCTTGGAACATCTTCAGCAACGGTAATGATCGTTCCGCTTCGAAGGTCCGACCAGATACTGTGATCGGTCAGCACAAGGGTTTCATCCAAAACGCCGTCAGTGTAAATATCCAGCATCCAGTTTCGCATATCGAGATGATCCGAGATAACGACCAGCTCAAACCAATCGCCTCCGTTTCCCAGCACCCTGCCGAAATAAGTGTCTGCCGCCCTGCCGCCGGATTCATCCGCAAAAACGGTTCCGCCGCCCAGATATTCCTGTGCGTCCACCGCATTGTATTCATTGAGAATCACGGATGCACCGAACACACTACACGCACAGCACAGGCATAGTGCCATCGCCGATTTACAGGCTTTCTTCATCATTTTTTTCCCTTTCCAGATCAATATACAAAAAAAGATACGGATTAAACGCCTTTATTTTCCGCGAAGCCAAAGAGAAGCAAGCAGAGCCACATCCGATACATCAAGCCGGCCATCGGCATTCAAATCGGCAAATTTCCAAGACAGGCCGCTGCGCCAGCAGCCCGAAAAAACGGCATAATCGTGAAAATCCACTTTCCCATCATTGTTTAAGTCCGGCTGCGGAAAGACGACAAAAGGGGCATATCGAAAAACAGCGCCTCCTTCATTGCCGTAATCTTCACAAAGATACAGTTCGCTGCCTTTGATCGTTACGCCCTCTTGGTCGTTGCCGGGCAAACTCCATTGTCCAAGAAGCGATCCGTCGGTCGTCATCGCCCTGAGAAGATCTACGTTATCATAGATGGCATACAGCACATCCTGAGTCGGCACATAATGCATACCAGAGATATTTTTGATCCCCTGAATTGGATAGATTGAACCGATAAAGGTAACCGCGGTGCTGTCGGCGCTGGACAAAATCGGCAATCGAAAAACAAAGATTTGGCCGGTCTCCTGCAATCCGGCGTAAAACAATCCGCCTTCCGGGTCAGCGTCATTCGGTACAAACGTCAGCGCTTCCAGGCCGGAATTTTTTGGCCCGTCCATCCATCCGGACAAATCAAAAATGCGACTGACCGTCCCCGTGGAAAGATTGAACTCATAAATGCTGTCGGGATGTTCTATGCCCAAATAGATAAAATCGCTTTTCGGATTGGCGACAGTGACCGCCTCAATGTCCGCATCTACCGGCCATATCTCAAGATCGTCGCCCCTGTCGGTCATCGAAGCAACAAAACCGCTGTCGCTGACCAGAAATAACCTTTGCAATTCCGTATGCCACACAAGGCCGCTGGCTTCAAAATTCGACGGCAGTCGCTGCCCGATGTTAACTGCAGGCAAGGCCTCAGGCGGAAACGGAACCGCTGACCCTACCGATAACGATCTGGCCAGAAAGACAATCCCTATCCATAACTTTAATTTCAAAGCTGTGACGATCACACCCCCCGAATACACGTTAATGTCCAACGTAAAATCTTATCAAGGAATATTGTACCTTCAACCCTTTCAAAAGTCAACTAAAATCTGCCGCACCTTGATTTTGGACACAAAGAATACACATAATTAACTTAAAGAGTCGTTCACTGCTGGCTGATCACCCTTTTGTATATGGCGGGATTTGAATAGCGGTGCCTCTTGCATTTTGGCCGCGCGGCCGGTAGCATACAGGGTTTGATTTTAGTTTCTGTTATTTTCTATACCGAAAGCCCTTGAGCCAGAAAAAATATGACATTATTGTTGTGGGCGGCGGGCATGCCGGCGCCGAAGCGGCTTGGGCGGCCAGCCGACTGGGGGCGCAGACGCTGCTGCTGACCATGCGTCGGGACACAATCGCCAAAATGAGCTGCAATCCGGCGATTGGCGGCCTGGCCAAGGGACAGATTGTGCGCGAAATTGACGCGATGGGCGGGCTGATGGGGTTGGCGACCGATGCAGCGGGCATCCAGTTTCGTCTGCTCAATCGCTCCAAAGGACCGGCCGTGCAAAGCCCCCGCGCCCAGACTGACAAATATCAGTACGCAGCTTACATTCGGCAGCAACTCGAATCGGCCGACAACCTGACCCTCGTCGAATCTACCGCCGCCGAGGTGCTGACTCAGAACGACGCCGTATGTGGGGTACGATGTGAGGACGGGACGGAATTTGCCGCGTCGGCGGTTATTCTGACAACAGGGACGTTTTTGCGGGGCGTCATGCATATGGGGCGCAAGCAGTGGCCCGGCGGTCGGCTGGGAGAACCGGCCGGCAATGCCCTGAGCGACTGTTTGCGCAGGCTCGGCCTGACGGTCAAACGCCTCAAAACCGGCACGCCGGTACGACTGGACGGCGCGACATTGGATTACGACAAAACGGATATTCAGCCGGGCGATGCCGATCCGCAGCCGTTTTCGTTTATGAACGACCGGATTGATCGTCCACAGGTCCCCTGTTGGATTACCTGGACCAACCCGGCCATTCACGAGTTGCTCCGGGCCAATCTGCATTTGGCCCCGATGTACACCGGACAGATTCAATCCGTCGGGCCGCGTTATTGTCCGAGCATTGAAACCAAAATTATGCGGTTTGCCGATAAGACGCGGCATCAGGTTTTTCTGGAACCGGAAGACCAACACGTTACGACCATCTATTGCAACGGCATCAGTACGTCATACCCGAAAGAGATTCAGGAACAGATGCTTCGGTTGATGGAAGGAACACAGCGGGCCAAAATCGTTCATTACGCCTATGCCATCGAGTATGACTATTGTCCGGCAACCCAGCTCAAGCCAAATCTTGAAACGCGACCCCTTGCCGGCTTGTTTCTGGCCGGGCAAATCAACGGGACAAGCGGCTATGAGGAAGCGGCCGGACAGGGGCTGCTTGCCGGCGTCAACGCCGTACACAAACTGGCCGGCAAAGAACCGCTCATTCTCGGCCGTGATCAGGCCTATCTGGGCGTTCTGGTGGATGATTTGTTGACACGGGAGATTGATGAGCCGTATCGGATGTTCACGTCGCGGGCAGAATACAGGCTCACGCTGCGAAGCGATAACGCCGATGCCCGTCTGACCCCTATCGGCAGACAAATCGGTCTGGTCGAGGAGTCGCGCTGGCAGCGGTTTTGCGCCAAACAACAAGCCATTGAACAATTGGAATCCTATCTCAAACAGACCCGCATCGGCGGCAAGAGTCTGTGGGAATGGATCAAGCAACCCGACCATTCACTGGCCGAAGACCTGACCAATGATGACAGGATCGCAGCAATGAGGCTGTCACGCGAAATCATTCAGGCCGCGGCCATTGCATGCAAATACGAAGGTTATCTGGCACGGCAGGACAAACAGATCGCCGCCTTTCGCAATCTGGAGCATATCAAACTGCCCGCCGATCTGGATTATCACCGCATCCCCCATTTGCGGTTTGAGGCGCGCGAAAAGCTGGCCGCATTTCGCCCCTTTACGCTGGGGCAGGCCTCGCGGCTGGGCGGTATTACGCCGGCGGATATCACCATCATTCAAATCCATCTGAAGAAAACCAAAAGCCGTTTATCCCATGAATCAACCACCCACGAAACATAAACGCATCTTCATCAGCGCCTGCGAGCACAGCGCCGAACAGCACTGCGCCAACCTGATTCGGGCATGTAACGACCATCTGGCCGCACGTCAACCGTGGCCCGACGGCTCGGAAACACATGCGAAACCAATGCTTGAATGGGTTGGTTTGGGCGGCGACAAGATGGCTGAGGCCGGCTGTCAACTGCTGGCCAATCCCGTCCAAAAAGCGGCGATGATTTACAATGTCTTAAAACAAGTGGGCTATTACCGAAAGCTCATTCGACAAGCGACTGCTTACCTGGCCGAGCACGCCGTCGATTTGGTGGTCGTATGCGATTCGCCGGCGTTTAATTTTCATATTGCCAAAGCCGCCCGTCGGCGCGGTATTCCGGTGCTGTTCTACGTGGCCCCTCAGTTGTGGGCCTGGGCGCCGTGGCGGATCTATAAGCTGCGGAGGTGTTGTACCAGGCTGGCGTGTATTCTGCCGTTCGAGCAGGAGTGGTTCTGCACGCGCAGCGTGGATGCCGTGTATGTGTGCAATCCCCTGTTTGATGAATTGAATGAATCGGTCGAAAACAATGTCAAGACCTATGCGGGTTACCAAAGCCATGCACCGCATATTGCGTTGATGCCCGGCTCTCGCGACGCGGAAATCCAGAGCCTCTGGCCGGCAATGCTTGAAATCGCCGCCCTGATCAGGCAACACCATCCGCAGGCGACTTTTACGGCCTGCGCCGCAGACAACGAGAAACAAACGGCAATGCAGACCGTCGCCCAAGACGGACCGGACATTGCCTATCGGATCGGACATGTCTATGAGACGGCCAAGGCATGTGATTTTACACTGGTCGCCAGCGGCAGCGCAACGCTGCAAGTGGCCGCGGCAGGATGCCCTATGGTAATTCTGTATCAGAGCAATAAATGGCTCTGGCTTCTGATCGGACGCCGGCTGATTCGCACGCGTTATCTGTCGCTGGTCAATATTTTGGCGCGAAAAGAACTTGTCCCGGAGTATATGCCCTATTTCGACGCCGTCGATCCGATTGCGGAAAAAAGCTGCGGGCTGCTTGCCAACACCGCCAAGCTGACCCAAACCAGTCAGTCACTGACCGAGCTGGTCAAACCGCTGGCCGCAGGCAAGGCCCGCGACAAAACCGCCCGGATCGTCTTTGAGATGCTCACATTAAACCATTGACGAAAAAGGGCTACGCTGACGTTTGTCTCCGCGTTTACACCAGATCGCAGGCTTCGGCCGGCATCCAGTGGGCATCTTTGCCTTCCCATTTGACATTACAGCCGATAGGATTGGTCGCCGGCACAGAAACAGGCTTTCCGGCCACATGCTCATCGAGCGCCCGTTCGAGATCGTTAACGGTCATCTTGCTTGTGTCGCGCGGATTGTCCACCCCCCGGCCGGTATAAATGAGTTTGCGTTCTTTATCGAACACAAAAAAATGCGGCGTTCGCAGTGCTCCGTAGGCCCGCGCGACATCCTGTGAACGGTCGTACAAGTATATCCACGGAAACTGCTTTTCATTCATCCGCTTGACCATATGATCAAAGGAATCCTCAGCGTAGGTGTTGGGGCTGTTGGAATTGATGCCGACAAAACGTACACCCTGCGGCTGAAATTTTAAGGCCGTTTGTCGCGTCACCTCGTCGGAACCAATCACATAGGGACAATGATTACAGGTAAAAAAAACAACCAACACATCCGTATCGGAAAAATCTCCGAGCGAATAGGTCTTGCCGTCGGTCGCCGGAAGCTTAAAATCAGGTGCTTTTTGTCCTATTTCAAGTGTAAATGCCATCTTCATATCTCCTGATTGAATTCCATTTACGTTTAGTACTACACTTGACTCGGTTTGTTCAGGCTAAAAAACGATCTTTGTTTACTTCCCAAGACAAATTATAGGTATCTGATCCCATCGGCCGTAATCCTGCCAATTCACCGGGAATGGCCGAAACAAGGGCTGGCACAGCAGTCCGTTTTCAATTGTTCATCCGCATTGATCACGGCCTCAATCCTGCGGTTTTCAATTTTTCTGTCTGCTCAATCATCGTACACTTTTTTTGTCGCCCCGGCACCCACAAGCTGCGCTTGAAGGGGCCACCCCGTCCGATTATTTAGTCGATAATTCTGCAAAGAACATGGCCTCAGTTCCTGTTCTTGTGCGGCCGTATCCGATTATCTGTTTTCGGGTATTGATGCTCACGGGTAGATACAAAGATTCAAAATATGAATCTGTCTCCAGTAATTTATTCAAAAAAAGCAGCCCCTCTTCTTTGTTCCAATAAAACATGCCATGATTGTCGGAAAAACCAACAACGCTGCCGCCATCAGTAATTGATCTGCATACGACAAGGTCGTCATCGTCACCAATAATGATACAATCAGAAGAATGACTGTTCCAAATTAATCCGGAAAAGAACTCCCCGAAACCCCCGATGTATCCGACGGCAATCCCTTCCTGGTTCATTGACCGAAGGCTTAAATCGGTAAATGGAAAGCGATATAGAGTATGGGATTGCCCGGAAGCATCTTGCGATCTCCATAATATAACAGTTGTCAATTCTTTGTCACGATATTGTATTAAGCTATTATTGTTGCGGCCTATCCACCGTACACTTCCCTCTTTATTGTATGTCTCCTCAAGCGATACCAGGGTAACGTCGTCGGCGTTAATCGATTTGTAAAAAAACATTTGTTTTCCATCGATTTCAATTTGTCCGCCAATATCAGAGTTATCATTCATGGCTTGTATCCTGCCGGAGAAATCCAGAGAAACATCAAGCCCCTCATAAGTAACCAAAAGGGGCCGCTCGTTTCCCTCTTTGTCAACATGATACCCTGCAATCATTAAATCGCTAACAGCAGCAATTGAAATTCGGCTTGCTTCAATCGTACTGAATCTCTTGAAAACATCCCCTTTGCTCCAGATACCAATGCTTTGAGTACGGCCTCCCAACTCGATAACCGCAACAACAATTCCCCGATTGTTAATAAATGCGTCGCGAATTTTGGCGCCCCCCGTGTCAATCAGCACTTGTTTTCTATTAGTTGCAGAGTAGTAAAACAGTTGTTTACCGTCGTCTAAAGTACCCACCACTTCACCGGTATTATTCAGACCTAACAGGTAGCATTTACGTGTCCGTTCATCTACAATTGGCCAAACGACCAATTCATATTGATTGGGGTCCGCAACAGTGACGACCCGATCAGTATCGCCGCATAATCCCTTAACAGGCATATAGCTATATACTTTCGCCGGCGCATACAAGATCAAGCAACTAAGAGAAATCAAATATTTGTAAGATTTTAGCCATTTGAAGCAGTGAACTCTTTCAATGCCGGCAGCTGGCCGGTTTTGAGATAGATTTTCAGCGCCTCTTTTACTGTATTCACGGGGTTTAATCCGCGTTGTTTGAG
>JBNRMN010000024.1:0-13816 GCA_050309605.1 Anaerohalosphaeraceae bacterium
CATCGTCTGGAACGATCTGACGGAACACTTAAAGAAACTGTCCAGTGGAACGCAAATTGTCAAAGAGCTTGGGCGACTACTGATCGCCGCATAAATCTATGTTTAAAAAATCAGTCAACTTGAGATAATTACTAGCTAATTAAGTGAGGCTACAATATGCTAAACAATATTTCACCTCCGGAGTGCAATTGTATCCACTGCCAGCAGATATTGAGCAAGAATAAGGATATGACACAATGACGGCGATATTGAGAGCCAGTCGGATTCAGAAGTCTTATCGGATGGGCAAAAGTACGCTTGAGGTGTTGCGAGGCGTGGATTTGTCTGTTCGATCGGGCGAATTCCTCGTGATCATCGGGGCCTCCGGCAGCGGCAAAAGCACCCTGTTGCACATTTTGGGGGCACTGGACAGGCCTGATTCCGGCACGGTGGAGTTCGATGGAATCCGCTTAAATACGCTCAGCGGGCGCAGACTCGACCGATTTCGGAACAAGACGGTGGGTTTTGTGTTTCAGTTTTACCATCTTCTGAATGAACTGAATGTATTGGAAAATGCGTTGGTTCCCGCGATGGCCTCGGCCGGAACGCTGCGGTGGCTGGCCGTTCGTAACCGCACGGTGCAACGGGCCGAACACCTGCTCGAACAGGTGGGTCTGAAGGAGCGGCTGCGTCACAAACCCTATGAGCTGTCCGGCGGCGAACGCCAGCGAGCCGCCTTGGCGCGTGCACTGATCAATCAGCCAAAAGTCCTTTTGGCTGACGAACCGACAGGAAATCTTGACTCTCAGACGGGTTCTGGTATCTTAGAGGTTCTAAACGCCCTGCATCGAAACGGTCAAACGATTGTTATGGTCACGCATGATGAGCGGATCGCGGCGTGTGCCCAGCGGGTAATCCGGCTGTGCGATGGAAAAGTAGGGTAAAAAAAAGACAATTAAACACGATTACTGGAGAACAGGATGGCCTTAAAGATATGGCTGGATCAGGGTCTGGTGGACGAAAAAGACGCCGTCGTGTCGGTGTTTGATCGCAGTTTGCTGTACGGTGACGGCGTGTTCGAAGGGATTCGCGTTTACAGCGGCAAAGTCTTCGAATTGGAGGCCCATCTGCGGCGTCTGTATGAATCGGCCGCCGTCATTCGGCTGCCCATACCGATGCCCCTTGAGGAGATGACCGAGGCGGTTGAGAAGACTGTCAAAGCCAATGCGGTCAAAGACGGCTATATCCGTCTGATTGTGACCCGCGGCGTCGGCGATCTGGGGCTGAATCCCTTTGTGTGCAAAGGCGGAAAGGTCATTATCATTGCCGACAATATCCAGCTTTACCCCGAAGCATTTTACGAGACCGGAATGAAGGTGGTCAGCGCCTCGACGATTCGCAACCATCCGCTGGCGCTGCCGCCGCAGATAAAAAGTCTCAATTACCTGAATAACATCCTGGCCAAAATTGAGTCCGTCGATGCCGGCGTCGGCGAGGCGATTATGTATAATCATCTGGGGTATGTGGCCGAGGCCACCGGCGATAATGTGTTCATCGTCAAAGACGGGACGGTTTATACGCCGCCGATACAGGCCGGGTCGCTGGACGGCATCACCCGCCGTGTCGTGATCCGGCTGGCCGAACAGGACGGCGTCTGTGTCATTGAAAAAAATCTGACGCGGTTTGACCTGTACTCGGCTGATGAGGTGTTTTTGACCGGTACGGCAGCCGAGGTAATCGGCGTGGTGGAAATGGACGGACGTTCCATCGGCAGCGGAAAACCCGGCCCGATAACCAAACGGCTGCGGAATCTGTTCTTTGAGGCGGCCCATTCCTGAATCGAGCCAGCGTGATGACCACCGACCCCCATCCTGTGGATTTGCCGACCTTGTTCAGCCCGATTTCCGACGATTTATGTCGTGTGCGTGAGCGGATCGGCGATGTGCTGACCGGTGCGGTTTGGCCCGTTGGCGATTATCTGGCGCAGCTTGATTTAAGCGGGGGAAAAATGCTGCGTCCCGCCCTAACGCTGTTGAGCGGACAGGCCGTCGGCCCGCTGAAGGCGGATCACATCGAACTGGCTGCGATCGTCGAGATGATCCACTTGGCTTCTTTGCTGCATGATGACGTCATTGATCAAGCCCGCACGCGCCGGGGGCAGACCAGCGCCAATGTGCTGTGGGGCAATACCCAGGCGGTGCTGCTGGGCGATTACGTCTTGAGCAGGGCCTTCGCAATGGCGGCGGCACTGAATCTGCCGAGTGCGGCTGAGGTCATGTGTCAGACCGCCGAGGCCATCTGCACCGGTGAAATCCGGCAAAATCTCCGCAAAGGCGATCGGGACCTCAGCGAGTCCGAATACCTGACGATTATCGAGGGCAAAACCGCATCGCTGTTCGGTGTCTGCTGCTATCTGGGCGCGTTGGCCGGATGTGCCGAGCAGTCGGTTTGTCAAGCCGCGCGGCAATACGGATTGGGGTTGGGGATGGCCTTTCAGATCACTGATGACCTGCTTGATATTCTTGGCAGCTCGGCCCAGGAAGGCAAAACCCTCGGCACGGATTTGTTTCATGAAAAACTGACCCTGCCGGTGATTTATTGGCTCCAACAGGGCGACCAGCGGCAGCGGAAAGCCGAATTTTCGCGATTTGCCGAACGGTCGGATTCGGCTGCACTGGGCCGTGCCATTCGCCAAAGCGACGCCGCAGCCTATACCCTGAGCCGCGCAGAAGCCTATGTCCGAACCGCCAAAGACAGTCTCAATCCGTTGCCCGACTCCGCCTCAAAAGACGCTCTGCTGGGTCTTCTATCTTATGTGCTGGGCCGTGGAGAATCCGATTGAATTCTTAATTTGACGGTCCGAAACAATTGGAACCTGTTGAATTGCTGCGGCAGACAACGGCGGCGGCGGCGGATAACCGTATCGAGCCGATTCCCTGTGGTCATCGCAAATGGCATACCAATCAGGATCGCCCTATCCTTGAAATTGCACGGCAAGAAGGTTTGGTCGTCACATCATGAATTGACAGAGACGACCGGTCATTATTTGGTTTTACACAACTTTTACTTTCCACAATCGCGTTTGGGGGCTACAGTATATCAAGGGGCAGTCAGGTGCTGTCCGCCGCGAAACGGTTCATTTGAATTTTGGGAGACCAAGCTATGAAAACAAGTCGTAATGTATCGGCATTAACGGGAGCATTGGTGTTGGCCGCCGGCGCTGTGGCCGAAACGCCCAAGGATATGGCTGTTACCATTTACAATGATAATTTCGGGGTGGTCAAAGAGCAGCGGGAGATGTCCTTTGAACGGGGGCTGAACCGAATGCAGTTTACCGGTGTGGCCGAGCGGATTGATCCGACCAGCGTGAACTTTTTGTGTCTGACGGATCCGGACGCGGTGTCCATTTTGGAGCAGAACTATGAGTATGACCTGGTTAATACCGACAGTCTGCTGAAGCGCTATATCGATCAGCCGGTCAGTCTGCTGGTCAAAGGCAGCGGCTCCAGCGGGGCCAGCCTGCTCAAGGGTGTACTGACCGCGGCCATCGGCGGCGATCTGATTGTGCAGGATGAATCGTCCAGCCAGTTGCATATTGTCAGTCGGGCCTCTGTCGAACGAATTGAACTGGATAAGAAGCCCGAAGACCTGCTGACGCGGCCGACGCTCGTTTGGCTGGCGCATGCCGAACAATCCGGCAAGCATCTGTGTCAGGTGACTTACACCACCGAGGCCATCGGCTGGAAGGCGGACTATTCGGCGGTCTTGAATGACAAAGAAGACACCCTGGATTTTTCCGGCTGGGTCACCATCAACAACCAGAGCGGGGCGGCCTATCCCGATGCGACTATCAAGCTGATTGCCGGTGATGTGCGCCGGGTTCAGCCGCCGGTACAGCCAAGACCGGAGTCCATTATGGTAAGATCGGCTATGGCGGCCGATGCGGCGGGGTTTGAGGAAAAGCCGTTTATGGAGTATCATCTTTATACGCTCGGCCGAAAATCCACGCTTCAAAACCGGCAGATCAAGCAGATTGAGCTGATCGAAACCGCCCGCGGCGTTCCGGTGGAAAAACAGCTTGTCTATACGACCTCCATCAATCAGTGGCAGGTGCGGCAAAGCGACAAAGTCCAGGTTAAAATCGAATTCGAAAACGAAGAGCAGCATGGCCTGGGCATTGCACTGCCCAAGGGGCGGGTGCGGGTGTTCAAGGCCGATCCGGCAGACGGCACGCTTGAGTTTGTCGGTGAAGACCAGATCGATCATACCGCCCGACGTGAAAGACTGTCGCTGTATATCGGCGACGCCTTCGACGTCGTGCCTGAACAAAAGATTACCGACCAGCGGCGCGGCGACCGATTTGTCACCTTCACCCGAAGCGTCGAAATCCGCAACCGCAAAGAGGAGCCGGTGTCCGTGTTCGTGGATGAAATCATTCCCCGCTACGTCAACTGGCGGATTGATAAAAGCTCACTGCCGTATGCAAAGAAAGACGCCTTTACCTGTCGTTTCAAGGTGGATGTCAACGCCGACAGCACGACCACGCTGACCTTTACGATGACACAGACGTGGTGAGTTAAAAATTAAGAATTGTGAATTAAGAATTGCGGCTGCTCAGGAGCCGTAAAATAATAATTTGACTGTTTTTTCACCACGAAGGGCACGAAGAAACACGATGATTTTTGTATCGTAAAAAGGACTTCCTTCGTGATCTGCGTGTCCTTTGTGGTTTAATTATTCGTAAATCGGTGATTTTGAATTTGTGTCATCTCTCACCATTTTATGCGGATGCCTTTTTCGCGGGCCTCGGCGGCCCATTTTTTGATTTGGTCCAGCGCCAACTCCAGTTCTTTGCTGCTGTCCAGCAGGTTCTCGTACAGGCGCCCGTCGTTGAGGAACCGGGCGGCTGAGCCGGAGCCGGAATGGATTTTCGACAGGGTCAATCGAAATTCCCTGAGTGTATTGTCCAGACTGACGGCGACCGCTTCGATCTGGGCGGCGCCGACTTCTGAAAGACCGCGGATCGAGTCCAGTGTTTCGCTGAGTTCGGCCGCGGCGTCCTGAAGCCGTTCGGTTCCCGTATCGGCAAACAGCTCAAGCGATTTAAGGGTATCGACGGCCTGAGCAGTGGCGGCGGTGACATTTTCAAGGGATTTTTTAATATTGGCTCGATTCTCGGTATCGCCGATGATGGCGTTGGTGTTTTGCGACAGGGTGGTGATCGAATCGACGAGGTTTTCGAGCTTCTTCTGAACTTCGGGCGGGAAAAACTCACTGGCGATGCCGACGCTGCCTTTTAGTTGAGAGCCGGGTTCCAGATGGCCGGCCACCTGCACGTCGGGATCCGTCTTCAGCTCGATGTAACTGCTGCCAAGTCCCCGGCGGATAATCATCGCCTCGGCGTGATCGGGGATATCCCCCAAAAATTTATTCTCGATCGCAATCTCGACGCGTACCTTGGGAATGGATCGGCCCTGTTGATCGATCTCCAGTTTCGGCGGTTTGACCGCGACGACCCGGCCGATTTGATAGCCGCAATACTGAACGGGCGTATCCTTTTGGATGCCCGGCGCTTCGGAAAAATCGACCCGGACAATAAACGAGCGAAACTGCGTGGCATACAACGGCAGATTGCGAAACATGACCAGCATCCATATAAAGGCGGCAAACGCCAGCAGGACAAAGGCGCCGACCACCATATTGCGACGACGCTGCTGGGTTTGGTAATCTGTCATAGGTTCTTTCCTTTCAAAGGTTTATGCTGTTTCAAAAACAGTTCGCGTATGGCTCGCAGAGTGTATCCGCTGGCATTGAGCTGTTTGATCAGACGCAGCCGTTCAATCGCCTTGCGGTCAAAAAGCCGCCGTCCGCTCGGCGTGGTTTCGGTGGCCTCCAAAAGGCCCAGCATCAGGTAATACTGGACACTCTGGCGCGACAACCCTGCCTGACGGGCTGCTTTGCCGATGGGCAGCAGAGCGGGTTGTTTCTCAGGTCGGCTCAATGGGTTTTGGGTTCTGTTTTCTGTTTTTGGCAACGAATCTGAAAACACGGTTTTTTTGACAGCACTTCTACCAGTTTTAAAAAATGCGATTCAAACGTGTGATATTTCATCACAGATGTTAACCAATTATTATTTATCGGCTTGCGGGCGGTCAAAATTAAAAGATAGTCGCGACCAGCGGGCAAATCGTGCTGATTCAGGCGAAACGCTTCGCGAGCCAGGCGTTTGAGGCGGTTGCGCACGACCGCCGTGCCGCATTTTCGGCTGACCGAAATCCCGAATCGCGGAAAATCAAGCCCGTTTTCGGCGGCGTAAAGTCGCATTATCTCATTACTCACAAAGCACTTATGAGATAAAATCGACTTGAAATCCCGCTCCAGCACGATTCGTTGTTTTTTTTTGAAATAAAAACGCATTTGCAAACAGAACCTTTCTCGGTCGGGTGGTTTGTCCTGATTGTATCGTCCTGAACGCTCAAAGCAAATTATTCCTCCGTCGGCCATAGCATAGGGCAGTTTTTGAGTCGAAATTGAACGAAAATGCCCTCGTATGGGTGACAATTTATTTATTGAACTATTTTTTCACCAATAAAGGGCGGTTCAGCGGCGTCTTAACTAATGATATGGAATGAATTTGCAGATTTTTTATGGAAATGGGTTGATTTCCTTATTAAAAATGGGTAAAATTAATGAGAACAAACGCCGATATAGAACGTAACAAGAAGTGAAGCGAATAAGAGCGTAACGAAAAGCGAACTTTGAAATAAGAACATTACCCTCCTCCTCCTTCTAATGCCAGGTTCTATGCCTGGGAATGAGCAGCGGTTTCCTCCTTGCCGCTGCTTTTTTTTATGCGCTTTTTTATTCAGGTTGTATTTTAACCATAATTCTCACAAATTAACCCCTTAGGGATGTGTTTGTCTCGGCGGGGTCATCCTTGCCGTGTTTACGGGCTAAAAAACCGTGTAATTCCAAATTTTCCATTTTTTTGAAATTTTTTCTTGCAATTGATGCGAAAGATGGTTAAATTTATATCATAATTCCGATGATAACAATGAGGTTTTTATGGTTGTCGATTTGTCGAAGAAATCAAGATATGCTATCATGGCCTTGTTTGAGTTGGTTCTGGCCGGCTCGCAAAGACCGATCACGGCGCGTAAGCTGGCCGCTCGGCACAATTTACCTGTGCGTTTTCTTGAGATCATTCTCAATGAACTCAAGCAGGGCGGCTTTGTTTCGTCTATTCGCGGCAAGGCAGGCGGTTATGTGCTGGCGCGTCCGGCGAATGAAATTACGCTTGCCCAGGTTGTGTCGTATCTTGAGCATCGCTCGGCCTCGCTTTCTGAACCGTCAAGTGCCGAAGCGGACGGCCAGCGCGTCCTTGCCTTGCTCATACAAGAGGCCAATACGGCGGTCATACGCATTTTTGAGGCGTGTACACTCGACGAATTGGTCCGGCGGGAAGTTGAGAGCTGTTCTTCAGGCGAGCCGAATTACATTATATAATTTTTTTCAGCATATACACTACTAAAACAATAGGAATACAAGGAAATGAGAGAGTCGCATATCAGAAGCATTGCCAAGGCCGTCAGCTATCGGGCGTTGGGGTCTGCGGTGACATTTCTGGTGGCGTTGGCCGTCACACAGGAAATCAATACGGCGGTGGGAATTGGTGTACTGGATACCCTGATGAAGATCGGGGCGTTTTATGTTCACGAGCGGCTGTGGAATCGCCTGCATTTCGGAAAGACGCCGCCCCCGGATTATCAGATTTGAGGTGCGTATGAATCGACACAGCGAAACACATCAGGTGATTGATCAACTGAACCGGACGGCGCGCGAACGGGATGCCGTCGGCCGATTGCGGCTTATCGTCGAGCGGTTCGGCGATCAGGCGACAATGGCCACCAGTTTCGGGGCCGAGGATCAGGTGTTGACGGACATGCTGGCCGCATTGTCGGCTCAAATCGACATCTTTACCATCGATACCGGACGGCTGCCGCAAGAGACCTATGATGTCATGGCACGGACGCAGGAACGGTATGGTCTTCACATTCGGCTGCTGTTTCCCGATTTTCAGGCGGTTGAACAGATGGTCAATCGGTATGGGCCGAATTTGTTTTATGATCGCATTGAACTTCGGAAACACTGTTGCACGGTCCGCAAGGTCGAACCCCTGCGGCGGGCACTGGCCGGTCGTCAGCTCTGGGTCTGCGGTCTGCGGCGTGAGCAGTCGGTTACACGACAAGCACTCGATTTTTTCCAGTGGGACGAACAGTTCGAACTGATCAAGGCCTGCCCGCTGGCCGACTGGACCGAGCAGCAGGTGTGGGACGCGATTCGCTGCGGCAATGTGCCTTTTAACCGCTTGCATGACGCCGGCTATCCCAGCATCGGCTGTGCGCCGTGTACCCGGGCGATTGAGCCTGGACAGGACGTGCGGGCCGGTCGCTGGTGGTGGGAAGCGCCGGAGCACAAAGAATGCGGACTGCATTTGAAAAAAAGTAAAGATTAAAAATCAAAGATCAAAACTGTGGATTCAGCTTTCGCTGATGCTGCATAATAAAGGAATCCAACAATGACAAAGACGATGACGCAATTGGATGCGCTGGAAGCCCAGAGTGTGTATATCTTGCGGGAGGCGTATCGGTCGTTCAAGCAGCTTGTGATGCTTTGGTCTATCGGCAAGGACAGCACGGTTTTGCTCTGGCTGGCGCGCAAGGCGTTTTTCGGGCATGTGCCGATCCCGCTGATGCACATCGATACCGGATTTAAGATTCCGGAGATGATTCAGTATCGCGATACTTTTGCCCTGAAGTGGAAGCTGAATCTGATTGTCGGACAGGATGTTGAGGCCCTGGAGCACAAACACACCTTTCCCGACGGCACCCTGTCGCGTCTGGTCTGCTGCAAACGGCTCAAAAGCGAAACGCTCAAGCATACCCTCAGCGGCGAATGGCCGCGCTGGGTACTGAACCACAAGACCGGCACCTATGAACGGCAAGACGGCGGCGAGCCGTTTACCGGCGTGATCGTCGGCGCGCGGGCCGATGAAGAAGGCAGTCGCAGCAAAGAACGCTACTTTTCGCCGCGCGATACCCACAGCGAGTGGGATATCGCCGAGCAGCCGCCGGAGTTGTGGAATCAGTTCAACACCGACTTTGCCCCCGGTACGCACGTGCGGATTCATCCGCTGCTGGACTGGACGGAGTTGAATATCTGGGAATATATCGAACGCGAAAATATTCCGATTATCGACCTGTATTTTGACAAAGGCGACGGCAAACGCTACCGGTCGCTGGGGTGTGCGCCGTGTACGGGGCCGGTCGATTCGACGGCCAAAAACGTCCGCGAGGTTATCGAAGAGCTGCGCAGCGGAAAATTCAGCAACATCGCCGAACGCTCCGGCAGGCAGCAGGACGCCGAAGACGGCGGCGGTCTGGAGACGCTGCGCCGCGAAGGTTATATGTAGGAATGTAAAATTAAATGTAAAAATACAGAGCCGCCTTTGGCGGAACTGCTTTCTACAGAGAGGTTGTTATGTCCACTGTATTGGAAAGCCAAATGATAAAGAACGACACACAGGGGGCGCAGAAGATGAATATTGTCATCATCGGGCATGTCGATCACGGCAAAAGCACGCTGATCGGACGGCTGCTGGCCGATACGCAATCGCTGCCGAAAGGCAAACTGGAGGCGATCAAGGCACAGTGCGCGTATCACGCTCGTCCGTTTGAATATGCTTTTTTGCTGGATGCGCTCAAGGATGAGCAGTCGCAGGGGATTACCATTGATTCAGCCCGGTGTTTTTTCAAGTCGAAAAAACGCGAGTATATTCTGATCGATGCGCCGGGGCATATTGAGTTTTTGAAAAATATGATCAGCGGCGCTGCGCGGGCCGAGGCGGCGGTGCTGGTCATCGACGCCCATGAGGGCGTACAGGAGAACTCGCGACGGCACGGGTATCTGCTGGGAATGCTCGGCATTCGACAGGCCCTTGTCTGTGTCAATAAAATGGATTTGGCCGGTTATGACCGGCGTGTGTTTGAGCGCATCCGGTCGGAGTTTTCCGCTTTTCTGACGCAGACGGGGATTACAGCCCGGCATTTTATTCCCATCAGCGCTCGGGACGGCTTTCAGGTTGCCGCGGCAGGCGATGCGATGCCGTGGTACGATGGGCCAACCGTGCTGGAGGCGCTGGACGGTTTTGAAAAAGAACCGCCGCGGGTGGACCAACCCCTGCGGCTGCCGATCCAGGACATTTATAAGTTTACCGAGCAGGGCGACAACCGGCGGATTTTTGCCGGGCGCATCGAGACCGGGACGCTGCGTGTCGGCGATGCGGTGGTGTTCTATCCATCGGGTAAACGCTCAACAATTGCAAGCATCGAGGCGTTCAATGCCCCGCCGGCGCATGAGGCGGCGGCCGGCGAAGCCGTCGGCGTTACCCTGCGCGAGCAGATTTATGTCCAGCCCGGTGAATTGCTGGTACGCGCCGATGAGCCGCCGTCTGCGACGGCCCGTCAGCTTCGCGTCAATTTGTTCTGGATGGGGCGTGAGCCGATGATTTTTAACAAACGCTATCTGCTCAAGCTGGGCACGGCACGGGTGCCGGTCTGGCTGCGTCAGATTCGCACCGTGCTGGATGCGTCGGAACTGACTACCGAGCGGAACCGACGGCATATTCAACGGCACGATGTGGCCGAGTGTGTGCTGGAGACGCTCAAACCCATCGCCTTTGATCCGACCGCCGAGATCGCCCAGACAGGGCGTTTTGTGCTGATCGATAATTATCATATCGCCGGCGGCGGGGTGGTGCTGCAAGCTGAAAACGCCGCCGCCGACCGATTGAGCGAACACGTGCAGCAGCGCGAAAAAAGCTGGCGGCGCAGCCGTATCACGCCGCTGATGCGGTCGTATCGCACCGGCCAGCGCTCGACGCTGGTGGTGATTGCCGGTCCGCCGCAAACAGGCAAGGCCGATCTGGCCCAGGCGCTGGAAGAAAAACTGTTTGCCGCTGGACGACAGGTGTATTATCTGGGGCTGGACAACAGTTTAATGGGCATTGATGAAGACATCAGCCGCAGCTATCTGCGCGATGAATACTTGCGGCGGCTCGGCGAGGTGGCGCATTTGTTTACCGACGCGGGAATGATCCTGATCACGACCGTCAGCGATCTGGATAGCTATGAGCTGCAAGTGCTGCGCACGCTGAATCATCCGGGCGAAAATCTCATCATTGGCGTCGGAGCACACGGCCTGGCGGCATCGGATGTGGATTTGATGCTGGACGTGCCGCTCAATCCGTCCGAGGCGGCCGGGCAGGTGGCCAACCTGCTGACCGAACGCCATTATCTGCCGGAATATTACCTTTGAAATTGATTATTGATTATTGGTACTCAGTGATTGAGGATGAGCAATAGATGTTTAAGCCATTGATTCCATACGGACCTGTCAGGCTGCTGGGGACGTATCCGCAGCGGCAGGAAGGACTTTTTATGCAGCGTATTCCTTTCCTGGGTGGACGGATCACGCCGAGACAGCTTCGGCGGGTTGTTGAACTTGCCGAGGAGTTTACCGGCGAAACGCCGCTTCATATCACGACGCGGCAGGATATTGAACTGCACAATATTGCCGAGACGAATGTGGCCGAGGTGCAGGCGGCGCTGGCCGAGATCGGGATTTCGACATACGGTGCGTGCGGTGATTTTGTGCGCAACATCACGGTGTGTCCGTGCTGCGGGTTGGATCCGGCGGCGGTGGAGATGACGCCGCTGGCCGAACAAGTGCGGGACGCGGTGTTGTCGGCGGCCGGGGCGCTGGACCTGCCGCGCAAGTTCAAAATCAGCTTTACCGGCTGCGGCGGCACGGGGGCGCGGCCATATCTGCAGGACTTGGGTTTTGTGGCCCGATCGCCGGAGTCGATTCGGGTCATTGGCGCCGGTTCGCTGGGGCCGCGGCCGCAGCCGGGAATTGTCTTGTACGATTCGATTCGGCCTGGGGAGGCGGTCCCGCTGGTCTTTGCGGCGCTGGAGGTCTTTGCCGAACACGGCGACCGAGAGAACCGCCGCACGGCCCGATTGCGGCACGTTCGACAGCGGATGGGCGATGAGACCTTCAGAGTGCTTCTGGATGGCGCCTTTCAAAGACACAAAAATGCGGCGTCGCACGCGCCGGTCAGGCTTTCGTTGGGACAGTCGGGCTTTGACCACCGGTTGACGCTGCAAACCCTCGGCGGCGATATATCCTGTAAGCAGGCGCAGGACATAGCGAATTTGGCCGATGGTCAAGCAATTCAGATACGCATCAATCTGTGGCATGGTATCGATCTGTACAGTCGTGTGCCGTTTTCTCTGCCGCCGTCACTGCATCCGCTGACCCATCGACCCCGAATTGTTGCTTGTCCGGGTAACAGCACCTGCACACGGGGGCTGGCCAACTGCCGAGCGGCAGCCGAAGCGATGGCCGAGGCCCTGGCCCAGAGTAAAAAAAACGATGTGACCGTCGGCATCTCCGGTTGTCCGAACAACTGTGCCCTCAGTGTCGTGTGCGATATCGGATTGGTCGGGCGGGTCAAGACGATGGACGGCGTTCGACAAGAGGCCTTTGATATCTATACCGGCGGCAACGGCGGCGATGAGCGGCTGGCTCAGCGCAAAGACACCGTCGCGGCGGCGGATTTGAAAAACTATTTTGCGCGGTCGTAAGTGGAAAAACAGCCAAATTGGTAACCGTTCACCGGTTTTTTTCAGTTGGACCCATTCGTTTATGAAAGTCAATGACCGTCCGCCCCTTCGGGGCGACAACAACGCGACACCAGCGCGCACAACACCGCGGCGCAACATTGCGGCACAACAGCGCGGCGGCGCGAGCCGCCCGATACGGGGATGCGGATAAATGGGACGTTTTGCAAGACGCCACAGGATCCGGCGGCTTGCGCGGCTCGGCTGTTGTTACGTGTCGCAATCCGGCCGCTTGCGCGGCTCGGCTATTGTACGATGACGCGGCGCAACATCGCGGACAACAGCGCGGCGGCGCGAGCCGCCCGATACGGGGATGCGGATAAATGGGATGTTTTGCAAGACGCCACAGGATCCGGCGGCTTGCGCGGCTCGGCTGTTGTAAACTCTCCCCCTGTCAAGGGGGAGTACCGCGAAGCGGGGAGGGGGGTAAAAAACAAGAAAGATTCCATGGCCGCAGTGTGGCCAAATGGGAAACAGGTAACAACTACGAACTGACATGGGGGGACGCAACCACCCCTGTCCTGCTGGCGCAGGACGTCCCCTCCTTGAAAAGGAGGGGAGCTAAAAAAAACGGGTCTGGCGCGCGTTGCGCCAGACCCATAGGGTACTGGATTGACTGACAGGGGCTGCTGCGGCTTAGTACATGCCGCCCATTCCACCCATACCGCCCATGCCACCCATGCCGCCCATACCGCCGCCCGGAGGCATCGCGGGGGCTTCTTTCTTTTCGGGGATCTCGCTGACGACCGCATCGGTGGTCAGCAGCAGCGAGGCGATGGAGGCGCCGTTCTGCAGGGCGGTGCGTTCGACCTTGGTCGGCACGATGACGCCGAACTTGATCATATCGCCGTATTCCTTGCGGAGGGCGTCGTAGCCGTAGTTCTTTTCTTTGGACTCCATAACCTTCTGCGCGACAATCGAGCCGTCCAGGCCGCCGTTGACGGCGATCTGCTTGATCGGGGCGACGACCGCACGCCGGACGATATCCACGCCGACTTGTTCGTCGCCAACGCATTTGATCTTGTCCAGAGCGCCGGGGCACTTAAGCGACGAAACGCCGCCGCCGGGCAGGATGCCCTCTTCGACCGCCGCAC
>JBNRMN010000025.1:0-12932 GCA_050309605.1 Anaerohalosphaeraceae bacterium
TTGTTCCGTGCGTTGTTTCATTACACGAAACAATACTCAAAATACAGGATGGCGCAAGTCTAAAATATGAATTTTTCAAAGAATTTTTAAAATTTTTGCTTCAAACGGCTAAAATCTTACAAATTTTATTATTTTTTGAAAAAGCTGATTAGACTATTGACACGAACCGATAATTAGTGTATGGTGGACATTATGAGCAAGGCAAAAATAAAAACCGATTGGGAAGAAACTTTCAGAGCCGCCATTGCTGAAACTGGCTTGCCGCTGATGGAGATCACGCGACAAAGCGGCGTTGACCATTCGCAGCTTTCCCGCTTCATGCGGGGCGAACGGGGCTTGAGCATTACGACCGCCGAGCGCGTCGCTGCTGTCGTCGGCATTGAATTGAAGCGGATCCGGCGTAGAGCGAAAGGGGGCATATGATGAGAGTCTATCGACAGACCTACACACAGAGCGGCAAAACACGCAAGGCGCAGAAGTGGTATATCGATTTCACATTTCGAGGGCAGCGATGCCGACTGGCTGGATTTGCCGATAAGCGATTAACCGAGCAAACTGCCCTGAAACTTGACGAGCTTTGCCATACCACCGAGGCCGCACTTATTCCGACGGCAGACCTTCAAAAATGGATTGACGGCCTTCCGAAGCGGATTATTACAAAACTGACAGAATGGGGCGTAGTGGCAGGACACAGCGCCGCACGAGGAACGCTGTTAAAAGATCATCTGGCCGACTTCCGCAAGCATATCGGCGACGATACCGAACACGCCGCCATCACCGGAGCGGCGCTGTCGAAAACGATTGATGAATGCGGTTTTCTCGTGTTGTCGGATGTTACCGGCAGCAAGCTGACGAGCTACTTGCAAGCACGTCTGAAAGCGGGCGATTTTTCGCAGCGGACGCACAATTTTTATCTGTCGGCGTTCAAGCACTTTTGCCGCTGGATGATGGCCGATGGACGCACAAGCCGAAACCCGATAGAACACCTTCGGGGGGTCGTTATTACCGAAACCCGCAAAAATCGCCGGGCGCTGACGCAGGACGAAATCGGCTATTTGCTGGACTGGCTGGAAAACACGGCGCCGATGCGATGCAACCTGACCGGACCGGAACGGGCGATGATCTATCGGCTGGCACTGACGACCGGACTACGAGCAGGCGAAATAAAAGCCCTCACGCTCGATTGTATCGACTTTAAGGCCAAGACGCTTACGCTGGCAGGGTCGCACACAAAAAACAAACAGGCGGCGATTCTGCCGCTCAGGGATGATGTTACAGCCGCACTCCGCCGGCACACGGTCGGCAAGCTGGCAGGGGTAGCCATTTTCAGGATGCCGCACAAAACCGCTCGGATGATAAAACTTGACCTTGAGGGCGCACGATCGCACTGGATACAGCAGGCCGCAGGCAATCCGGCAGAGACGGCACGGCGGAAAAAAGACGACTTTCTCAAGCCGACGACAGCAGACGGGGACGCGGACTTTCACAGCTTGCGGCATACATTCGGCTCGATGCTGGCCGCGTCCGGCATTCATCCCAAAACCGCCCAGTCCCTGATGAGGCACTCGACGATCAGCCTGACGATGGACAGATATACGCACTCATACCGCGAGGCTGAAACGCAAGCCATCGCCGCACTGCCGGACTTTTCGAGACCGACGCAGGAAGGGGAAAAGGCGACGGGAACGGATGATATTTCGGTTGCCGATAGCGCGATCGGAAAAGAGCGGCGACAGGGGCAAAAAAACCTTATCCAAAACTTTGCCAAATTCCAGCGCCCAAGCGGGATTATTGCAGACTATTCTGGACAGTTGGGGTTTTCAAGTGGAAACGAAAAAACCCTGTTTTCACGCGAAAAACAGGGCTTTTTGCCTAAAAATCAAAGGGTGGAAGAGGGGACTCGAACCCCCGACCCCCAGAACCACAATCTGGTGCTCTAACCGACTGAGCTACTTCCACCGTGAGCCGAAGCCGAAATCACAAATATACCGAGCTGGCCGGAAGCTGTCAAGCGTATTGGGCTGATTTTTGGGGCAAGGGGTAAGCAGACGACCGCGTCTTATTTTTGGATGCCGTGGGGCGTGAAATTGGCAGTTTTACACCAACACAGCGAAAGCCGTCGGATAGCTAAAAATTGTACATTGCCCCAATCAGCAGGCTTAATTTGTGGTGTTGATCGACGATGGGGCTGTTGGTGATCTCCGATCGCAGCCATTCGACCGATACCAGGCTGAACATATTCCACCGTTCGGTCAGGGGGTAATCAACGCGCAGCGACGTGAGCAATCCGACCGTATCGCCGGCGTTGTACGCCGGTCGTCCGGCAACGGCCTCTTTGGGCCGCACGCCGTAGTAATAGTTGTTGAGCTGTCGGCTTCGCCAGTTGCCCCCGACGGTCGGCGTGACAGCCAGCTTATCGACCCCTAACACATCGGCAAACCGCCGCGATGCGGTCAGACGGATCTCGTGTCCTTTGTGCTCATTCAGGACATCAGAAGTCCAGTCAGCAGCCAGCCGTGCCCACCTAAACTCCCGCGCCAGCGAAAGTCCCGCCTCAAAGGTCATCCGCCGGTCGCTCATTCCCCGTAAATAGCGGTCTTCATTGTCATCATAGCCTTCATACCGCAGTTTTCCCAGTACCGAGACCATCAGGTCGTTGTCGTAATACAACACCCACCGCGCCTGGGGGCCAAACAGCATAAAGCGGTCTTTTTGAAAATAGATCGCAGGGATCGGCAAAATTCTCGTATCGCCGCCTTTATGGGGTTTGTCAACCATCAGCAGTCCCGGCCCGGCTTGAAAAACCGACTCCGTCGGGGCGGCACCCCGACCTTCCTGAGCCGAACAAAAGGTCAGGATGAACAGACTGAAAGCCGTCAGGCCAATGAGGCGAAGATTCATTTTAATTTTTCCTCTAAAAACAATCGTTTGACAAACATTGGCATACACCATATCGTATAAAGCGGAGTTTGCAAGTGGAATATAATCGTGTTTTGATGTTTGCGCATCAGGCGCAGGCCTCATTACAAAAAACTTCACTTAAGACGAGGGGACAAAAAATGGCGACTTTGTTGTATATTCAGGCATCGCCCCGAGGCGAACGTTCCAAATCCATTCAGGCCGCCGAGGCGTTCATCAGCGCCTACAGCCGGCGGCATCCGCAGGACCAGATTGAAAAAATCAATCTCTTTGAGGCCGACTTGCCGCCTTTTGACGCCAGAGCCGCGGCGGCCAAATTCAAAGTACCGGCCAACCAGCCCGTTACACCGGAAGAACAGCGAATCTGGTCGCAGGTTGAGACGGTCATTGAGCAATTCAAATCCGCCGACAAATATGTCCTGGCGACGCCGATGTGGAATTTTTCGATTCCGTACCGACTCAAGCAATATATTGACATCATTGTCCAGCCGCGTTATACCTTTACCGTCGGCGATAAGGGGTATGAGGGGTTGGTCAAAGACAAGCCCCTGCTGGCGGTCTATGCCCGCGGGGGGGCGTATCCAGCCGGCTCGCCGGGCGAGGCGTTCGATCTGCAAACCCGCTATGTGGAGCTGATCTTCGGTTTTATGGGGTTTACGCATATCCAAAAACTGATTGTCGAGCCGACACAGAATGAAGGCGAGCAAGCCGCTCAAAAGGCATTGCAGGACGCAATCGCCCAAATGGAAACCTTGGCCGAGAGCTTCTGATAAACAACCGACAAATCGGCTGTTTATCTGCTTGGAGCGCCCCTCATAACGGCTTGTTTTGAGGGGCACGATTCAGTAAATCGGGTTATTTTCATTTATTTGCACCGTTTCGGTTGCTGTACCGAATGGGCTGGATAGGTTGGTAATGCTTTTCTGGACACAATAAAGATATTATTAAGAGAATAAGATCAATTACGATTCAGGAGAGAAAAAAATGAAAATAGCTCAGGTTTCTCCTTTATTTGAAAGTGTTCCGCCCAAATATTACGGCGGAACCGAGCGCGTGATTTCCTATCTGACAGAGGAACTGGTCAAGATGGGACACGATGTAACACTCTATGCCAGCGGCGATTCCGTAACCCAAGCCCGTCTCCGCTCGATGTGCCATCGGGCTTTACGGCTTGATAAACACAGCGTCGATCCGACGGCCGATCACGTGTTTCTGGCCGAACAAGTCTTCAACGATTCGGGTAGTTTTGACGTGATTCACTCTCATATCGATTATATTCCCTATCCGTTATATCGACGGATGAGAACGCCGCATGTGACGACGTTGCATGGGCGATTGGATATTCCGAATTTGGTCAATTTGTATCGTGAGTTCAGCGATATTCCGGTCGTTTCTATCTCTAATTATCAGCGGTTGCCCCTATCCTGGGCTAATTGGGTCGACACGGTGTATCACGGCTTGCCGGAGAATCTGTATCAGTATCACGAAAAGTCCGGCGAATATCTGGCTTTTTTGGGCCGTATCAGCCCCGAAAAGCGTGCCGATTATGCCATTGAGATTGCACGACGGGCCGGACTGACTCTGAAAATCGCGGCCAAGGTGGACAAGGTCGATCGCGAGTATTTTGAGATGGTCATCAAGCCCATGCTGAATCATCCTGACATTGAGTATATCGGCGAAATCGGCGAGGCGGAGAAAAAAGAGTTTCTCGGCAACGCAATGGCTCTGCTGTTTCCCATCGATTGGCCTGAACCGTTCGGGCTGGTGATGATTGAGGCGATGGCCTGCGGAACACCGATTATTGCCCGGCTTCAGGGGGCGGTACCGGAAGTCATGGAGCAGGGGGTAACCGGTTTTATCGTCAGAGACATCGACGAAGCGGTCCAGGCTGTGAATGCCATTTCGACCTTGAACCGAAAACGCTGCCGTGAGGTTTTTGAAGAGCGGTTTACCGCCCGAAAGATGGCCGAAAGATACATCTCGGTGTACGAGCGACTTATTGAGCAGAAAAAGACGACCCATTCGTGAAAAACGATTGTGGGTGCAGCGGGACAAGCTATGCAGGAATGGATTAAACACAAAGAGCGGTATTATATTCTGGCCGATACTTCACTGGCCGAACGGCATCGATATGTGCTCAAATTCGGCGAGGCGTTTGCTATTTTTGACAAGAACGGCAACATTCGTCGATTCGGTGTTGAGGACGAGGGACTGTATTATGAAGGCACGCGCTATGTGTCGCGTCTGATTGTCAAGACCGGCCGGAAGTTTCCCTTGTTGTTGAATGCCGCCGTGAAAGACGCCAATGACGAGTTGGCGGTGGATTTAACCAATCCTGATATTGAAACCGAAGACGGTTTTTTGATCAAACGCGGCACACTGCATTTCTTAAGATCCGTCTTCCTTTGGGAAGGTGCGTGCTATGAGCGCATCAGAGTCACCAACTTTGGACTTGAGCCGGTGGTTTTTACCTTCAGTTTTGAATTTGATGCCGATTTTGCGGATATCTTTGAAGTCCGCGGCATCAAACGCAGCCAAAGAGGGACAATTCATGCATCGGTTCTAAGTGCCGCTCAAGCGACGCTGTCTTACACCGGTCTTGACGGGATCACGCGGTTCACGGATTTTATGTTTGATCCGGCGCCGACACAGCTGGAAGCCCATCAGGCGGTTTATCAAATCAAGCTGGCGCCGCAGCAAAGCCGTGATTTTCATTTGACCATCGGCTGCCGCAGTCAAGCCGTCGCTAAAAGTCTGCCGGGCTGGTCGAATGCCCGGCAGACAATGCAGGAGTCATACCGCCGGATCCAGGGCGATCGATGCCGAATCGAAACCTCCAATGAGCAGTTTAACGACTGGCTGAATGGCTCGTTCGCTGACTTGTTTATGCTGGTCACCGAGACCGAGTACGGGCTGTATCCGTATGCCGGCATCCCGTGGTTCAGTACGATTTTCGGACGCGACGGCCTGATTACCGCCATGCAGACGCTGTGGCTGCATCCGGATTTAGCCCGAGGCGTTTTGGCGTTTTTGGCAGCTCATCAGGCCACCGAGGAAAATGACCGACAGGATGCCGAGCCGGGCAAAATCCTTCACGAACTGCGCCGCGGCGAGATGGCCAACCTCGGCGAGATTCCGTTCGGCCGGTATTACGGCAGCATTGACTCAACGCCGCTGTTTATCATGCTGGCCGGGTGTTATTATCGCCGAACCGGCGATGCGGCTTTTATTCGACAACTCTGGCCTGCCCTCGAAGCGGCGATGGCCTGGATTCGCCGGTACGGCGACGGCGATGGCGACGGTTTTGTGGAGTATCAGAAGAAATTGCACAGCGGGCTGGCCCAACAAGGCTGGAAGGATTCTGAGGATTCGGTCTTTCACGAGGACGGGCAATTGGCACAGGCCCCGATTGCGCTGTGCGAAGTACAGGGTTATGTTTATCAGGCCCAAATCCAGATGGCAGCGCTGGCGGAGATGATGGGCAAAAAAGCGTTGGCCGACACGCTTCGCGCCGAGGCAGCCCAGTTGCGAGACCGATTTCATCGGCATTTCTGGCTGCCGGAAATGGATATCTATGCACTGGCTTTGGACCGTGATAAACAGCCGTGTCGAGTGCGGGCCTCCAATGCCGGACACTGTCTGTTTACCGGCATCGTGCCGGACGAATTGGCCCCGCGCATTGTCCGACAGATGACCGCGGAGGGGTTTTTTTCCGGCTGGGGCATTCGCACCGTTGCCGAGGGGCAGGCACGCTACAATCCAATGTCCTATCATAACGGCTGCATCTGGCCGCACGACAATGCGCTGATTGCCGCCGGCATGAGCAAATACGGACACAAAGACGCGGTACTGAAGGTCTTGACCGGCTTGTTTGATGCCAGTTTGTTTTTGGATTTTCGTTTGCCGGAGCTGTTCTGCGGATTTGTCCGACGCAAAGGCGAAGGACCGACGCTTTATCCGGTTGCCTGTATCCCTCAGGCATGGGCAACCGGGGCGGTGTTTATGCTGGTGCAGGCATGTCTGGGGATTGATATTGATGCCGAGAAAAAGATTATCTATTTTGATAATCCGATACTGCCGCCTTTTTTGAAACAGCTGAAGATCATCAATCTGGCTGTCGGCAGCGCTTCAATCGATGCCGAACTATGTCGGCAGGACAGCGACGTAACGATCCATGTGCTCAGACGGCACGGCGATGTCACGGTGTGGATAAAAAAAAATAATGCCGCAGTCGCTGACTTGAAGTTCGGATCCTCCGGATCCGCTTAGAGGATCTGGTGTTTTGCTTTTTGGATTTCCAGAAGGAGTTTGCCGCGACTGAAAATGCGGATATCCCCGGTGGATTCGGAGATAACGACGGAAATCGCTTTGCTCAGGGCCGTAATACCCGCCGCCGAGCGATGTCGGGCGCCCAGTCCCTGCGGCAGTTCCGAAGTTTCGACCGATGGAGAAAGATGGCGTCCTGCGGCCAAAATGACGCCGTCGTCGCGAATGATAAATGCCCCGTCGATAGTGCAAAACTCCCGAATGGTTTCCTTCATTGCCGGGTCGAGAATGTTGCGTTCGTTTTCCGGCACGCCCGCAAAGGGATTGATGATCATCTGACTGGACATGCTCAGCACCTTTTCGTGATCGCCAAGGACAAACACCGTGCCGAGGGGTTTGCCTTCTTTGCCTTCCTGGGCCAGTTCCAGCGCGAGCGTCAGCAGCCATTCAAAAACTTCCGGCTGAGCGATCTGCCCGGCAATGTCCAGGTTGCTGAACGAGAACATTTCCATTTCACGATCCAGATCGACCACCGCCAGGTTGTCAAAAATTCCGTACTTCGGCGAGCCGGACAAAAACACCAGCAAGTCATTGCGATGAATCAATCCCTGCGACAGGGCGATCATCGCGGCCACTTTCATTTGACTGTGGCGGTTCAGCTTCAGATCGGGAAGTTGCAATACTTTCGTCTGGCCCTGTTGAAGTTCGCTTAAATCATTGCGTGTCTCTTTGCCGCGCACGGCCAGGATGCATCGCGGATCGTGACACAGGGATTTGAGTGTTTCGCGGGATTTGACCACATCGATATAGACCAACAACGCATGAGCGCCGATTTCTTCAGCGATTTGGCGTGCATGGCAAACCATCGCTGCATTGATATGTTCCATTGTGAGCGTTCGGTCCGCAAGGGCAGACGGACAAACGTTGCGATCTTGGGATTCGCTGCGGTTCATTGCAACACAGGCCGTGCTTACTCGGCCGGGACAATCGTTGTTACCGATACAACCGTGACCAGCGCCTTGGGGTCGCTGATGACGTCGCCGCGGATCCCGATTGAACTGCCGACGAGCTGGTCCAGACGACCCGCGATTTCCGGCCCGGCCGGCACCATATAGCACACAATCCGCCCGCTGCCGTCGGTCAGCAGATAGCGCCGCTGGCCGGTACGACCGGTATAGACAAACGACGGCCGGACCGTCCCTGAAAACAGCGGTACTTCCGCCGGGTCGGGGATACGCTGCAATTGCGCCTGATGCGCCCTTTCAATTTGGGCTTTAATCTGCTCAAGCCGCTGGTCCTGTTCTTTGAGCGTTTGTGAGACCCCGATAGCCAGCTCGAAACGCTCAATGCGTTCCAAAAGAAGGTTGGCGTACACGTCGGCTTTGCCCGCCTCCGGATCGTCGAGAAGGGCGGTCAATTGATTCTTGTATTCGCTGTAATCCTGTTCAGTAATCGGTTTTTTCAGTTCGGCGTTGATTTTTTCCGACAGCTCATAACACTGCTGCAAATAGAGGGTTTCTTTTGAAGGCTCAGCCGTCGCAGGTTGTTCAGGCGTTGTCTTATCGGACGGCTCTTGCGATTCATCGGTTTCCTTGGGCTGGTCTTCTTCCTGCTCGTCTTCTGTGTCCGGCTGGTCCGGCTGGGCGGCAGGCGTCGGCGGGGTGGTGTCATCCACGCCGAGCCGTTCTTCCAGCGTCAGCGGTTTTTGCTCAACCGGTTCGGGTGTTTCCGCCTCCAGTTCAGGCTTCGGCTGATACGGCTCGACATAACGCAAAAACTCGCTGTTGACCCACAGATAGCCGCCGGACGGGACTTTGATTTTGTAATAATCACCGGTGTCGGGCTGCGCGGGATCAAACAGCTCGACCACCTCGCCGTCGTTCAGGCGGACCTGAATGCTGAACGAGCGTATCGGTTCGATGTAATCGGAGCCGGCCCAGACCCGAACGGTTTCACCGCCGACCGTTGTGACGGTTCCGACGGCGGGATTCTGCGGATTGAGTTTGACGTAGTTTTTATGTATCCAGGAGTAATGTTCCGGCAGCGGCAGAATTTTGGCCCAGCCGCCGACCTCTTCGACCACGGTCACCCTGTCGCGGCGATTGATTTTGCCGCAGTGATAATATCCCGGCCCTCGACCGGAGCGCACAAAGACATCGTCGGCGGTTGCCTCGGCCACAAACGGATACTCGGCCTCGGCAGGCTTGCCCGCAACCTGCGGGGTCTGGGCCACCGCAAGCGAGACGAATGCCGATGACGTCAGCGTAATCCAGCCTATCATGATCAAACGTGATAACATCGTACTTCTCCGTAACTCAGAAGGTACTCCATTCCTTTTATAGATATACCTTTTCCGCAATACTTACAATCTGTTACTGTACCATCTATCTGTCATCTTGTCAACGTTAATTCAACACCCGTTACGCCTCTTGCAGCCGGCGAATTTCCTGCATGCAAAGCCTTTTTTGACCGGGGTCGGTGAGCCGATCTTTGGCGCGCTGAAGAAACTCCATCGCTTTGGACGTCTCATTAAGGTATCGGCCATACAGCAGTCCGAGCATTAAATAGACTTGTTCGGCATATTCATAATTACCGTACGCCTTCAAAAAGAGTTCGTAGGCTTTTGCCGACAGACGCCATTGCCCATCTGCCATAAGCTGGTTGGATATATTCAGTTGTGTCTGACGCGGCAAGATGTGGTCGGGGTCTCGATTCAGCAATTCTTCGTATAACTGAATGGCTTCACTGGTATTATGCGCATTCATCGCCTCGCTGATGCGAAAGCGCAGGGTGCGAATCGGGTCGTTGGTTAAATCCGGTTCTTCATGATCTTTATGGTCTTCAACTTTGGCGGCGACAGGTTTTCGTCCTCGCGCATATGCCCACGGATCGTAGGCATCATCCACCACGTCCCGAAATGTTCGACGACGGTTCCACTGGCGCAGCATCCCCCACAAATCGCTGTAATGGCTGTCAAGCAGCTTGACCATTAGCAGCAACAAGATAACCACGATGCCAAACGCGTATCCGGCCAAATGGGCGTCAAATGCGATATTGGCCGAGGAAATGTGTTTTTGTAAAATGTTGTCAAAAAATATCAGTTTAAGGGCGATCAGATACATCGCCTTGATTTCAAACGTGCCGATAAAGAAAAACATATACAGCACGGTAATAAAGGTTTGGGGAAACAAAACCAAATAGGCCCCTGTTACCGCCGCCACGGCGCCGCTGGCGCCCAGCACAGGGTTGTCGTGCAGCAAGGCGTGTCCCAGCCCTGAAAATACCGCGCCGCCCAGATAAAAACACAAATACCCGACATTGCCCAGCCGGTCATTGACATTATTGCCGAACATATAAAGAAAATACATATTGCCGAGAATATGCATCAGGCTGCCGTGCAGAAAGGCATAGGACACGAACTGCCAAATATAGGGATGTTCCGGCGTGAGCATAAACTGCTGTGCCCACGGGCGCAGCGGCTCGACAAACGGCCCGACGCGATGCGGGCCGTAGCTGAGCATAAAGAGGATGATATTGGCGACAATCAGGATATAATTAGCATAAGGCGTCCGTCGAGGACTGATGCTTGTGCGTATCGGGAGCAGCATAACGGCTTAGTTGTCCTTAACTGGTTATTTTCCAACTCTTATTCTCAGTACAAGATAACGCCCATTGTACCGACTGGCCCCCGCGACGACAAGCAAGAAACTCGGACGTGAATCAGGAGGCATTGAGGGTAAGCTGAGAAAAAAAGACGAGGCAGTCGATCGCCCCCCAGAGCGGTCCACTGCCTCGCGGTGCATCCGTGCAAGGAAAAGACAGGAGAGGAGATTGGCACAAATGAGATTTACAAGAGTGTTTTTCGTTTTCCCTATGTGTATAATGTAATAAATGCAATGCAAAATGCCAAAAACCGACAGGTTTATCTTTTCCGGGGTGATTTTTTGCATATAATGCGCGTTTTCTGCGATTGAAATCCAGGCTGGAGATAGGATGGAACGAGTTACTGTGAAAGCACGTGTTCAGGCGGTTCGACGGCGGCTTAAGCGCGACAAACTGGACGCCCTGATCGTCACCGGCGCTGAGAACGTGCGTTATTTAACCGGATTTCGCGGCCATGACAGTTGGGCGTTGATCCTGCCGCGGTCGGTTGTCTTGATGACCGACAGCCGCTATACGGAGCAGGCCCTCGACGAATGCATCGAATGCAAAGTCGTCCAGCGGAAAGGTTCCTTGGCCAAAGAGGCCGCCCGCCTGCTGGATGCCCAAAAGGGCGTTTCGGTCGTCGGCGTGGAAAACGGCTGTACGGTGGCGACGCTGACAGCGATTCGCAAGGCGGTGTCCGTCAAGGTCAAGCCGACTGCCCATTTTGTGGAATCCGTTCGACAGATCAAGTCCGATGCTGAGATTCGCCTGATCAAAAAGGCCTCTAAAATCGCCTTTGATGCAATGGACTGGGCGCTGTCTAATCTGAAGCCCGGCATCACTGAGCGGGAGCTGGCGGCCCTGTATGTCTATCGACTCAGCGCCTATGGAGCGGCGCCGGGGTTTGAGACGATTGTATGTTTTGGGCCGAACGGCTCGCGCAATCACCACCAGCCCGGCGGCCGAAAGCTGCGAAAAACGGATGTGGTTTTGCTGGATTTCGGCGCCAACTACGAAGGATACATCAGCGATACGACCCGCTGTCTGGCGTTTGGCAAGCCGAGCGATCAGTTTTGCCGGGTTTATCAGACCGTGGCAAACGCTCAAAAAGCGGCGATTGATGCGATCGCGCCGGGCGTAAAGGGGAGCGACGTGGATGCCGCCGCACGCGCCGTGATTGAGCAGGCCGACCTGCCGGTCTATGGGCACGGTACCGGACACGGCGTAGGCCTGCAGGTTCACGAGTTACCGTTTTTGGCGGCCTCGGACAAAAAAACGACGCTTCAGGTCGGCCAGGTCATCACGATTGAGCCGGGCATTTATCTGCCCGGACGCTTCGGCGTGCGGCTTGAAGACGATGTACTCGTTACCCAAAAAGGCCCTAAAATCCTGTCCCGCGACAAACGTTTTGACGTGGAGCCGAATGCTGTGCCCGTGCGATAACCGTTTTTTCTATGGAATCAAGAGTGCGTTCCGTTGCGTTTGCGTCGGATCACCACGCCGCCCAAGCCAAACAGCATCAGCGTTGCCGGTTCGGGGATGACTTGGATATTTTGCCAAACAGGGCCGTAGTCGAAATCGTTGATGAACTGAATGTTGAAAGGCGTGCCGTCTTTCCAGTTGCCCTGAATGCCAACCAAAGGGTCGTCATTGATCCACGACCAGCCGTCCTGCGCATAAATGAACACATTTGCTTCATCGGACACGGGATATCGCATTGTTTTAATTAAATTGATGCTTCCGCCCTTGAGTATCGCAGTAGCATTTTGACCGATTCGGATGTACTCCGTTACACCGTCCAAATAGTGCAGTTGGCTGGTATTGTAAAGCAGGATGTCATACACGCCGCCGCCATCCATATCCAGCGGGGTCGACGTCGATTTTACAATCAAGCGGCCATTGTCCCGCACCGAAACTTGATATGCCCCCCCCATCGACAATCAGAGGCGGATCATAAGACCGCCATGTAAGACTGAAAACATACTCGCCTTCTGTGATAAAACCGTCATCCGCAAGACCACCCCACGCCGGCACACAAATAACACCGATCAAAACAAACAAAATTATTCTTTTCATCTCTTTTCTCCATTCTGTTTTTGTTT
>JBNRMN010000026.1:0-14170 GCA_050309605.1 Anaerohalosphaeraceae bacterium
CGTTGCCCTATCCTCCCCTATGGCAGAGGTATTATAATCTACCATGCTGGTGTCTTAAAGCGTTAAATCCAAAATACTTATAGTTTTCAAAGAGCATTTTCAACCAACTTTATTGGAGAAGAGCCATTATTATAAAAAAACGGGCCTGACCTGCCAGGCCCGTCTTCCACTCACGGGCGGTTATCCGTGTTTGATTTCGATGCGCTTGGTCTTGCTCTTTTCCGCCGGGGTTTTGGGCAAACGAATCTTTAGCACGCCCTTTTTGAAGACGGCTTCAGCTTTGCTGTCGTCCACCTCTGCGGGAAGCTGAATCACCCGGCTAAACGCCCCATAGGAACGCTCCACCAGATACTGCTGAGCGTCCTTTTCCTCGTGCTCGGCCTTTTTTTCACCGCGGAGCATCAGCATATCGTTTTGGATGCTGATCTGGATGTCCTTCTCCTCCAGGCCGGGCAGTTCAGCCGTAACGATCACTTCTTTGTCATTTTCGGCAATATCCAGGGTGGGCGTGAAGCCGCCTGCGAATCGGTCTGTCGCGCCAAAAGGCTGCAGGCCTGTTTGGCCGAAGAAGTCTTCAACAAGGCGATTCATCTGCCTCTGAAACGCCGCAAACGGATCGGCCTCGCGACGATAGCGAGTCAGCGCATCTTTGCCGCCCTTTCTGAATGGAACCAGGTTACTTAATACCATAAACAACACCTCCCTTCATCAAAATACGAACACCAACCTTTGCTTGTTCAACTTGGCTTTTTCTGTCTGTTGCAAGAAATTACAAAAACCGTGCCATGTTCAACGATCTGTACGTATCTCATTGTAAAAAGGAAAGTTATGCTTATTCCCTCCGAATTCTGATCTGTCATAAACTGCCAAAACGACACCTTTTCGGTATGCCTGCGACACACACTGGCGTTAGTCCGACATGGTCTTTTGGAGGTTAGCTATTCAAAAACGAAAGAAACCGTCTATGGTTCTGATGGGCGTCATGCAGCAGCATATACAGGCAGGGAACGAGAACCAGGGTAACGAATGTGGCAAACACGATGCCGTACCCCAGCGACAGGGCCATCGGAATCATAAAGCGCGCTTGACGCGAGGTTTCAAAGATCATCGGCGACAGTCCGCCGAAGGTGGTCAGGGTAGTCAGCATGACCGGTCGAAAACGGCGTACGCCGGCGCGATGAATCGCCTCAAAGGCTGACAGCTCCTCTTCTCTGCGGACTCGATTGGCATACTCAATCAGAATCAGTGAATCATTGACGACCACCCCCGACAGCGCCACAATGCCCATCATACTCATCACGCTGAGCGAATAGCCCATCAGCATATGTCCGAGAGTCGCTCCGACGAACCCGAAGGGAATTGCCACCATCACAATCAACGGCTGGATGTAGCTGCGAAACGGCACGGCCAGCATAGCATAAATCGCACCGAGCGCAACAAAAAAACCAGCAACCAGGCTTTGCATACTGTCGCGCATATCCGCCTGGCGACCTTCCCAACTGAAACCCAGCCCCGGAAAATCTGCGGTCAGTTGGGGTAAAATCTCTTTTTGCACGGTGGCAATCACCTGACTGCTTTGCTCAATGGGTTCGACGTTGGCAGTGACCATAATGGTGCGGCGTCCTTCGCGACGGGTAATGCTGGTGTACGATCGTCCGCGTTGGACCTGGACGACCTCAAAGAGCGGCACATCGGCGCCGGCGGGGGTTCGAATTACAAGCTGCTCCAGATCAAATTCGCTGATCCGCCGTTCTTTTGGGAACTTGACGCGGACACGAATTTCGCTGCGTCCGCGCTGCTGACGCAGGGCCTCAGCGCCGAAAAACGCATTACGGACCTGGCGTGCCACTTCCTGTGCGGTCAGGCCGAGGCTTTGTCCTTCCGGCTTGATGGTAAAATTCAACTGCTGTTTGCCGGGGGTGTAGCCGTCGTCAATGTCCTTGACATTCGGAAAATCGGCCAGAATCTCGGCCAGTCGGGTGCCGGCTCGGTCCAGTACATCAATATCACGGTGGCTCAGTTCAACGGTCAGGGCCGCCCCCGATCCCGGTCCGCCGCGGTCCGCTTCAAAGCGCAGCGATTCCAGGCCGGGCAAATAACCGGTGCGCTCGCGCCATAACTGGGTAACGCGGGTCGTGCTGATCGGACGCACTTTGGGATCAGTCAGATAAATCCGCACGTCGATATCGTCTTCGTCAACGACGGCAAAGATGCCCTTACTGAGCATCTCGCCGCCGTGTTCGGCGACGATCGTTCGGGCATGACCGACCAGTATATCGGCCACTTCCTGCACCTTGTACTGGGGACTGCCGAACGGAAGAGAGGCCCGTACGGAGGCATAATCCGCTTCAATCCGCGGCATCAGAATCATCCCGATACGTCCGCTGGAGACATAGCTGAGCACTGCGATAAAAAACGCCAACCCCACCGCGACCGTGATCTGTCGGTAAGAAATGCAACAATCGAGAAACGGCGCAAAGATGCGTTCGATAAAGCGTTCAAACTGCCGACTGAAGGCCTGCTGACAGCGGTGCAGAACTAAAGCCGGTCGGTTTTTACTGCGGGGGCGGGCATGCGCCAAATGGGTCGGCAAAATCCAGAGGGCCTCGACCAGCGAAATCAAAAACACCGTAATGACGACCACCGGGATCACCTTCCAAATCTTTCCCATCACCCCCGGAATGAAATACAACGGCAAAAACGCCACCACATTGGTCATGATGCTGAATGTGACGGGCATGGCTACATCTCTGGCCCCCTGAACGGCGGCCTGCATAAAATTCATGCCGCGGTTTCGATATTCGTATATGTTCTCGCCGACGACGATGGCGTCATCGACGACGATACCCAGCGCAATAATAAACGCAAACATCGAAATCATATTGATGGTCACATCCACCGACGGCAAAAACAGAAACGCCCCCAAAAACGAAATCGGAATGCCCATGGTGACCCAAAACGCCAGCTTAATCTCCAGAAACAGCCCCAGCAGAAGCAGCACCAAGATCAAGCCCCATGCGGCGTTTTTGAGCAGCAGTCCCAATCGCTGCCGATAGATATCGGCCCGGTCATTGGTAATGGCCCAATTGACGCCGGGCGGTAACTGGGCTTCAATCGCCTGCATCGCCCGATGCGTGGCTTCCGAAACGCCGATGGGCGTTTGATCGCCGACGCGATAGACGGCGATACCGACGGCCCGCTGACCGTCAAACGTCGCCATTCGGTCAACATCCTGAAAATCATCCACGACACGGGCAATATCCCCCAATGTAACGATGGCGCCTTCGGACGTGGTAATCATCGGAATCGCGGCAAACTGGCCGGCCCAATCCCGACGCTCCATCACCCGCAGGAGGATTTCTCCGCCGCGTGCTTCAATATGTCCGCCGGGCAGTTCAACCGCGGCAACGCGGATGCGGTTGGCCACATCCTGAAGTGTCAATCCATAGGTGCGCAGGGTATCCTGCTCAATCAAGACCTGAACTTCATAATCCCGCACCCCGGTCAAATCGACCTGTGTGATCCCCTCCGACTGCAACAGGCTGTCGCGGACCTGTTCGGCCAATTCCCGCAACACCCACTCCGATACATCGCCGTAAACCTGAAAGTTCACCACTTCCCTGCGGCGCGCCGCCAGTCGCACTTCCGGGCGCTCCGCGTCCTGAGGAAATGTGGTAATACGATCCACTTCCTGCATAATTTCCTGATAGACCCGCTGACGATCCGCTCCTTCCAGCAGTTCGGCCGTCACCACCGCCCTGCCTTCGGAAGCGGTTGAGCGTATCTCTTTGATGCCTTCCAGGCCGCGAATGGCCTCTTCAACGGCCAGGACAATTCCCTGTTCAACTTCTTCTGGACTGGAACCCGGATAGGGCACAACGACATTGACCAAATCCAAGTCAAACTCCGGAAAGACCTCCTGTTTGATCCGCAACGCAAAAAAGAAGCCGCCGACCAGACAGACCATCATCAGCAGATTGGGGGTCACATGGTTATGGGTCATCCAGCCGATCAGGCCGCGCCGAAGGTCGCCGCCGGAGGTCTTGTTCATTGCGATGCCTCCTGCTGATCGGTCATCGTCGGGATCTCCAAAGGCGGGCTGTCCACGCGCAGCGGCATCCCCTCCACCGGCGCCGACAGATCCGAACTGACCACACGGTCGCCATCCGATAAACCGCTTGTGACATAGACCGCTTCGCGTCCGCGATACAGAATCTCCACTCGGCGAATCTCCATCGCATCCTGCTCATTCATCACCCACACAAATTCGCCGTCGCGCAGATATTCCCGCGGCAGCACGATGATATCGGGAATTTCGCGGCCCTGGATCTCGGCGCGCACATAACTGCCGATCAGCAGCAGCGGCGCATCCTGTTCCGTACGCAAACCCAGCGGATCAGGCACGGATACGATCATCCGAGCCATTCGTCCGGCTTCTTCCAGTTGCCCCATCAGACGCAGCACGCGCCCCTGCCGATAGCGCCCCTCGCGCCAAATCGAGGAGTTGTAAACCCGCACCGGCGAACCGTCCGATTCACCGCGGTCGGGAAACCGAATCCAGTGCAATTGCTCGACAGGCACGAGCAGTTCAACCCAATACTCATCCGTTCCGATCAGTACCGCCAGCGGCGTGGTGGGGGACACCCGCGCTCCGACATCCGCATGTTTGGCCTTGATGACAGCGTTAAACGGTGCTCGCACCGTACAGCGCCGGACATCGAGTTCGGCTTTGGCCAGGGCGGCCTTGGCCGCTTCCAGCGCGCGTCGTGCCTCGGCAAGATGCGGCTCGCGAAGCACCAGCTCACGATCCTGTTCTTCGATCATTTCGTCCAGCAATTCGTATTCCTGTCGGGCGACGGTCTGATTGGCGCGTTCCAATCGCAGGGCCAGTTCTGCACGGGCCACTTCGCTTTGTCGCTGCTGAACGATGGTTTCATAATCCCGACTGTCAATGCGATACAAAATCTGCCCTTGCTTAACCAGCCCGCCGGGCAAAACCGCCGGATCCATAAAGGTGACAATCCCGGTCACTTCGGCCGTCAGCGCAACTTCAGTCGCGGATTTGACGGTTCCCATGGCATGAACCACTGCCGGGCGGGTTTGTCTGTGGACCGAATCGACCGTCACCAGCCGTGCCTGACGATCCGCCGGACGACGCTGCGCTTCGGGACGGGTGTCCATCTGGTATTTGTAAAACCCCACCGCGCCGGCAACAATGAGCATCGGCAGGATTATTTTGTACACGATGGCAAGCAGCCCTTTGAGCAGCTTGCCGACAACACCAACCGGACGAGAGGATTGGGATCGGGATACCGGTTCACTCATAGACGGTCCTCATTGACATAACAGGTGCAGGTTGCACTGTCGCCGGCTCGGACGGCTGCATCAACCAGTCGCCGGCAATCGAACGGCATAAATCAATACGGCGTTCGATTAAAAGACGCCGAGCGGTCAGTTCATTGCGCTGAAGGGCCTGCTGTGAAACCAGCGCATCAAGAACGCGCAGGTAATCCAGCTGCCCTTTGAGATAGCTTTCACGGGTACGCTCTTAGACCTGCTCGGACAGGTCAAGCTGCCGGCGGAGATTGTCAATGGCCTGACGCTGATACGCCTCCTGCTGCAGGGCGTCCTCGACTTCGCCGACGGCGGTCAGGACGTTTTGGGCATAGGTATGAATTCGTTCCGAAAGGACGGCGCGGGTTCGCTGAACCTCAGCCTTTCGCAAATGGCCGTCAAACAGGGGGCCGACGATGTTGGCCGCCAGTGAGGCCGCCCAGTCGTCCAATAAATCGCCGATACGGTCTGCTTCGGTCTGTGCGGACGCCGAAAGACTGATGCGCGGATACTGATCGGCCACGGCCGCATAGACGCGGGCATCGGCGGCGGCAATCGCATAGCCGGCACGGCGCAAATCGGGGCGACGCTGCAGCAGCTCGGTCGGTACGCCCGCATCCGGCAGGTCCGGCAGCGCGACCAATTCGGCATCCGCCTGCGGCGTCCAGCGGCCGGGGACCTTGCCCAGCAGAATCGCCACCTGATGCTGCAGGAGAACGGAACGCTCTTTCGCCGCGATGAGCTGGCCGCGCGTCGCCTCAACCAATTGACGCTGACGAAAGACATTCGATGCGCCGACCTGTCCCTGGCGAAACTGAAGCGAGATAATCTCCAGTATTTTTTCGTTTGTCTCCACCTGTTCGGTAATTAACTGCTCCTGCATGCGGGACTCGGCAAGCTGATACCACGTGCGGGCAATGGCGGCGCTGAGTGTTACGGCCGCGGCGGCCACCTCTTCGCGGGCGGCCTTCGCATCAAGCAGGGCCGCTTCATGACTTGAACGCACACGCTTCCATAAATCCAGCTCATAAGACGCCGCCAGAGCCGCGGTGTAGGTCGAGGTGTAGTCCGTCCGGCCCTCTCGTTCCTGCCGCGTGCGGCGAGCAGCCCCCTGGAAGGTTACATCCGGCAGCAGACCGGCGCCCGTTTTGACAGCGACCTGCTCGGCCTGTCGGAGCCGGTCCCAAGCTGACCGAATCGAGAAATTCCGGCTAAGCCCCTGCTCAATCAGCGCATCCAGCGCGGCATCATCAAAGGTATGCCACCATTTATCCGGCAAAGGCACCTGACCGGAATCTGAAAAAGCCGATGGCAGATCAACCGGATCAATTTGGGTGTGATCAGGAGCCACCCGGCAGCCGGAGAAGACAGCCGTCGAAATCACGACAATAATGAGCCAATTGTTTTTTAATTCCAAACTCGTTTTCATTGTATCTGACGATTCACCCGCACTCAGTCGGACAGGTTGCTTTGCGGCTTATTTTCAGTTCGTAGAATCTTACGCACTTGACGAGTCAAACGCAAGTTAAAGTTTCCGGCTATTACAAGACAGAAAATTGCTGTTTTCTCAGTCCCCCCCGAATTTGCTTAGGAATGCACAACGGGCACTTGACAAACCTGGCCTATATGATATATTCTAAATGTCAATTTCATTGACGGGCGTATTTCGAATGTCGCCATCGGTCGGCGCTGTTCGAAATCTGCCTGCGAAATCGGAACAAGAGACAATCGATGGATACCGACCTTCTGCAGCAGATACAAGAGATGCTGGGGTACCAATTTAAGGACCCCGGACAACTTTGCGAAGCGCTGACACATTCTTCCCGAACAGACGACCGTCTCAAAAGCAATGAACGCCTTGAGTTTATGGGCGATTCGGTGCTGGGGATGGTGATTTGCCGCGCCTTATATGACCGTTTCCCCCGCTACCAGGAAGGTGATCTGACCAAGATCAAAAGCATGCTCGTTTCGCGGAAAGTGTGCGCCAAGATTGCCGGGCAGATGGGGCTTGTGCAATTTCTTCGTTTGGGCAAAGGCACCGACCGCAGCAGCGCGGTCAACGGCTCCATTGCCGCCGGATGTCTGGAAGCAGTGATCGCGGCAATCTATTTTGACGGGGGGCTGGAGGCGGCACAAGACTTCATTTTGCGTTTCTTCGATCCGCTGATCGAATTGGCCGACGCCGAACAGCATCAAAACAACTTCAAATCCGTCCTTCAGCAGCACTGCCAGCAGGTCTATAATCGCACGCCGTACTATGAACTGCTGGATGAAAAAGGGCCGGATCACAACAAGTGTTTTGAGGTCGGCGTCGTGATTGACCATCGCCGGTTTCCCAGCGCCTGGGGCGTGACCAAGAAAGACGCCGAACAAATGGCCGCTCGAAACGCCCTGATTGAGATGCACGTCATCGACCCGGAAAACGAATAGTCCCCCGCCAAGGTCTGAAAATTCCACACAGTTGCGCTTGCATAACCGGCCTGCGGCGGTTAGTATTTGTGCGAATGGATTATTCACTCGTTTTCGGGAGATTTGGCTATGAAGAAACAAGGCTTTGTGTGTCTGGTATTAGCAGGGATCATCGTTATGGGTATGGCCAATGCCAAAGCGGATGTGCCCGACTGGGAAAACGAACAAATCATCGGCATCAACAAAGAGGCCCCGCGCAGCACTTCTATGCCTTATCCTGATAGGCGCAGCGCCGTTGCGGGAGATCGACTCTCATCGCGCTGGGCCAAATTACTCAACGGCGACTGGAAATTTCACTGGTCGCCGGATCCGGACAGCCGCCCGGCGGATTTTTACAGGCCGGACTACGATGTTCGCGACTGGGACACGATTCCGGTGCCGAGCAATTGGCAAATAGAAGGGTACGGCGTGCCGCTGTATTCAAACGTAACCTATCCGTTCCGCAAAGATCCGCCGCGCGTGATGGGCACGCCTCCATCACATTTTACCAATTTCGACCACCGCAACCCGGTCGGCTCTTATCGACACACCTTCACCATCCCGTCGGAATGGCGAGACCGTCAGGTGTTTATTGTGTTTGACGGCGTCAATTCGGCGTTTTATCTGTGGATCAACGGACAGAAGGTCGGCTATAGTCAGGACAGCCGTACGCCGGCCGAATTTAATATCACCGAGTATCTCAAACCCGGGCGAAACATCCTGGCGGCGGAAGTCTATCGGTACAGCGACGGTTCGTATCTGGAAGACCAGGACTTCTGGCGTCTCAGCGGGATTTTCCGTAATGTCTATTTGTATTCGACCGCGGATTTGCGTATCCGTGACGTCTTTGTCACGACCGATCTGGACGATCAGTACAGAGACGCTCACTTGAAGGCTGAGGTTACGGTTCGTAATGATTCCGGACAGGCGATGGATTTCCCGCGTGTGGAAATGACACTGCTTGATGCGGACCAAAAACCCATCGCACCGGCATCGGGAATGGTAGCTCGCTTAAATGAATCCATTCCGTCAGGCGCGGAAAAAACCATCGGTCTGGAAGCGCCCGTCCCGAATCCGCTGAAATGGACGGCCGAGACACCCCATCTTTACACTGTGCTTTTTGAGTTGAAAGACCAGTCCGGCACACGGATTGAAGTGATCAGCCAAAAGATCGGCTTTCGCAAAGTCGAAATCAAAGGCGGCCAACTGCTGGTCAACGGCAAGCCGATTTATGTCAAGGGCGTCAATCGTCATGAGCACGACCCGGATACCGGCCATGTGATGTCGCGGGAGTCGATGATCCGCGATATTCTGCTGATGAAACAGTTCAATATCAATACGGTGCGCACCAGCCACTATCCGACGGTACCGGAGTGGTATGAGTTGTGCGACGAATACGGCTTGTACGTGATTGATGAAGCCAATATTGAATCGCACGGCATGGGCTACGGGGCCGAGTCGCTGGCCAAAGACCCGGCCTGGCAGGAGGCGCATCTGGCACGCATCAGGGCGATGGTCGAGCGCGACAAGAATCATCCGAGCGTGATTATCTGGTCGATGGGCAATGAGGCCGGCGACGGGATCAACTTCGAGGCCGCCAGCGCCTGGATCAAACAGCGCGATCCGTCGCGTCCGATCCATTACGAACAGGCCGGCCAGCGACCGCACACGGATATCGTCTGCCCGATGTATGCCTCGATTGACTGGATTGTTCGCTATGCCCGTCGTGAACAGACACGACCGCTGATTCTGTGTGAATACGCCCATGCGATGGGCAACAGCGTCGGCAACCTGCAGGATTACTGGGACGCCATTGAAAGCCACACACACCTGCAAGGCGGCTGCATCTGGGACTGGGTCGATCAGGGCCTTCGCAAACAAACCGAATCGACGTATGAACTTCGTGAAAGCGCGGCCCGGCTCAGCGGGCGCCTGAACGGCGACATTAAAGAAGGCCCTTCAAACATAAAGGGCCTTGACGGCTGGGCGGCGTTTGAAGACGAGCCGGCCCTGAACATCACCGGCAAGGCGATTACCCTGGAGGCGTGGGTGCTGCCTGAACGCAGCGGCGGCGACCACGGCCCGATCGTCGGCAAAGGCGATACCCAATATATGCTCAAGCTCATCAATAACAACCAAAGGGCGGAATTTTTTATTCACGACAACACGTGGGTAACCGTGCGGGCGGATCTGCCGAGCGAGGCCTATTCGTCCTGGACGCATCTGGCCGGAACGTATGACGGTACTGCACTGAAACTGTACATCAACGGCAAACTGGCCGCCACCCAGCCGCACGTCGGCGCAATCAACGGTTCGGCCTATCCGGTCGGCGTCGGAATCAATACGCAGAACGATACGCGCCGTTTTAACGGACTGATCGGCCGGGCGCGTATCTACCATACCGTCCTGCCGCCGGAACGGCTGAATCGGTCGGATGCGCAAGTCGGCCCAGACGCCGTGTTTTGGCTGGACGCAGGCCACGTCCGTTTGATTGAGAAGAAATCCGAAAAAGCATGGTACTGGGCCTACGGCGGCGACTTTGGCGATCATCCCAACGACGGTAATTTCTGCATCAACGGACTGGTGCAGCCGGACCGCAAACCCAATCCGCATCTCTATGAGGTCAAAAAGGTCTATCAAAATATCAAGGTTCACGCCGAGGATTTGGAGACCGGCAAAGTTCGGATTGAGAATAAGTACTGCTTTATTCCGCTGGACTTTGTGGATGTGATCTGGGAAGTGAGCCGGAATGGACTGGTGGTTCAGACCGGTTCGCTGGGCGCTGTCGCAGTTGACCCGCTTGCCGCCCAATCCGTAACCATCCCCTTGCAAAAAATCCAGGCCGAGGCCGGAAACGAATATCTTCTCAAGGTTAGTTTTGTACTCAGAGAGGATCAACCGTGGGCCAAGAAGGGGCATGTGGTCGCATGGGACCAATTTGAATTGCCCTTCGGCAAGACCGCAGCGGCGGCGACATCGCCGGACGATATGCCCGAGTTGACGATGCAGGACGATGCACAACACCTGACAGTCCAGGGGCAAGATTTTTCGGTCCGCTTTAGCAAGCAAACGGGGGCTTTGGCATCGTTCGTATATCGAGGTACACCGCTGCTGGCCTCTGAACTGACGCCGAACTACTGGCGAGCACCCACCGACAACGATCGCGGCAACGGGATGCCGGGACGCTGCGGGGTCTGGAGACATGCCGGGCCGAATCGCCAGATGCTCGACTTTCAGGCCGTTCAGTTGCGTCCGCAAGCAGTGCGGGTCACCGTCAGCGACAACCTGCCCGCCGGCGAAACGACGCTGGCAACCGTTTATACCGTTTACGGCTCCGGCGACGTGCTGATATCCCAGACCCTCAAGCCGGGCAGCGGATTGCCGGAACTGATGCGGATCGGAATGCAGGGGCAAATGCCCGGCACGTTCCGAACGATGAAATGGTACGGCCGCGGGCCATGGGAATCTTATTGGGATCGCAAGACCGGTGCGGCTGTCGGCGTTTATGAAAAAGATGTTTATCGTCCGGATCATATTTATGTCCGTCCGCAGGAAAACGGCAACACGTCTGATGTGCGATGGGTCGCCTGGGTCAATGACCGGGGCATGGGTCTGATGGCCGTCGGCCAGCCGCTGATCAATGCCAGTGCCTGGCCTTATACCCTGGCCGATCTGGAGCGCGCGCGGCACATTCACGACCTGCCGAGCCGCGAAAACATGACGATCAACATCGACTATCAGCAAACCGGCGTCGGCGGCGACAACAGTTGGGGCGCCCGCCCGCACCGGCAATATACGCTGTCTTCCGACAAAGAATACCATTGGCAGGTTCGGCTGACAGCGGTCGAGAATATCGCGCAGATGCAAAAAAACGCCTATCGGGTCTTGCCGGAATTGTAAAGACGCGATAGACTATTCCTATCGTGAACATAGAAAATGGAATTTCGTTTAATTTGGAAAGGACACAGACAATGAAACATGCAGTCGTATTGGGGATTGTGGCGGTTATGATGCTGATGGCCGGATGCGAAAACCAGGAACTGGTGTCGTGCCGGCAGGACAATCAGCTTCTTGAAGCTCAAACCGCCTCGCTGCGACAGGAACTGGCGCAGGCTCGCACGACGATTCAGCAAAAAGATGACCAAATTGAAAAAATCAAGACTGAAAACGTCGAAATGCAGCAGAAGGCCATGGAAAGTATCATGTCCATGCTGAAAAAAGAAGAAGACCGTGCCAAACGACTTCAGACCTCTCTGACCGAGAAGGAACAGGCACTCAAGGCCGAACAGGACAAGACCGCTGAACTGGAACGAACGACTCGTCAATTGCAGCAGCAGACCGAGAAGCTCAAAACCGATCTGGCAGCAGCGGCACGCACGATTGAAACGCTCAGAGCAGATTTGAATAAGGCCAATCAAACCATTGAAACCCTGAAATCGCAGGCCGAACAGTCTTCTGAATCGACCCAATAGCAGCACCACACTGCGGCCACATACAACGGTTCCGTGATCTTTCTCGCGGAACCTTTTTTTTTTCTCATTTGTCAATTCGCCCATTTTATGGGGCATCGCAAGCAAGCGTGTTATCGGTCGGTTTCTCAGAAAAACGCTATATTATTAAAAATAAGTGGCAACCACCCCCTCGGCATATACCGGATGACCTGAGCCGGACGCCGCGGCGGCGTCTTTGGAGATATCGGTTTTTCTATATGCAGCACTCGAAGATTATCGGAGACTTGCCGACCCTCTCTGCGCAGCAGGGCACTTGTTTTTCGTTCGTTCCGAAAACGCGCTCGGTCAACAGACGCCGGACACCAAAGGCGTAAAATATGTCACCCCTTCCATTAAACCCATGCCGATCCCCTGTCGATAAGAATAGGCCTTAATGGAGCAGGCGTTGGATTCAGGAACAGACGTATGAATCAAGACAATATGGTGTTGCTTCAGGAAAGGATCAGTGCGTATGAGAAATGTAAGATTATCAGCAAAAATGGGAATCGGGTTCGGTGTGATGATTGCGATTGCTGCAATACTGAGCACGGTCAGTTGGTTGTTCCTTGGCCGTATCAACCGCACTGTCGCCCTGGCCGAAGACGCCGCCAAAGGCACCCTGCATTTTAACGACCTTCGCGTAGAGGAAAAAGATTTCCGGGCGTATGGGCTTGAAACGCGCCATGGAGAAACCAAAAACGCGATTGAAAGATGGGAGGAGCACAAAACCGAACTTGAGGATCATTTGGCAGCACTTGAAATGGCGGCGGACATGCGCAATGAAGACAAGGTCGCCGTTCAGAATGCTCGACAAAGCCTGAAGGATTACAGCACCGCTTTTTACTCGACAACCCAAGCACAACAGGCCAAAGACGATGCTTTTGCCAAGTGGGGAAAGATTGGATGGGACATTACTCGCAGTATCGCCGGCGCACGAGATGAGGTCATCGCACCGGCCTTACAGAAGGCCATTGAGAAACAGGATACCGACGTCTTTGAGCACTGGCTGCAACTTCAAGAATCCCTGAATAACGATGTCGTCGAAAACTTTCTCGTACTGCGAGTTACGGCCGTCTATCTGATAGCAACCAACAAAGATAAACAATGGCAAGACTACCAAAAACAACTGCAAGCTGCTCAGCAAGGCGCCGCTCGGTGGGCACAGCAGGTGCGCGGAATTGCAGAACTTGAAAACGCCGCAGAGACGATTCGAGCCTCGCTGGAACACTATAAAGAAGCCGGACAACAGTATTATCAGGCAGTTCTGACTGAACGTCAGGCTGATTCGACCATGACGGTCGAGGCTGCCAATTCAATGAAGATTCTCGAGGATCTTGCTGAAACGCTTGAAAATCGCAAGCAATCATTGGTTGCCTTTGCCAATACCTTTTCAGTAATCCTGACCGGTTGCGGCATCGTCCTGGGTGTTCTCTTGGCGGTCTATATCACACGCAGTATCGTAAAGCCGATCAATCAGATCATTGCCGGGCTGACCGAAGGGGCGCAGCAGGTGGCAGCGGCATCCGGACAGGTCTCGGCGGCCTCGCAGTCGCTGGCCGAGGGGGCGACCGAACAGGCGGCAGGATTGGAGGAAACATCCTCGAGTCTTGAGGAAATGTCCTCCATGACCAAACAGAACGCCGACAACGCCCAGCAGGCCAGTACGCTTGCGTCCGAGGCGCGCGGCGCGGCCAAAGGCGGCGCCGAGTCGATGCAGCGGATGAGCCGGGCGATCGACGACATCCAGAAGTCGTCCGACGAGACGGCCAAGATCATCAAGGTCATCGACGAGATCGCGTTCCAGACCAATCTGCTGGCACTGAACGCCGCCGTGGAAGCGGCCCGGGCCGGCGAGGCGGGCAAGGGCTTCGCCGTCGTGGCCGAGGAAGTGCGGAATC
>JBNRMN010000027.1:0-5424 GCA_050309605.1 Anaerohalosphaeraceae bacterium
CGGCGATATTGCGATTGACTCAATCGAGGTTCGGGGCCGCGTTCTCTACGGCGATATGAACGGCGACGGCGTCGTTGACATCGATGACCTTGCGGGCTTTGCCGACTATTGGCTGCAGGAAAACCCCGAGCTGGATTTAAGCGGCGACGGTCGAGTCGGCTTGTACGAATTCGCCGAGCTGGCCCGCCACTGGTTCGATGGATCGTTTCAATAAAGTTTTCAATCTAACGACAATTTTTAACAACGGAGGTTTATCATGACCAAGACAGGCGGCGCGATGTTATTAATCGGATTAACCTGTATAGTGCTGTTGGCCGGTGGCTGGGTTCAGGCTAAACCGGCGCAAAATCCGATTATCTGGGCCGATGTGCCGGATGTGGCGGCCATTCGCGTCGGCGATACGTATTATATGGCCAGCACGACGATGCATATGAGCCCCGGCCTGCCCATTATGAAGTCAAAAAACCTGGTCAACTGGGAATTGATCGGGTATGCCTATGACACACTGGCCGACAACGCGGCGCTGCGGCTGGATAATGGCCGAAACGCCTATGGCGCGGGGTCCTGGGCGCCCTGTCTGCGCTACCACAATGGAACCTTCTATGCGACCACTTTTTCCAGCACAAGCGGTCGGACGCATATCTATACCACCGCCGATATCGAAAACGGGCACTGGCAAGAGATTTCGTTTTCTCCTTCATTGCATGACCATTCGCTGTTCTTTGATGACGACGGCCGTGTCTATATGCTCTACGGCGTCGGCGATCTTCGCCTGGTGGAACTGAAGCCGGACTTGACCGGTATCAAACCGGACGGTTTCAATGAGGTGGTGATCAAAGATGCCAGCGCCGTCGTGGGACGACCTGTCGGTTTGCCGGCCGAAGGGACTCAAGTGCGTAAAATCAACGGCCACTATTATGTGATGAATATCACCTGGCCGCGCGGCGGTATGCGGACGCAGATTATTCACCGAGCCGATACAATTACCGGTCCCTACGAAAGTAAAGTGATTTTGGAGGACAAGGGAATTGCTCAGGGCTGCCTGATCGACACTCCCGAAGGCGACTGGTACGCACTGCTGTTTCAGGACAACGGGGCGGTGGGACGCAGTCCGTGGCTTGTGCCGGTCACGTGGGAAGACGGGTGGCCGGTGCTGGGCATTGACGGCAAGGCGCCAATAACGCTGGATATTGAAGACAACGGCCAGGGGCTTGCCAATATCGTCGCCTCCGATGAGTTTGACCGTGCCCCGGACCAGCCGCTGCCGCTGGCCTGGCAGTGGAACCACAACCCCGACACTCGCTACTGGTCGATTGGCCAGCGGAAGGGATACCTGCGACTGACCACCGGACGGGTGGACAGCGATGTCCTTCAGGCCCGCAATATGCTGACCCAGCGAACCTTCGGCCCGGTGTGTTCGGCGACAACGAAACTGGAAGTGGCCCATATGAAAAACGGCGACTGTGCCGGACTGATAGCTTTGCAGCGTCGGTATGGCTTTGTCGGCGTCAAAATGGAAGACGATGCTAAATCGATCGTGATGGTCAGTGCCGAATCCAACCGGCCCCGAGAAGTGGAACGCATTGCCCTCGAACAGCAAACCGTCTATTTCCGGATTGACTGTGACTTCCGGAATCGCACGGACAAGGCGTATTTTTATTACAGCCTGGACGGCAAGGTGTGGTCAACGATCGGATCCACCCTGCAAATGGCCTATACCCTGCCGCACTTTATGGGTTACCGTTTTGGCCTGTTCAACTATGCAACTCAAACCACAGGCGGATTCGTGGACTTTGATTACTATCGTATAGAGGATAAGATTGCCGATCCAGACCCGAACTTTTATGTATTCCTTTGTTTTGGACAGTCCAATATGGACGGTGCGGCTAAAATTGAGCAGCAGGATTTGGAGGTTGATGAGCGTTTTCAAGTCCTGTCGCCTCTGGACATGCCCAAATTAAACAGAACCCAGGGGCAGTGGTATCCCGCGATCCCTCCCTTGTGTCGGCCGACGGGGGGGGTGGGGCCTGCCGATTATTTTGGACGTCATATGGCAGCCAATCTGCCGGAACATATCCGGGTTGGGGTTGTCAATGTGGCGGTTCCCGGCTGCAAGATTGAGTTGTTTGAAAAGGACACTTTTCAGTCGTATGCCGCGACAGCCCCGGACTGGATGACGAATTTTATCAATGAATACGAAGGGAACCCTTATCGGCATCTTGTTCGTATGGCCAAGATTGCGCAACAGTCCGGTGTCATCAAAGGCATTCTGCTGCATCAGGGCGAGTCAAATTCCAATGATTTTGATTGGCCAAAAAAAGTGAAAGGGGTGTATGATCATTTGATCCGGGATTTGAATCTCAATCCTGAAGAGGTGCCCTTGCTGGCGGGAGAAACCGTCCATGCCGATCAGCAGGGAGTTTGTGCGGAGATGAACAAGATCATTGCCCGGCTGCCCGCTGTCCTGGCCAATTCCTATGTTATTTCATCGTCCGGATGCACAAGTCAGCCCGACCGCCTGCATTTCGATTCGGCCGGCTACAGAGAGTTAGGCAAACGGTACGCAGACAAAATGTTAACACTGCTCGGATACGACAGGTAGCCCGGCGGGCCGCTGTTGTGTTCAGAACAGGCTTAAGAGTATTCGGTCGTCTGTTATGAGAATATGACAACACACTGACAGAAAACAATGCACAAGGAGGTTTTGTGAAAACCGAATTTGGAAAACTATCCATTCGTGAAAAAATCGGGTACGGTCTGGGCGATACCGCTTCGAACCTGTTTTTTCAGACCACAATTTACTTTTTGCTCTATTTTTACACGGATGTGTTCGGGATCACGGCCAAAACCGCGGGGACGATGTTTTTGGTCACTCGCATATGGGACGCAATCAATGATCCGCTCATGGGGGCGATCGCAGACCGGACTAAGACGCGCTGGGGGAAATTCAGACCGTTTTTGCTGTGGTTTGCCATTCCGTTCGGGGTGATTGGCATCGCCATGTTTACTACGCCGGAGATGTCCGATGTCGGCAAAATCGTGTATGCCTATGTGACCTATACGCTGATGATGATGGTCTATACGGCCATCAATGTGCCGTATTGTGCCCTGATGGGGGTCATCTCCCCGAATCCGCAGGAGCGCACGGTGGTCTCGTCGTTTCGGTTTGTGCTGGTCTTTGTCGCGGCGTTTATTGTCCAGTATGCGCTGACCGGGATGGTGATCCGGTTCGGCGGCGAAAAAAACTCACCCGAGGGCTGGCAGCTGGCGATGACGATTCTTTTCAGTGCGGCGACCGTTCTTTTCTTAATAACGTTCTTTTCGACCAAAGAACGTGTGCAGCCCATTAAAGAAGAGAATAACACATTCAAAGAGGACATCACCGATTTACTGCACAACGGGCCGTGGCTGATGATCGGGTGCGCTACGATTTTTCAGCTTGCCTTTGTCTTGATCCGCGGCGGAGCGATTGTTTATTACTTCGATCACTTTATCCAATCTCAGCAGATCATACTGCTGGGCAGCGCCTACAGTTTGACTTCAACGCAACTGGCTTCGGCCTTTATGCTCAGCGGAACAGTGTTGACCATCATCGGTGCGATTTCGACCAAGTGGATCTGCAAAATCATGGATAAGCCCAGGGTTTATGCGATACTGTTTATTGTGGCCGGGATCTCAACGGCTTTAGTCTATTACGTCCGTTCGGATAGTCTTCTGTTGTTGTTTGGATTGCAACTGGTGACATCATTTTGCATGGGGCCGGTGTCCACATTGCAATGGGCGATCTATGCGGATACGGCGGATTATTCCGAATGGAAGACCGGCCGACGCGCCACGGCGCTGATCATGGCGGCTTCTTTATTCGTACTCAAGCTGGGGGTAGCCTTCGGCGGGGCGGCCCTGGGCTGGATCATTGACGGTTATGGCTATGTTGCCGGGACGGTGCTGGATGCGGTTGCGATCAAAGGAATCTGCCTGAGTATGAGTGTGTATGCGGCTATTCCCGCCGTCATTGCCGGCGGATTGATGTTGTTCTATCCGCTCGGCAATAAAAAAATGCTGGCCATTGAAGTCGATCTGGCCCAACGCCGCAAGCAAACGGAGCATAAGCCGGGCGATGTTTCGCAAAGCACAGAATGAAACCCTTTCTTCAGAGACAGATGATATGTTAAAAAAACCTCGACATCTAATCAAAACAATTTACACGGCCGATCCCCGCGCCCATGTTTATAACGGGAAAATCTATATCTTCCCGTCCCACGATATCGATGCCGGGATTCCTGAGGACGATACGGGTGCCCACTTTGATATGCGCGATTATCACGTCTATTCGATGGACGATCCCGAAGGCGATGTCATCGATCACGGCGTTGCGCTTGATATTAAGGACGTTCCCTGGGCCAAACGTCAGATGTGGTCCAATGATGTTGCACATAAAGACGGGACATATTATATGTATTTTCCCGCCAAAGACGACAAGGATATTTTCCGTATCGGTGTTGCGATCAGCGACAAACCGGAAGGGCCGTACAAGGCCAGGCCCAAGCCGATGAACGGCAGTTTCAGTATCGACCCGTCCACCTTTCGGGATGATGACGGGACGCACTATATCTATTTTGGAGGGATTTGGGGCGGCCAGTTGCAGCGCTATAAAACAGGTCGCTATGAGGAGAATGACGCTTTGCGCGACCCCGAAGAACCGGCGCTGTGTGCACAAGTCGCTCGGCTGTCCGAGGATATGCTTGAATTCGCTGAAGAGCCGCGCGATGTCGTGATTCTCGATGCGTACGGAAATCCGCTGAAAACCAAAGACGAAAATCGGCGGTTTTTCGAGGCGGCGTGGATGCATAAATACAACGGGAAATATTATTTCTCCTATTCAACCGGCAATACGCACCTGCTGTGCTACGCCGTGGGCGACAACCCCTGCGGGCCGTTTACCTATCAAGGGGTGGTGATGACGCCGGTGGTTGGATGGACTACGCATCATTCCATTCTTGAATTCAAGGGCAAATGGTATCTGTTCCATCATGACAGCAAACTGTCGGGCGGCAAGACCTGGCTGCGGAGTATGAAAATCGTTGAGCTGAACTATCGTCAAGACGGATCGATTGAAACCATAGACGGAAACGCTGACGAATCAATTCGCTCTGTCGGTCAATAATTCAAGGGGAATTCAATTTTACGGAGTTGTCAAATGAATCAACGGGTCGTAAAAAAGCTATCGGCAATCGTCATAACAGGGATTCTCTGTTTGATGTTGGGGTATGCGGCCGCGGCGGCCGTGGAGGATTTTCAACCGGCCTCGACCAATCAGCCGGGCCGGCAGTATCCTCAGGTCAACTCCGAGCGTCGCGTCCGGGCGCGCATTGAAGCGCCGCAGGCACAGAGCGTTCTGCTGGATATCGGAGGTGTGCGATACCC
>JBNRMN010000028.1:0-22961 GCA_050309605.1 Anaerohalosphaeraceae bacterium
GCGCGTTGCTTCGAATTAATCCACATGCTCCACCGCTTGTGTGAGCCCCCGTCAATTCCTTTGAGTTTTAGCCTTGCGACCGTACTCCCCAGGCGGCCTACTTAACACTTTTGCTTCGACTGTGAGAGTGTCAGAACCCCCACAACCTAGTAGGCATCGTTTACAGCGTGGACTACCAGGGTATCTAATCCTGTTTGCTCCCCACGCTTTCGCGCCTCAGCGTCAGTACAAGTCCAGTGTGCTGTCTTCACCTTCGGCGTTCCTCTTGATATCTACGCATTCCACCGCTCCACCAAGAGTTCCACACACCCCTACTTGCCTCAAGACCAGTAGTTTGCCCTGCCATTCCCCGGTTAAGCCGGGGGATTTCACAAGACACTTTCTGGTCCGCCTACGCGCCCTTTAAGCCCAGTGATTCCGAACAACGCTTGCCACCTTCGTATTACCGCGGCTGCTGGCACGAAGTTAGCCGTGACTTCCTCTGGGACTGATCAACCGAAGCTTTCTAGTCCCTGACAGCAGTTTACATCCCGAAGGACTTCGTCCTGCACGCGGCGTCGCTGGGTCAGGCTTTCGCCCATTGCCCAATATTCGTTACTGCAGCCCTCCGTGGAGGTCCGGGCAGTGTCTCAGTCCCGATGTGGCGGGCCAACCTCTCAGTCCCGCTACCCGTCGTCGCCTTGGTGAGCCGTTACCTCACCAACAAGCTGATAGGGAATAGGCCGCTCTTTGGCTGATAAATCTTTGATCACAAAGCCTGCACTCTGTGATGTTATTCGGTATTACCGCTCCTTTCGGAACGCTATCCCGAAGCCAAAGGTACGTTACCTATCCATTCCTCACCCTTTCGCCACTAACGATTGTCTCGGTTACCCAATTCAATCGTCCGTTCGACTTGCATGTCTTAGCCACGCCGCCAGCGTTCGTTCTGAGCCAGGATCAAACTCTTCAATTTGTATCACTGACTCCGTTGTTCAACGGAAATCTTTGATTAGGAATCAACTTAAAAAAACTCGCTCACGCAACGAGTAACCAAGCTGATGTATCCGGAAAACCGGACGTTTTTTCACACCATTATGGTTTTAAGGACATCGAACCTCTTCGTCGTGAAGGCTCGAGGCCCTGTGCTCTCGTTGCATTGCGGCACCATTTATGAACTTGTCAATGAGCTTTCGAGATAAAAGGTCTCAAAAACCCGTTACCTCGTTTTCGGAAATAATAAGCGGCCAAGCAACCGGTAACCTCTATTGACTTGCCCGCTTTCGCTTTCCGAAAAGATAACTGTAACGCACAAACAAAAGACTGTCAATACTTTTTCAAAAAATTTTTTAACTTTTTTCCCTTCGCCGATTCCGGCCCAAAACCGTTTCGGCGTCGAGTGGCGTCTAAATACACCAAGTTGGACCGGTTTGCAAGCAAAAATACACGGATTTTTCTGTTTTTTCGGCAAATTGCCTCGCACCCCCCGTGTTTCGTTGGAAACCCCGCCTTCCTGGAAAACTATAAGATTTTGAAAAAAAGAGAGTTATAGGAAATTCCACCGTCATTCCGCTCTGGAACGGCGACGTTGAAAAAACCGCTTAAATTAAAAAATGGTGTATGAATATCCTGCCGATAATGTCTATATTAGTAGAATGATGACGAAGATACCGCATACAAATGAAAACGAGTCTATGCTGGCGCTGGCCGCCAGCAACGGCGACAGGGCCGCGCTGGAAAAATTGCTGCAGCGAAACTGGATGTGGCTTAAGGGCATGGTCATAGCCGGAATCTACCGCTTTGACGCGATAGACGACATCCTGCAGGAAATCTGCATCAAGGTAATCGACAAAATCGACACGCTCAAAGAGCCGGAACGCTTCAAGCCGTGGCTGGCGACGATTGCCCGCCGCGAAATCGTTAATTTTCGTCGGGAACAGAAAAAACAAACCCAGTTGCTCAATCAGGTGCAGCAGGAGGTCGCCCCCCCCGACCCGCCAAGCCTGAATCAAGAGCACTGGACGCAGGAGACCTGCGAATCGATTCTCGACGCCCTGAAGCGGCTGCCGGAAAAATATCGAGAGGTCTTTATATTGAAATATATCAAAGATTATTCGTATGCCGAAATCGCCGAGGCGCTGGATATTCCGTTTACCACGGTCCAGATTCGGCTGACGCGAAGCCGCCGAATGATTTATGACATTGTCAAAGAACGAATGCGTAATCGAAACAATCACAGATAGACAGGTGAACCTATGGATAACGAAAAACTGGAAATCCTGATGGGCAAATTCTTCGACGGCGAGATTGAGCCGAGCGAAAAGCGTTTGCTCGACGCCCAGCTTGCCAACGATCCGCTGAACCGCCGGTTGTTCGAAGAATTCCAGACGCTGCATACCCAGTCGCAGGCTGAGGTCGCCGCACTGGCCGACCGGGGCCGCCCGTTTGACAAGGTGTTTGCCGCCGCCTGGAATAAGAGCCGGCCGCATCGCCGGCGTCTCAGGCTGCCGGTCGGGACGCTTCGCTTTGTCTCCGGCATGGCCGCCGGGCTGCTGCTGGCCGTGCTTATTCAGTTGACATACAGCCCTGCCGTTTCGCAGGACGAACCGCTGCTTGCCGGCTCGGCGATCCAAACGTCGATCCCCATCGCCGGGCCTGACCGCATCCTGACCCGTGCCGCCGGCGAAGGCACATCACCGGTCATCAAGGATGTGGATTACTATTATTATATCGATGAAAACGGCCAGCAATGGCTGATCGAAGGATACCGTGAAAATATCAGAACCCAATTGGTCAGCTATCAGGATCTGTAAGCTGATGATTGATTATGGAGGCAAACGTCTTATGCGGCTCATTTTGAACTATGGTCTTGTTATAGTGATGGTGTCCGTTCTGTCGCTGCCGCTGGCGGGCCAGGACGAAGACAGGCAGCCTCCGCCGCCCCGTCCCTATCTGGGCGCCCGCCTTAGCTCGGACATCCCGAACCTGCTGCGAAAACATCTTCAGCTTGAGCCGGAACAAGGTCTGTTGATAGAAAATATCTTTCGCAACAGCCCGGCCGACAAAGCGGGACTGGATAAAGACGATATCATTTTAAGCATTAACAACGAACCGCTGACAAACCCCCACGAGCTGTTTCGCACCATGCGCAATATCGGTATAGGCGACTCGGCAACAGCCGAAGTAATCCATTTGGGACAACTCCGTAACGTCACCATTACCTTTGAAGCCATGGGGCCGCAATTCCGATTCGACCGTTCCGGCTGGAAATACCCCATTGAGCCTGATGAAAGCATGATCTTTCGACCGGGTCGAATGTTTCGCAGACAGCCGGGCGACCGCGAATGGATTGAAATCCCGTTCGAACAGATCAAAGAGCAAGCCCAAAGCGGGCAGTCGCAGTTGCCAAATCTCGGCACACAGTATCATTTTCTTCACGATGACGGACAATCGGAATTCACGATTGTCATTGAAGGCAATCCGAACGAGCCGACCGCGACGGTGATCGTCAAAACCCCGGACAAAGAATACTTCACAACGGCCGGACAGATTGATATGCTGCCCAGGGAGTATCAGCAAACGGTTAAGAACGATATCGAAAAGGCCAAACAAACATTTGAACGAGGGCGAAACCTGCGCTTTCCACCGCAGATTGACTTCTCGCAATGGCAGCAATTCTTCACCGAAGGCGGACGTCCCCCGCGACCGGACTCACGCGGCCCCGATCCGCGCGGCCGCGACGGTGACTGGCGCAGGCCGGAGCAAAAAACGCAAGAGGATCCGCCCGGTTCCGAAGAACGACTGGAACGTCAACTGGAAATGTTAATCCGGCAGATTGAACAAATGCAGGAACGGCAAAAAGCCCTTGAAGCTTTGCTCGAAGAAAAAAGCCAGGACTCAGACTAAACGCCAATTTCAACGGACAAATGGTTTACACACAGACGCTGCAAGTTCCGACGCACGGCAATTGCCATCTGGTGGATATAACGGCGCAGGTACAACAGGCGCTCGATCAATCCGGACTTAAAAACGGTGTAGTCACCGTCTTCAATGTTGGTTCCACGGCCGGAATCACGACGATAGAATTTGAGCCGGGACTGGTCCATCACGATATGAAGGCCGCGTTTGAAAAACTCGCCCCGGAAAACGCCTCATACGAACACGAAAAGACCTGGCACGATGACAACGGCCACGCCCACGTGCGGGCAAGCCTGCTGGGGCCGTCGTTGGCTGTTCCTTTCTGCGACGGCGTGCTGACCCTCGGCACATGGCAGCAAATCACCCTGATCGACTTTGACACCCGCAAACGCACCCGAAAGATCGTTTGCCAGATCATCGGCGACTAACAGACCGAATTACCCGCAATGAGAGCCTCAAGAGCGGCCCGCTTGCGCGGCCGTTCGGTCCCTTCATTTTTCGGATGCGCGGCATAGATGAAGTTATGTCGCGTAGCTGTGCAGACCGGCAAAAAGGCTTGACAGGTTGACCCACAACAGCGTGATAACGATAGAAAGAAGCCCGACAATGACCAGCCACAGGCGCATGCGGATGTATTGCTTCGGATGGGCGATGCGCCAGTGAAAGTAGAACATATAGACCAGCCAGCAGACCAGCGACCAAAGTTCTTTGGGGTCCCACCCCCACCAGTCGCCCCAGGCCAGCTTGCCCCAAACACTGCCAAGAATCAACCCCAGCGACAACAGAGGAAATCCGGCCGCGGCCATGCCGCAGCTTTGTCGTTCGGCCTCCACCAGACGCTGGCCCTGATAGCCTCCGGCCAGCGCGGCGGCGGCGGGAATAGCCGCTCGGGCCATCAGCACATAGGCGATCATATACGCCGCGACGTGCGGGCCGAACAGCACGCTTTGCAAGGCCGGCGGCAGCGGTCTTGTCGCGGCCGAGAACACAAATCCCGGCGGAAAACACACCAGCACCCCGATCAACGCATCCCCGGCGGACATCACCCACGATCGGCTGTTCTGCATCCGCTCGGTCAGCAGCGAAATCGGCCAAATGAGCACGGCCATGAGTAAAAACACCTCAAACAGATTCTGCATCGGCAGGTGCGTGGACAGGATCCATCGGGTGATATAGCTTGCCAGTGCCGCGACAAAAGCCAGCGCAAACCACCCATAACCGGCCCCGGCTTTGCGCCTGCGCAATACGCTCACCAGTGCCGCCAGATAGCCGGCCATCGTCAGATAAATCAGCATCCCCTGAATGTCCCATTTAATCTGCATCGGCGGCTCCACGTGATGTGCGGCGGCGCAGCGGCAACACCCAATATTGCCCAAACAGCCCGACACTGAGCAGTGCATACCCGAAAAAGACAAGTCCGACACCGCGGCTGGATACGACCATAATCCCGCTGTACGGACCGATTTCGTCCTGTCCGAACGTGTTCTGGTAGAAATGGTAGCCGCCGTAGGCCAGCGGGTCATTGACGCGGATGGTCTTTTCCCGCACGATTTGACCGTCTCTTTCGATTTTCAGCAGGCTTTTGTATTCTTTGGGCTTGTGCGGCGGCAAATAGCGAGCTAAAAACGGCGCATTCGGCAAAAAATGCGGATCGACCCGTTCAAACACATACTGCCGTGATTCGCTGCCGTCGGGCAGGGTCAAGGTCACTTCGCAGCCCGGATTGCTGCGGTCCGGCGGCCCCTCAAAACCCTTCATACCCTCGTGGTCCCGCTGAAGCCGCAGATTTTCAAATCGCTGTGTCAGTGTAACTTTCACGGTGGAGCCGTCGGGGTCTGAAATGTGGACTGTCTGGCCGACTATCACGGGAATAACCCCGATGAGTTTGCCGCTGCGTGCGTATATCCCGATGCTCGGTTCGTCATAATAACTGACGCCGGTTTCGGCCAAATGAACGATAAAAGGCAATTCAAACGGGTCGTGCTGATGGTCTCTATACACCTGCCGGTCGGCCTGCCCCTGCCGCAGCATCATCACGCCTTTCGTCAATCGCGCCTCCCATCCGGCCGCGGCGCGCAGACGGTGAGCCGCTGAAGACCCCCAAAGCCCCCCCAGTAACACCGCCACACACCCGGCATGGCACAGCAGTAAAAACGGACGCCGACGAAGCGACTTCCAAAAGACAAAACCGACCGAAAACAGAGCCGTCAGCAGAATCCAAAACACCGCCAGCGGTGGTGAATTGAAAAACAGCCTGGCCCTGTCAGCGCCCAGAAACGCGCCGGTTATGCTGAAAAGTATCAACAGCAGCATAAAAAACAGCGCCAGATTCAGCGTCAGATAACGCGCGACGATTTTGTTCATACACAGACCGGTTTAAGTGGGTAATCTGTCTTTAATTTCAGCGATAACTGTCGTAATGACAATGGGTTGGATTATCTTTGCGGAGCTTGGAATTGCAAGAAAAAATATCCGCCGACAAAAGCAAAATCGAACGGATCAGCCGGCGCGGTCGGCTTGCCTAACGCATCGGCAGCCGCGGGTGCGGCCGGAACTTAGGCGACAACGGCACACATATCGTGGTCGCGAATTTCCTGAGCAATCCTGAACGCGGCGTCAAGCGCCAGCGAAAAAACAGGGTCGAGAGGGTCGCAAATGCGATGCGCCTGAAGAAAACACTCCGCCAGCGAGGTGGCGTTCGAAAAGCCAACCATGCGGATCTGGTCATACATCCAGCCTGAAATCTGTTCCTGTGTCATTGCTCATCTCCTAAATCGAAAGACGTGCCGCCGGTTCGAACACGAACAGACCGGCGCTGCTTTCCACAGGTATATCGGTCGGGCAGCGGGTTTTATTGAATTTTTTTGAAATCCGTCCACGACTCGCCCGAACACCCCCACTCCAAGCCAACAGGCGGCTATAGGTCTGGTATAGGGGTTTTTCCCTATAAGGGGCCGACATTATAGGGGTGATAATAACAGTGATATCTGTATTTTTTTCAGGATTGTCCGATAAAACACTAAAGAGTTTGGGGGGGTGTGTCGATAATAACAGTGTGGATAATACGGTTAATAATTCGGTTTTTGGAAAATGCCGGTTTCCCGGCAGGTTAAAGGAGTAACCCATACCATGAGGACTGTGGCTGTTATCAACCAGAAGGGCGGTTGCGGCAAGACGACGGTGGCGATCAATCTGGCCAGTGCCCTGGCATCCAAAGGGTATCGGACGCTGCTGGTCGATATGGATCCGCAATCGCACTGCGCGGTCGGGCTGGCGGTTCCCGAAGAACAGATCGAACAAAGTATTTATGATGTGCTGATCGGAACCGGACGCGGCGAGCCGATGCGAATCAGTGAGATTCTCTGGCAGATCTGCGAACGGTTTGAGCTGGCGCCGTCCAGTATCGATCTGGCGGCTTTTGAGCAGCAGATGGCGGGAGTGGCCGACCGTGAAAATTGCCTGACCAAAGTGCTCCAATCCCTTCGCGATGAGTATGATTATGTGCTGATTGACTGTCCGCCGTCGGTGGGCTTGCTGACGTTTAACGCACTGCGGGCGTCAACCGATGTGGTCATTCCGGTAGAGATGGGCTATTTTTCGCTGCACGGCCTCAGCAAGCAGCTTGAGACGCTCCAGGTCCTGTGCCGTCAGTGCGAACAGCACATCAATGTCATGGTGCTGGCCAGCATGTACGACATTCGTACCAAGATGGCCCGCGAGATTCTGGCGGAGCTGAAGAAGAATTTCTCAGAGAAAATGTTCAAAACGGTGGTCAATTTCAACACCAAACTCAAAGAAGCCGCCAGTCTCGGCCAGCCGATCAGCGAGTATGACCCGTCCAGCAAAGGCTTCAAGGACTTTTTGAATCTGGCCGATGAGCTGATCGGAACCGATACACAGATGCATCGCGCCGAGCTGGTCAATTCGCTGCAGGCCAAGCTGGGCATTATCAGCGCCAGCGCCGACGAACTGCTGGCGACGATCACGCCCGACAGGCAACAACAGCAGCAGGTCGAACCATCCGAGGCCGCGGCAACCGCAACCCTCGATGAAAAGCTGGCCGATTTTTACGGCGCTCATCAGCTCAACGGCAAGGTGGTGTTCTCGACGTTTTATCCGCGAGCCAAAACCGTTCAGATCGCCGGCGACTTCAACGGCTGGAATCCTCAGGAAACCACAATGCAGAAAGTCAGCGACAACGGCAAATGGCAGCTCCAACTGCCGCTGGAGAAAGGAACCTATCGCTATCGTCTGGTCGTGGACGGCCAGTGGCAGCAGGACCCGTACAATGAACTGACCGAGATGAATCCCTTCGGAGAGATGAACTCGGTGCTGTACGTCGATTAAGACCGTCTATGACGACCCATCAATACGCAAAGGCGAGCGGATAAGCGATTATCGGCTCGCTTTTTTCGTTTCTGTCAGATATGTGCCTTTGCTTCTGCCTTGAGCATCCCGGTTCGCGAGGCGTTTTTACAGCGCGTTGACAGACCAGCCGGAGCGATAGGTTTTGCCGAGAAAGGCGTTGGCCTCAGGCAGGTTTGAAAACTGTTTTGCCTGGGCATCCCAATGAAGGGTTTGCCGCGAAAGCGGCTCACGCAGTTCCACCCGCAGCGCCACATTGCCCATCAGCACCACCTCGGTCAGACGGCCGGCAAAGACAAAATTGGATCCGGTCGCCGAGCCGGTCTTGCAGGCGGCCAGCCATTCTTCATAGTGGCCGATGGATCGCGGCAGCGTCTTCGGCGGCGGGGTGTAGTCGCGTCGTCGGGATTCGGGGATGATCCATCCGTCAAGGATTTTGCCTTTTTCGCCGATGTACAGGGTACCGCCGTCGCCGAGCTGTCGGCCCGATTCCAGTTCCGCCGGCCGCGGCGGCTTGAGGCCGCCGTCATACCACGTCAGCGTCACCGGCGGCATCTGCTCACGGGCCGGAAAAGAATACGTCACCATTGAAGCGACCGGATAGCTTTCTGCGTTGACGCGGGTACAGGAGGCCTGAACCGTTTGCGGGTAATCCAGTTTCAGTGCCCGAAACACCGCATCCATCGAATGGCAGCCGATATCGCCCAGTGCGCCGGTGCCGAAATCCCACCAGCCGCGCCAGCGGAAGGGATGATAGGCCGGATGATACGGACGCGCAGGCGCCGGCCCCAGCCACATATCCCAGTCCAGATGTCCCGGCACGGCCGGTCTGTCGCCCGGACGGTCAATGCCCTGCGGCCAATAAACGCCAAACGCCCCCTGCATCGGTCGATCCGTCCAGACGTGAACCTCGCGCACCGGGCCGATAGCCCCGTCGGCGATCAGTTCCTGAATGCGGGCGGTACCTTCCGAGGCGTGCCCCTGGTTGCCCATCTGAGTGGCAACGTTGTATTTTTGAGCAAATTCAGCCATAAGCCGGGCTTCTTCAACGGTGTGGGTCAGGGGTTTTTGGCAATAGACATGTTTGCCGCGTTTCATCGCTGCCAGTGCAATAATCGCATGGGTGTGGTCGGGCGTGGCGATCATCACGGCGTCCAGGTCTTTTTCCTTGTCCAGCATAAGCCGCCAGTCCCGATAGCGCTTGGCGCCTGGAAATGCAGCGTAGGCGCGAGCCGCAAGCCGGTCATCTACATCGCACAGGGCAGCGATATTGTGTTCGCTGACGCTTTGGGCGTCGGAAAACCCCTTGCCGCCCAGACCGACACAGGCAATGTTGAGTGTTTCACTGGGCGGCGTTGGCCCGTTGCCCAGGACGTGTCGCGAAACCAGCGTAAAGGCCGCAGCCGCAGTGCTGCATTTGAGGAATTGACGGCGGGTGGTGTGCGATGGGTGTGCGATTTTCTGTATTTCCATGAGTTCATCCTCTTTTTTGGGTACCTTGCGGGGTCCTCAATACGCTCGGACAGAGCACGTTTGATTTTTTTGCCGGTTGTTGCTATAGTAACGGTTCTTTGAATACGGACCAAGATAACAAAGCCAAAGGCAATGGAAAAGGATTTAGTATGGATTTATTTCAGTACAAAAACGGTCGATTGTATGCGGAAAACGTTGATGTGGACGCCATCGCCCAACAGGTCGGCACGCCGGTGTATATCTATAGCAAGTCGACTGTCCTGGATCATTTCAACAAGATTCGGTCGGCGTATGCTGAACTGGATACGATGATCTGCTATTCGGTCAAGGCATGCGGCAATCTCAATCTACTCAAGGTACTGGCCGATGCCGGCAGCGGGTTTGACATCGTCAGCGGCGGGGAATTGTATCGCGTAATGCAGGCCGGCGGCGACCCGTCCAAAATCGTCTATGCCGGCGTCGGCAAGACGGATCGGGAAATCAAAGAGGCACTCGACGCGGGAATCGCATACTTTAATATCGAGTCGGAAGCGGAGCTGGAGAATTTGATTGCCCTGACCCGGCAGGCCGGCAAAACCGCCAAAGCGGCCCTTCGCGTCAATCCGGACATCGAATACGACACGCACAAACACATCACCACCGGCGTCAAGGAAACCAAGTTCGGCGTCGATATTGAGCGGGCGCAGCGGGTTTTTGCGCAGTACGGCGGCAACGGGGTCGTGGAGTTGTGCGCGATTCACATCCATCTCGGCTCCGGCGGCAAGACCATCGACCCGTATGTCAACGGCGTCCGGAAGATTCTGCCGCTGATCGACCGCCTGCGCGACAAAGGACATCGCATCGAGGCGCTGGATTTGGGCGGCGGCTATGGGGCCGACTATGTGACCGACAGCGTGCCGTCAGCAGCCGATTATGCGTCCGGCATTGTCCCGCTGCTCAAAGACAAAGGGTTGAAATTGATCCTTGAGCCGGGCAAGAGCATCGTCGCCAACGCCGGCATAATGCTCACGCGAACACTCTACACCAAACAGAGCGGGCGCAAGCGGTTCGTCATTGTCGATGCCGGAATGAACGACCTGATTCGTCCGTGTCTGTACGAGGCGTTTCACTTTATCTGGCCGACAACGGTCGAGCCGCGCTTCGTGCCGCAAAAACGCACCCCGGACGATGCCCTTGAGGGGCTGGAAGCGGTCGATGTCGTCGGGCCGATCTGCGAAAGTGCCGACTTTTTCGCCAAAGATCGCCCCCTGCCGCCAATCCAGCGCGGCGATTTGCTGGCGATCTTTACCACCGGGGCCTACGGCTACACGATGGCCTGCACCTACAACGCCCGTCCCCTGCCGGCCGAGGTGCTCGTCGATGGCGATGCCTTCACCATTATCCGAAAACGCCAGACGTATGAGGATCTGGTCGCCCATGAAAAATAAAAAAACTTGAACATTTGTATCGCAGCCATTCTTGGATTGACCGGATTGGCCGATTTTCTCCGCAATTCCACCCTGGACAAAGTGTCCGGCTCGGCGGCCTCGCTGACCCAAATGCCCGGCAAGATGTCGCTATTCGGTTTTTGCCATATATTGATAGACAACCGCCCATTGGCGGTCAATAGTGAGGGTCAGGGTGCCTTCGGCGCGGCCGTCGGGGGCCAGGTAGCCCAGCAGCCAGGCGGCGCCGGTTTCTTCGCTGCGGCCGGTTTCGGGGTCGTCGGTCAGCAGGCGGTAAGGGCCTTTGGCGATGAAGAACAGGCGGCTTTTGTCGCGGCCGTCGGCGTCGGTGTAAGTCTGTTGGATGTCGATGTTGCCTGAAACGTCGGCGGTCAGATGGTACTGTTTGGGCGGATGGGCGTACTGGGCCTGCCAGTCGGCCCGCACCCGGCCGTCATCGCCGAGGGTAATCTGTACCAGGCCGCGAGGAGCGTCGTTGCGGCTCACCGGCCCGACCAGCGTAAGCGGTGCATTAAGCGTCGGCTTGGGGGGGGGTGGGCATACGAATCGGCCGGCCCTCGGCAACAAGCAAGTCCTCCAGCAGCCAGGGCCGTTCCTCGACTCCTCTGGGCGGCGTGCGAAGCGACGGCCCAAATATCGCACGGATATTGACCATATACAGCAACATCACAATGGCCACCGCCGCAAGCACGACAAGCAGCACCGCTCCGCGTTTGTTTGAATACAGGGTCATCACGAAAAGTATATCCGCCGCCGACGCACAATGCAACCCGCAACAGCCGAGCGGCGCGAGCGAGCCGGATCATGTGGCGTCTTGGAAAACGCCCCATCTATCCGCATACCCCCATCGGGCGGCTTGCGCGGCCGCGCTGTTGTGCCGCGCTGGTGCGTTGCGTCATCGTACAATAGCCGAGCGGCGCAAGCCGCCGGATAACGCGGCGCTATGTCAGACGTTGCCATCTATCCGCATCCCCCCATCGGGCCGCTTGCGCGGCCGCGCTATTGTGCCGCACTGGTGCGCCGCGTCATCGTACAACAGCCGAGCGGCGCAAGCCGCCGGATCAAGCGGCGTCTTGCAAAACGCCCCATCTATCCGCATACCCCCATCGGGCGGCTTGCGCGGCCGCGCTATTGAGCCGCGCTGGTGCGTTGCGTCATCGTACAACAGCCGAGCGGCGCAAGCCGCCGGATAATCTTGCGTCTTGCAAAACGCCCCATCTATCCGCATCCCCCTATCGGGCCGCTTGCGCGGCCGCGCTATTGTGCCGCGCTGGTGCGCGCGCTGGTGCGTTGCGTCGTCGTACAACAGCCGATCGGCGCAAGCCGCCGGATAACGCGGCACTATGTCAGACGTTGCCATCTATCCGCATCCCCCTATCGGGCCGCTTGCGCGGCCGCGCTGTTGTGCCGCGATGTTGTGCCGCACTGGTGCGCCGCTATGGTGTTTATGTCCCGTTATCGATGTCCGGCAGCGGATGCGTCGGGGCACAATTAAGCAGAAACACAACTGCGCGGCGGGCATCATCGGTCAGCCGGGTTATTTCGGTGTGCAGGGAACGATCGGGCAGGTAAATCAGTTGCGGCAATTCCTGCCTGATTATTTCCGAGTCATTCCAAAGCGCGGTCAGCGCGGTCGTTTCGGGTGATTCAGACAGACGGCCAGGCGGCATCGCCACAAAAAGAAACACCGCGACCAGTACCATTGCCGCGGCCGCAACGAAAGGGCTTCGATAAGCCAGAGACAACCTCGAAACAGTTCGCCCGCGACGTTCATACGAAACATCAAAATCGTGCAGCCGGTTCAACACGGCAGTTTCAATCCGCTTGACGTCTTGCGACGAAAGGCCCTTGTCCGGCGCGGTTCGCAAGTGTCCCTCCAGCCGAGCCAGGCGCTGAACATAGGCACGGCATCGCTCGCAGCGTTGGAGATGTCTGCACAGCCGCGGAGCATTCTCAAGCCCGGCCAGATCGGCTGTCCATCGCATTCGTAATTGATAGAGTTGACACAGCATCATAAACGGTTCGTCCCTTCAATCAAAACGGTTCGACGCACGGGGTTATCGCCGCGGTTCTCGGCGGCGTGTTGGATGCGCTCGGCCAGCTTTCGGCGCGCCCGATGCAGCAGGACTCGCACGCCGATTTGTGAACGATTCATAATCTTTGCAATGTCTGCAATCTCCATCTCCTGTTTGTATCGCAGCCACAGGACCGTATGGACGCTGTCGCCTATTTGCTCGGCCAGTTCCCATAGCCAGTCCTGTTGCGTATCGTCATTGGGCTGTGCATCGATCATTTCGCTGCACGCACGGCCGTCGAGCCGAGCGGGCTTTTTTTTACGATAACCGGAGACAATCAAACGATAGGCAATGGTAAAGAGCCAGTTCTTCAGCGAAAATCGCGGATCAAAGGTCTGGATATTCACGAAGGCCCGCATAAATGTTTCCTGCACGATGTCCTCGGCGTCCTGAACGGTCGGAGCCTTATTGGCGGCAAACTCGCCCAGCGGCCGTGCGTAGCGCCGAACAATGGCCTCAAACGCCGCCCGGTCGCCTTGCGCGGCGGACCGGGCCAGCTGCTGATCGGTTTGTCGAGGGGCGTTCGGGGGCATTGCCGGCCTCGGTTGTGTTATTTGATTTCTTTCGGGGCGTGCTGCCGCATCAGTGCAAACAGCTTGGCCGAGGGATAGCGAAATTCAAAGGCCAGACTGCTGTCGGTTCGTGTTACGCCGCAGGCCTGAACCAGCGGAGCCAGTTCCGGCAGATGCTGCACTTGCAGTGCGGCAAAGGCCAGCATACCGCGAGCGACCTGTTCGACCTGCCGGGCCGCCTCGACATGCTTTGCCTCAAGCTGCACAAACGCACACACATCCCCTTCAATCTCGTTGACGATAACGGACATCATTCGGGAGTTTTGCAGCACGGCGGCGTGATCATGCCCGCCGGTCAGCGAAGATAAATCCGTTGCGGCCGCAGCGACGAAGACACCTTCAGTGCCTTCCAGCAGGGCGCCGAGGGCTGAATCAGACTGTGCGGCCAAAGACGCCTTTTGACCGGCCAGCACATCGAGCATTGTCCGAACACGTTCGGCGCTTTGTGAAATCACAATCAGGTTCTCAGCGGCAAAGGTACCGACTTGGTCTTTGCCGCGCTGCTCATCCTTCCAATGGTACAGCGCAGCGCCCTCGTATTCGCTTTCACGATAGGCTGGATTGATGACCAGCAGAGAAAGCAGCTTTTCCCGGTCGAATTGGCCCTGGATCAGTGCCACGGCATTGACCTCGTCGGCATCGGGGCCGAAGACGGTCAGGCTGTGAATGTCGCGGGTCAGATCGCTGCCCAAAAGCTGCTTGAGCGCATCGACTTTGGGCTGATGCTGTCTGAGAATCTCGGCTGTGACCAATTGGCCGAATTGACTGGCCGAAAAGGACTCAAAATCGACATGAAAAGCCCATTTGGCATCCGCAGGGACAGCCGCCAAGTTCAAGGGAGCGGCAAACAGACCCGCCGAGACGAGGCTGGCCATAAGGAACACAAGACACTTTTTCATAAATCCATCCTTTCATTTACAGGGGGTTGGTTTTTCAGCATACACACCACAATACGGCGCCGATTCATCCCCTACATACGCTTGAAGAACGGATGGCGTTACAGCAGCCCGGAAAGAATCATTGTTTTTTGTAACGCAATGGATACGGTAAAGGTCTGCGTTACGATTTTTCAGACAGAATCAACCACATCGCGTGGACCATGCCGGGGATATAACCAAGTATGGTCAGGACTATATTGATCCAGAAGTGCTTTTTGAAGCCGACCTGCAAAAATGCACCCAACGGCGGCAGAAGGATCGCCAAAATCAATTTGATTAACTGCATAGTTTTTCTCCACAATAATCAGTCGTAACATTGTTTGGGTATTTTCACCCCTATGCGAGCTAAATGCAATCTTCTTTTGCAGACAGGATAAAAAACCGCAACCGGGGACACAATATCTTCACGGACGTATGCTTGGCGAATGTGCTGTTGGATGGTTCGGTTCACGAGACGTTGAACACAGCGCGGTCGAGCCTGCCGCTCAATCCATATCCTATGGCATCTTGGCCTCACGGCTGAGGTGCACCAGTTTCAGGTGGTGGAGCTGATTATTTTTTTCAATCAGCTCACAGGCCGCCTCAGCTTGGGCAAATATCAGCTCAAACAACTGCATATTCGCCTCGGCCGTTTCGGGGGCGTAACCCTCCAGAAACACCAGCAGATAGCCGCAGTGGACCCGCTCGGTAGCCAACTGACAAGCCGCCACGCAGCCGCCCTGAACCTTCATAATCAGCGGATCATCGCCATCGTCCAGCCGGTCGCAGACCCGTTCAATCAAACGCTTATTCGGATCGAGCCAATACCCTGCGCGTCCCGGATGGCTTGTTTTCCATTGCCGATCCAAATCAGCGACCACCAGCGGCGGCCCGTCCGGCCCGACCGCCGCGAACAAATGACCGCGAACCTGCTCAATCAGCAGATCCGGCGAATCCAAAATGTCTTTATAGAGGTGTTCCATAACGTGTCGAATGTCGTCAAAAAAAGCGGGCAACTGACGCAAAAATTGCAAAAAAAATCGAAAAAACAACAACTTTTGCCGACCGCAGCGAATGGGCCGTGTGGCCGTTTATTCGGAATTGAGGGCTTTGCGGATGCGTCCTTCTTTATCGCGGAATTTGATCATATGCACACAGTTGCCCCGCTCGTTGTATTCCACGACATCCATATACGCCCGAATCAGCAGAACGCCGCGTCCGGAGCATTTGTACAGATTGTCGCCGTGGCGGGGATCGGGCAGGCCTTCCGGATTGAAGCCGGAGCCTTCGTCCGTTATGGAAATGTCGATTTTTTCAGGTGTGATTAAACTTTCAGCCAGGATGCGCTTGTTCGAATCGCCGCGGTTGCCGTGCTGAATGGCATTCATAAAGGCCTCTTCGAGTGCCAGATGAACGCCGAAAACTTCATTTTCATCATAGCCCTGCCGTCGCGCAGCGTCCAGCAGTTCCTGACAGGCTTGCTCCGTGGCTGCACGTTTACCCGGCAGGTTCCAGGATTTGTGCCAGACTGTTTTGGAATTTGTCAACTGCTCAGCACCTCCGGTTTTGCCCCCAGCGTTTTCGCCAACAACGCCGTGCGACGGCAAACGTCATCCGGTATTACCGTTTCAAACCGACCAGTGCGTCGTCCTGATCGGGGAATATTTCAAAAATCTTGTCCAGCCGGGTAATCCGGAAGACATCCATAATTTTCGGCTCAATGGCGCACAATCGCAATTTGCCGTCTTTTTCATAGACTTTTTTGCTGATGCGAATCAGCAGCCCCAGCACGGAACTGGTCAGGAACTTGACATTGGAAAAGTCGATGATTAGCTGGATGTTTTCAGATTGCTCAATCAATGGCATAAAAGACCCTTCCAGTGCCTGGATTTGTTCATCTTCCAGGATTTTTTCGTCGGTCAGGGTGGCCACGACGACATTTCCGTGATAGTCAATCTGCAAATTTGGACTCATTTGATCCATAAAAATCTCCTCAATGACCGGATTTAATGCTTGAAATCGTATATTTCGATGCTGACTCTGTCAAGAAAAATGCCGTCTTTGATCATTTTTGCAAAAAAATTCAATTGTCCGGCGTCTTTTTTATGTTTACCTAATTCCAGTTATGTCATATATTTATAACAATTTTAAACAGATTACAGCCGGTCTTTTTCTTATTTAGACAAAAATTCCCTTGCAACTCCTGAACAATTGCTGATAATTCGTGTATAAAGATGTGAGTATGTGTACCAGCCGTTTGCGCCGTGTTTTTGGGTTGAGCAATGAGGTTTTACCGGTCGCCCGGAACGGGATGGAAACCGGAAAAAGGATATAACGGTCATATTTTAGGAGAGTTAAATCATGAAAATCAGCCGATCCACAGGTTACGCACTGGTTGCGGTAGGGTACATTGCCCAGAACTATAAGGATGGGGCCGTTTTGGCCGCCCGCATTTCCAAGGAGTACAATATACCGCTGGAGTATCTGTTGAAAATACTGCAACAGTTGGTGCGCGCCAATGTTCTGCGCAGCAAACGCGGCCCTCGCGGCGGTTTTTTCCTTGCTCGCCCGGCCGAGGAAATCACACTGCTTGAAATCATTGAAGCGGTTGACGGCCCGTTGATGAGCCACATGCATCTGGCAGAACTGACCGGCAATGCCGCATTCAGCCGAAAAATGGAAGATACCTGCCGCAAGGCGACCGAAGAGGTGCGCGAGATTTACAGCCGCGCCCGATTGTCCTCAATGCTGGATTAAGTTCGCGACGCAACACGGGAATGGAAATCCGAGACTTTCAGCAGTTGATTGACCGGCGCTATGGTCAGCGCGACCGGCAGCGGGGAACACCGGCCACATTTATGTGGCTGATCGAAGAGGTCGGTGAATTGGCTACAGCGCTGGCCGGTGAGAATGCCGCCAACAAAGAAGAAGAGTTTGCCGATGTCTTTGCGTGGCTGTGTACGCTGGCCAACATTAATGCGGTGGACCTCGAAAAGGCCATCGAAAAATACACCTCCAATCGTATTGAGGGATTTAAGTAATCTGTCGGGCAGGCCGGTCAAAGCCGCCTGCCCATTAAACTGTTAGAAAGTCACTTTGACGTCTTTTGAGACGCTGATCTTCTGTTGAATTTGCAATCAGACCTCTTCCTTCACCCAAATAGCAGTATCCCCGGGTCTTTTCACATCTGTTTTTGCGAGTGGACTCAAAATAGTAAAATATTCTCTTAATTTACTTGCAATGCCGCCGGAGGGATTGTAAAGTAAGGGAGTATTCGCAGGGATGACTTAAGGGCAGGTAGCTCAGTTGGTAGAGCAACGGACTGAAAATCCGTGTGTCGGCGGTTCAAATCCGCCCCTGCCCAGTTTTTAACATCTTTAATTACATAGACTTACACGTCATTTTATCATTCTTTTTTGTCCATTTTTGGGGGTGTGACATAGTGTGCCAAAACAGACTCGGTGGTACTTGATTTAACCTTCCGTATTCTGTCCACTAAATCAGAGTTAATCCAATGCAGACCTGCTTGCAGTCGGGGCGATGGTCAACACCGCTTCAAGGGGCAAGGTCTTCACTCCAACGGCATAGGAAAGAATTTAAGCCCAACCGCCAACATCAACCTCGATTTTGATCTGAAATCGCCGAAAAAAAAATTACGAAAAATTCCTTTTTGTGCCAACTTCGGAACTTGGGCTAAAAGTACAACTGCAACCGGGCAAAAAACGTCCTGCCGGGAGTTTCATAGGAGGTAAAGGTATTGATGTCCCACACGGCGCCGCGGGTTTCATTGAATACATCCGAGACGCCGACCATCCATTCGCCGGACTGTTGACCGAATTTGCGCGAAAGTGTGATATCCAACTGGTTGAAGGTTCCGGCCCGACCGAAGGGGCCGGCCACATTGGTAATGGGGATCACATTATTATAGCAGAAATTGGCCGCGGCGGTCCAGCGGTCGTCCAGCCGGTACCGAAACCGAAATCCGGCTTTGTGTCGTGACGGCTGATAAGCGCGAATATCGGCATCAATGTCATCGGTGTGAAGCTCATTATACGCATACCACGCAGTCAAATCGGCTTGATGAAAATCGTACATCAACTCGGTTTCGGCTCCGTAGGCGTTGGCGCCGCGCTGATTTTCAAACCGAGAGGTGGACACGGGCGAACCGAACATATCGACGGTGGTCGTGCGTGCGCCGATGATGTGCTCCATCCGCTGATAATAGGCGTCGATGCGGACCGTCAGGCGGTCGGATAAGTGTCCCGAATAACCGGCTTCGAGGGCATAGGCGGATTCGTTTTTCAGCGTTTTTTCGGGCATCAGATACGAAAACATCGGCGGAAGGACGCCGGGCATGGCTGAAAAACTGCTGGAGTACGTTTGGCGCACCATCAGCCCGGCAGTGCGATAGCCGCGGCTGGCAGCCAGACGGACGATATGTTCATCGCGGTCATCCAGGGCATACAGCAGGGCGCTTCGCGCCGACCAGTCCGAGTGCGTCCCGCTGTAGCGATCCAGACGGCCTTGTGTTTCAAGCGTCAAACGATCGGTCAAACTCCAGCGATCCACGGCGAAGAGGCCTGCCCAATACTCGTTGTAGGTGGATTTAGGAAAATGAATTTCACCGATTTCTTCGTCATTGCGCATGGTCATCCGATTCCATCGGAGGTTGCCGCCGATGGACACGGTATGGTCATCATGGGGCTTGAAGTTGATCTGACCTTCGAGATCATTTTCATAATAGTCATAGCGTGCGGTGACGTGCGGCAGACGCCTGACGGCGTAATTGCCGAACCATTGCAGATGCGCACTGGTGTCTTCGTCGATCTGATGCTCCAGACGGGCAAAAAGCCGCGTCGTTTCGGCCGAGGCGTTTCGCATCGGATAGTACCCCACCGATTCCCGGTCGCCGAATCGCGCTGAGCTGTGGCCGATTCCGAATCGCAGCAGACTGCTGTCGGATATGCTATATTCGGCTTCGGAATCAAATTTCCAGTTCCGGAAAAAATCGCGGGTTTTGTACCGATCAAACCCGATCAGCGAGTTCAGTTCGGGGAAGGCCGAGACCATTCGTCCTGCGCCGGCGGCACGGGACGATTCACTGTCCTCGTAGCCGGCCGAGATGCGCCAAGCCCATCGGTCGTGCCGGTCGGTAACACGAATATGGGTAAAGCTGTCGCCGTATTCATTGATGGTTGTACTCACCAGGTTGTTCAGATCGGGATACGTCGGCCTTTTGGTGATGATATTGATGACGCCGTTATACGCGTTGGCGCCCCAGACCGCCCCGCCGGGGCCGCGCACCACTTCGACCCGCTCAATATCTTCGATCAAGACAGGCATCAGCAGCCAGTCGGCCGTGCCGAAGACCGGATCCAGGGCGGTGCGGCCGTTGATCAGCACGAGCGTGCGGTCTGAATACTGACCAATCATGCCGCGAACGCCGACGTGATATCGGAAGCGATCCAATCGTCGGACATCAACCCCCGGCACGAATCGAAGCATTTCGGGAATTGTGGTTACGCCGCTGTAATGGAAATCGGACTCGGTCAGGATGCTGACCGGTACGGCCGAATGGCTGATCTTCTGTTCGGTACGTGAGGCCGATACAATCACCGGAATATCCATCAACTGTTCCAAACTCAAATCAAACAGGTTATCGGGGGTCACAGAAGTGGGTCTATCGTTCGGGAAGACGGCGATGGCTGAGGCGGCCGTGCAAAACAGCACAGCCGCAACGTACACGGATACGCAAAGGCTGCGCCGAATACCATAAGAATGCATTGTTCTCATCAAAAGGCCTTTCCTTAGAGACATTCTCAATTTCGCGCCGATGACATCGGCAAAAGCGGAAAATCTATTAAGAAAGACTTGATGAAAAGAAAATAAACTTTACACGAACTTCATCATTTGCCTTAACAGGAAATGGGCGTATATTTTATCGGATGTGCTGTGCGCACAATAGATCCCCTCCCGTCGTTTGGGTCTGATAAATCAAGCTCGGTAAAAGAACGGTCGGCTGCCGTGTGGTTAATCGGACGAAGCCGTTGCCGGCAGTTCGATGCTGTCGATGATCACCTGCATATATTTCTGGCGATGGCCGATGCGCTTGCTGCTGTTCTTGCGTCGGCGGTGGTGCGTCGGATAGACCTTGGGGCCTTTCACCACGGCTTGCTCGGCGTTGACCTTAAAGGTCGCAACGACCTTGGCGCCGTCCAGATAAGGCGTACCGACCCGGACATCCTGCCCGTTGCTGACGAACAAGACTTTGTCCAGTTCGATGGTTTTGGCATCGGGCGCCGCCTCGATCAATTCAATATCAATTACATCGCCTTGTTCGACTTTATATTGTTTGCCGCCTTGTTCAATCACTGCGTACATGCGTTACTCCTGTATCTGTCATTTGATCTACAGCAATATATAAAAATGACGAGCATATATACCGCGGGCAAGTTTGTAAAGAAAATTTTTGCTGTTTTGAACAAAATCAGAGAAAATACGGGATTTTCGGCGGGATAAAACAAAATTGGCCTTTACAGCGTCAGGAATCATTGAAATCCTGCCTCAGTGTATGCCGAAAAGAGAGAAGCATTAGTCTAATTTTATTTATATTTTGGAGATAAAAAGCATGGAATTGGCGATGATTGACGATCAGATGCTGCCGATCAGCGACTTGGGCAAGGCACATCTGGACCGCGGGCTGTACTTTGGCGACGGCGTCTATGAGGTGCTGCGCAGAGCCGATGCAACCCATTCGCAAAAGTTTTGTTCATGAAAAATACCATTTTAGACCGATTTTTCTGTTTTTTCGTTTTCCCACGATAAGACTGCCCACCCCCAACAGAAAAACCGTTGCCGGTTCGGGGATGACTTTGACATTCATATAGACGGGATTAAAACCAATGTCCGTTCTGTTTATAAACTCAATATAAAACGGCGAACCATCCGCAAGCCAATTTCCCTGAATGCCTTTCAACGGGTTGCCGTCAATCCATGACCAGTCGTCCTGAGCATAAATGTGAATATTCTCCGTCGTTCCGTATTGATAACTTGCAATTTCATTGATGCTTCCACCCTTGAGAATAGTGGTCGCATTATCGGTGCGAACAGAAATCAACTGGGTTACGCCATTCAGATATTCCAATTGCGCATTGTTGAAGAGCAAAATATCATACACGCCGCCGCCGGGATGAGACAAACTCAAAGGCATGGAGGTTGATTTTACAATCAGACGTCCGTTGTCCCGCACTGAAATCTGATCTGCCCCCCCTCCATCAACAATCAGGGGTGTTTGGTAATTCGACCACTTTACACCGTATTCGTATTCTCCGGCTGTAATAAATCCGTCGCTGTACCCGGCAAAACCGGCAGACACACAAGCAAAAAACATTGCCATTCTTTTCATCATCGGTTTCTCCATTCTTTTTAGGTTCGCTGTGTGCGGGAGTTTTCCCGCACACAGCAATCGGGTTATATCGTCAAAGTAAGTTCCTACTTGATTTGAACAGACTCGTTGTGCAACTCCAGCAGATGACCATAGACCGCTTCCATAAACCGCTGCCACTTTTCAGGGTCAATCTGCTGCTGGATGTCCGGTTCTTCGAGCCAGAGGGTTTCCAGTTGAATAACAGCAAACGCCAGATCAAGTATTTGTTCTTGGGTGCTTTTTTCCTGAACAGTTTGGATTTCCGCCTTCGCGGAAATGACCATCTCCATCGGCTTAATTTGCGTTTCGCCAAAACCAAACATCATCATTTCCGGCTGCAAATCCGTCCGCCAGCAGGCTGTCCACAGCCACGGCGCATCCTCAAGGAAGAAGATCAGGTCAGCCAAGTCAATGGCGTACTGGCTGTGTCCGGTGGTCACATAGTTAAATGTATGACCGTCCGGATACCACGCTGCCATGCTGGAAGCGGTCACATAGCCGGGACTGTTCGGGTCTGTGCGGTACTCGTAGTCCACATGGTCGGGGTCTGTCAGCGCTGGATCGTTGGGGTCGTGAGCCCGCCAGACACGCGAGAAGCGAGCAAACTCGACCAGATTGACCAATCCGTCAGCGTTCCAGTCCCATTCGTTGGACACGTTTATATCGCAGATCAATTCATAAGCGCCCATATCCGGGGCTGCGCCGTACACGCGAGGGTTGCCATCCATATCCAGTTGGCTGCTGTAATCCAAATAGGGATTGGAGGCGTTAAGGCAAAGGCTTTCAGGGGA
>JBNRMN010000029.1:0-17353 GCA_050309605.1 Anaerohalosphaeraceae bacterium
CGTCGCCGCTGGTCATCGTTGAGCAACAGACGCTTTTTGCCGAGCTTTTCGCGGAGGATTTTGTTCTCTTCTTTGAGATAGTCAATCATGTCCTGCTGGTGGCGGTTCACCCAGCCGGCCAGCATCATCAAAAGCATGATATGGAAGCGTGGTTTCATTATCATTGTCCAGAAATATATCTTATCCAGTGCATCTCTTGGCTGTCAGACTATAATAGAAAGACAACAAAAAAACGAGACCTTTCCAAGTCGAAACGATTCGGGACGGCGTTGATGTATGGCCGGATGAGTTTTTATAAGGTACGGGAAGTGGTGAATATCACCGCTGCGTTTGTGGCGGATGAGAAATTCCATTTCGATCTACGTTTTTCTGTAACCGGACAAAGAATCCATCCGAAGTTTATTATTGGGTTTAACCGAAGACGATGTGTTCAAGACAGGAAACCGGGTCGCGTTAAAAAACTGTTTCACTTGTTCGGGAGCCAGAAATTCGTCGAGCAGAGAAAACAGCTCATCGAGAAGGGTTTTGACCACATCTTTTTCGGCCGGCAAGGTACCGTGTGCCAGCCAGGACCGGTTTCGTTTGTCAAGTGCCTTGGCCAGCGGGCCGTTTTGTTTTTCAAGGCCATCTTTGCCAAAATACAGCGGCTGCAATTTTCGGCCCCAGTCGTCCAGGATACGGCAGAGTATCTCCAGTGCATCCCGAAGGCCAATCCTGGCGGTGGGAAGCTCGTTTTTGCGATGCACTGAAAACCGCAGATTTTTGATAAATGTATCCGGCAGCTTCAATTTTCTCAGTTCCTGCTCACGCACCTTGCCGGTTTCAATACCGTACTGTTCTTTAAGCCGTACCTGCACCATATACTCAAACGCCCGATACAGCCGCGACAGCGCATCATCGTATCGCCCTTGCTCATATCGCCGCCGTGCATTGGCCGCCAGATCATACAGACGCTCACGGGACCACTGTCCATCCTGTACGGCTTGACAAAAACGACCAGCAGACTTGATGGCCTTAGGATCGATATGCGTGCGAAGCTCCGATTTGGCCTTGGCCGCTTTGCCCAGGCCGCTGGCGGCAGCCTGCCAGCAGAACCGCTCCCACTTGTCAAACGCATCGGCCAGGCCGTACAAATCCACCGCCAGCAGCCGAATCTCATCGTCAATATCCTGATTATCTCGATACTCCGCGGCCAGTTGGCGCGCGGCGGCAAACTCGCCCAGGTCAAAAAAATCCATCGCCCGTTGCAGGTGCTGCCGGGCATAGATCTGGGCCGGATAAAGCGACTCAACGGAGGTGGATTTTATCACGCGCCCCGTCTCATCCCGCGGGCCGGTAATGTAGCTGACCTGTGCGGCCTGAACCACAAGGGCCGCCGCAAAGACGGCCGCACTCATCGCCTTGGTGCCGCTGGTAAAATCGACAATTATCTGCTCCGGCTGACCCAGTGTGCGCAGAATCTTTAAATAGTCTCCGTACAAAGACTGCACATTGTCCTCGTTGGGGATAACAAAATGCTCAAATGCGATGTGTTTCGGGGCAATAAACTCTTTGAGAATGGGCAGTGTTTCCTGAGCGGTTTTACCCGAACAGAGAAAAATCACCTGATCCGGCCTGTTTTGTTCTATCGAAAAGGCCAACGCTTCGGATATATCAAATCGGTCACGGCCTGTACCTACGGTCATCACTAATGTACGCATCATACACTCCTGTTTTGATTAGGTTCAAAGTCAAAAGGTTAAAGTAAAAAAAGGTGCGGCACGCCTTCGGCGGGTCTTGGCTTCTTACCTGTCATTTTGCCTTTTGCATTCGGCGCAGCCGCCAATCCCTTATTCATCAGGGGGGTTTTGCAACGAGTAGCTTAAGAGAAAGCAGCTGCCGTTTCGGCAGCAGGTTTCAATCCCTTATTCATCAGGGGGGTTTTGCAACTATAAACCGCTGCCATCGGCGGGGTTATAAGCCCCACCTGTTGTTTCAATCCCTTATTCATCAGGGGGGTTTTGCAACTCTGAAAGGGTAAAAAATGACAATTGAAGAAGTAATTCTGTTTCAATCCCTTATTCATCAGGGGGGTTTTGCAACTGTAGCCGTCTTGCACCCGCAGGTCGAGTGACCCTTGTAGTTTCAATCCCTTATTCATCAGGGGGGTTTTGCAACAAAATGAAAATGACAATTGAAGAGATAATTCTGGATGCGCTGTTTCAATCCCTTATTCATCAGGGGGGTTTTGCAACTATACACAAAGTGCGGTGGTTGCGGATATTATCACTAGTTTCAATCCCTTATTCATCAGGGGGGTTTTGCAACCGATCCGAAACGACTTATTGTCGGTAAGCGTGAGCAGGAAAGTTTCAATCCCTTATTCATCAGGGGGGTTTTGCAACATCATGGCCTCGGACGTGCGTTCCGAGATTTGCCGTTTCAATCCCTTATTCATCAGGGGGGTTTTGCAACGGGTAAGCACGGGCTGGTTTGCGCGGTGCGTAACAACGGTTTCAATCCCTTATTCATCAGGGGGGTTTTGCAACCCTTCCACTATGGCGCTGTCTTTGGCGACTGTTTAATGTTTCAATCCCTTATTCATCAGGGGGGTTTTGCAACAGATTCAGAAGCATTGGAGGATAAAATGTACGAATACGCAAGGGTTTCAATCCCTTATTCATCAGGGGGGTTTTGCAACTGGATTATGACAATCCCGAAAAAAGGCGGCTATTTTGGGGTTTCAATCCCTTATTCATCAGGGGGGTTTTGCAACGAGTGGAAATCGTCAGAGGTATTGAGTACCTCGATGAGGTTTCAATCCCTTATTCATCAGGGGGGTTTTGCAACATGAGTGCGGCGTAACACATGTGGATGGCCGGCCTGTCCGGTTTCAATCCCTTATTCATCAGGGGGGTTTTGCAACAGAAAACCGGGAAGTCTCTCGGGATCTTAGGCCACTCGTTTGTTTCAATCCCTTATTCATCAGGGGGGTTTTGCAACGGGACGATTGACCTAAGGGTGCAAGACGGATATATCGGTAATGTTTCAATCCCTTATTCATCAGGGGGGTTTTGCAACACGGATACGATATTGAAGACCGCGGCCCCAAGCCGCGGGTTTCAATCCCTTATTCATCAGGGGGGTTTTGCAACGTCTGTTACTCGTATGGCCGGACTGGCCGGCCATCCAGTTTCAATCCCTTATTCATCAGGGGGGTTTTGCAACGCATCAATCCGGATGCGCTATACGAGATCAGCTGGCCGGAAGTTTCAATCCCTTATTCATCAGGGGGGTTTTGCAACCTCAGACGGACGCTCAGGTTATCCGATAGTCTGTATCCTGTTTCAATCCCTTATTCATCAGGGGGGTTTTGCAACATCACCCAATCCAGCTTACGCAGAACAGTGTCGGGAATGTTTCAATCCCTTATTCATCAGGGGGGTTTTGCAACATCGGCGTAGCGGTGATACCAATCTTTGCTCGTCCACCAGGTTTCAATCCCTTATTCATCAGGGGGGTTTTGCAACAGCACCACGTCCAACTTGACCTGCGACTGCAACTTGGTTTCAATCCCTTATTCATCAGGGGGGTTTTGCAACTGATAAACTCTGGCGGCTGCTGCGAAAGCCATTTTTGTTTCAATCCCTTATTCATCAGGGGGGTTTTGCAACAGCATATGCGAAAGAACATGGGGCAAGCATCCTCAAGGTTTCAATCCCTTATTCATCAGGGGGGTTTTGCAACCTTCCTCCCGCCGCCGGCACGGGGCGGGGGGTTTTGAGAGTTTCAATCCCTTATTCATCAGGGGGGTTTTGCAACAACAACATCAGTTTTCAAAGTGCTTAAGGCGGAGTTTGCCGTTTCAATCCCTTATTCATCAGGGGGGTTTTGCAACGGTGATGGCTGTGGTATCCCTGTGCTCGCGGCATATATTTCAGTTTCAATCCCTTATTCATCAGGGGGGTTTTGCAACACATAGTAGAGGGTGAGGGGGACTATTGCCCACAATGTGTGGTTTCAATCCCTTATTCATCAGGGGGGTTTTGCAACATGGGTCAGCCGCCGCCGCCGCCGCCGCGTCCGGCAGTGTTTCAATCCCTTATTCATCAGGGGGGTTTTGCAACGCCGTGGCGGGTTAATGGCTGGGCTACGTCGCGAATTACGTTTCAATCCCTTATTCATCAGGGGGGTTTTGCAACGGCACGGATTGGGCCGCGCAACGGCGATGGGTAATGGAGTTTCAATCCCTTATTCATCAGGGGGGTTTTGCAACTACATTGATCCGGCGGCTACAGGGCTAAAATACTGTTACGTGTTTCAATCCCTTATTCATCAGGGGGGTTTTGCAACCGCGTCGTTTGTAACTCTTTTTTATTTAATATGTTACAAGTCCTTTTTTCATCGTCGGCTGTCTTGGTTTCTTTTTGGGATGTATCGCCCAATCGGAATTTTCTAAAAATTGTCATAACTTTTTTATTTACACTATGTTAAATGTTTTCTATAGCCGCCCGGCCGGCGGATTTCTGTTTGCCGCTTATACAATAAAACAGATTTCCTGATTTGTCAACTCGGCATCGCCAAAAAGCTGCGTCTGATCCAGGCAACGTCGGCAGATGTGGTAAATCCGAATGGAATCTTCTTCAACATTGATCACTTTCTGGAGCCGGTCAATCAGTTCCTTAAGCAATTCATCATCCAAATCCGCTTCAAAGACGCTGTACTGGACGCGATAGCCGTAATCCAGCAGGATCTTGGCGACCTTGAGGCGTCGCTTATCATCGGAACAGTCATAGGCGATCACCACAAACATCGCATCGCTCCTTTACAGACAAAGCCGATAGTGCCGATAGGGCTGCTTGTCCCTGATGGCCGCTTCGAATGCTTCGGACTGACGATAAAGCAGCTCGCGCGGCGACAGGTGCGGCTGGTTTTCCAGAAGCCGCTGCGGCGCATCCAAAAACTGCTCCCATTGGGTGATGAGGGTGCGTTTGGCGGATTCGGATAAGAGTACCGCATTCATCGGACCCGATGAAAAGTCCTTGCTTTGCAGGATTTTTTTGTTGAACATCAGCATGACAAACCGGTCGGCAATGGGCTGGCGAAACTGCTCGACAAAGTCCAGTGCCAGTGCCGGTGCGTTGCGGTTGGGTTTGTGCATAAAACCCAAATAGATGTCAAACCGTGTTGTCTGCAGCGCACAGCAGCAATGTTCGGTCAGCAGGACATAGGTGTAAGACAGTACCGCATTGACCGGGTCGGTCGGGGGGCGACGGACTCGGCCGGAAAAATTCATTCCCAATCCTTCAAATATCCTGACCATCGCCGCGAAATACTCGCGAGCAACAATGCCCTCTATACCGCGAAGCGATTCGATGCTCGTCTGGTGATTGATTTGGGCGGCATACTCGAGGATTTGCTGAATCTGCGGCCGCAGGTCTTTTTGCGGATGATTGTAGAGATAACGTCTGATAACATTGCACATACTCGCCGCCCGCGCGGCGACCAGATCGCGGCAAAACGCCAGGGCATAGTTCGGATCCTGCGCCAATTCGTACTGGTTTTGCCGGAGGGCGACATGCGGGGTATCGGGCGGAACCAGCACGCCGCGGAGTCGTCCGGTCAATGTGGTCATCACCAAGGGAATCCGACGGTCCAATAAGAGCGACATGGCCTGTGTTGTGACTTGAATGCGGCCAATCATTACAACACGGGTCAGGCGGTGAATCGGAACGGTCAGCAGCTCCTGGTCGTCTTTGGTGACCACGAGCCGCCGACCGGTGCAGCCGAGTTTTGAGCCTTGCTCTTTTAAGTACAGTGTGTACATACGTCCCCCTTTTGCTATTCTTTCTTTATAACGGCAAAAAATGGACGCAGGATAAGTCCTGTCAATCCCTGAAGCACTATGAACTTGTCAAAGAACAGAAAAACGCCGGTCGATCGTTATTTTATCGGCTCCAGACGTACTTTGGCCCAGCCCATCGGCATCGTGCCGCCCGAGAGGGTGCGGGTTGTGCCCCATGGCAGCGAACGACCGTCACGCGTCCTTCGGGTCTGGGGTTTTCGGTACTCATCGACCGTGGTGCACTCGACATGACTGAACCGTCCCAAGCGGATGGGAAACTCATTGTCGGCATATTTTACAGCCAGCAGTTCCTGGCTGTATTGTTCTGATTCGGGATTGGAACGATGAAACTTTTCGTGTTCGGCCTGCATCTTGGGCAGATAAAATCTGCGGCAGGCCATCAGCAGATCATAGGCATTCAGCGCCCTCGAGACGGCGTTGATTTCTTTTTGCTGCCGTTTGTCAAAGGTGCGATGCCGCGGCAACTGGTCGTCAATATCCAGTGTGCCCACGGCCGTGATGGTTTCGCCGTCCAGCATTGAAAAACATTGTTCATAAAACATCTGGTCGGGGCCGATGCTTTTGTTGGGATTGAAGATTTCGGCCTTGTCGATGAATGTGGGCGACTCCGGCAAAAACACATCTTCAATCTTTAAGCAGCGGAACGGATCGGTATACGGGTTGAATTTTGACTGCTCTAATACCAGTGGCTCAAGAACGTATCTGCCAAAGTTTTCATATCCTTTTGCGATGATTTTTTCCCGTTCCTGATTCGCCTTTTTCCCTTGCAACCCTTTTTTCTGAATTATCCGTTCCGCCTTTTTTTTGGATTTTTCTTCTGCGTCGTTAAAATGCTGCCGGACTTTGTCATTATGAGTCTGAGTCATCGCATTGATGACCGCCGTGCGGATGGCGCCTTTGATGGATGATCCGGGGATGTAGGCCTGCCAGTTGCCGGGGCTTCGGGTCATCAGGGTCACTTCGAGTTTGGTATTGGGGTTTTTGAGATTGCGCTGGTAGGCGGCTTCGAAGGCGACAGCATCGGCAGAAAAGCAGGCATGCTTTTGCGGGTCGGCCTGGCGATGGATAAAATCGCGCAGCACGACGGGGTTGGGGTCGGATGCCTTTCGGTTGAACTCGGCCCGCAGGGCACCGTCCATCTGGCTGAGGAACCGGGGCAGATCCAGCCGATAAAAGATGCCGTCTTTGACCACATATTCCAGCGGGTCGATGTCCTGGCCGGAGCCGATATGCACAGGCGAAAGGATTTGAAGGGTCATTTTATAGTGTTTCATAGGTCCTCCGAAAAATCACAGCAGACCGGAATCGCCGGCGACAGGCCGTAGTGGCGAATTTCGCTGAAGTCGGGGTGGATGCCACTGACCAGCCGGCCATAGTACGGCCGCGGCGCGGCGGTCTTCAGGATGGTCCCGGCAGTAAGCATCACCAGCGGCTTTTTGTGGGGATTATGCTTGCCCGAAGGGTGCGGACCGACGGCCCAGTCGCCGCCGAGCTTGCTGTGTTTGGTATGCAGTTTCCAGTATCCCTGGGCCGGGTCGTCGGCAGCCGGCACGCAGGCGGCCAGCAGCATCACGGCGTTAGGGTTTTCAGCCCGGGGCAATGTCGTTGGCACGACGGCTTCCACCGTCACCTTGCCTTTGCCGCGGGATTTGTATTTGCCGTAGCCGGCGGCCAAGGCGCCGGTCAGCAGATCGCGGATTTGCGCGGCGGTATATCGGTCGCTGCCGGCCAGCAGATGAAACAGCGGCGGATCGGTGGGGTCAATGTGCCGCTCGCGTGTAAAAAAGAAACTGCCCTGTTCGCCGGTAGTGCCGGACAGCCGATTGATGGTGTTATGCGGTACGACGGTTTCTTTGGGCATATTCGGTTGGCCGCAACCCTTTTCCAAAAACCAGCTCAGAATCGCCGCCGAGGATAGACCATTTATCGTACTGTTAAGTACCTCACCCGGCAGCCAGCGTAAGCTGTAGAGCCATTTGAGGATGTCAAAGGCCTCGACAGGTGTGGGGCGGTGGTCCTTGATGCGACCGGCTGCCGGACAACCGGGCAAATTTGTTTCCAGGGAGGACTTCTCCGTATTCTGGATGATTTGGAGCAATTGCTTTTCTTCGGCGGGCTTGGGCCGCGGCAGTGTCGGCATCTGCCAAAAGCCGACCGGAAAGGGGTCGCCCAGCAGCAGCGGCAGCGTGCCGGTCTCGTAGGCGGCCAGAAAGTCGCCCAGGGCTTTTTCTCCGTCAGCGTAGCGAATCGCCCAGCAGATATGGCCAAAGAGGGTATCGGCCGACAGCAGCGTGCCCAGCGCGCTTTGTACCTTCAGCGTGATATCAAACCAGTTCATAACGGCATTGCCTTTCGGTTCAGACGGTGGGCAGTTGCAGCGGCTGGCCGGTTTCGTCGGTCAGGTCGATGAACTTGACCTTGCCGCAGCCGCGCGAGCCGGCTCCGCCAAGGTAGTCCCGTTCGACCAGGGCCAGGGCCTTGAGAACGACGTCGGTAAAGTTGCGTTCGTCGGTGGCGCCGCCGTCGCCGACATCAATTACTCGATAGACGATATCCAGATCGAACGTAACGCCAGGCACCACACGCTCCAACGGCCGCGGATTGGCCATTGCTGTGATGCGGTTGATCGAGTTTTCGTGCTTGACTTCGGTAAGGTCCTGACCGGCGGCGAACGCCTGACGTGATTCTTCACTGAGGAAGCAGTCCCGAACAATCAGCCGGGTAGGGCCTACCTGGTTGTCATTGCTGGCGCTGTGGCCAAATACCCGTGTAATCGGACAATTCGGATCTGTATCCATGAAGGGGTCGCCCTTGGGATGAAGCTTGCCCAGGTGCCATTCCATCAGGGAGCGCATCTTGCCCTTCAGCGAGGAGCCGGGGATATAGGGTTCGTTGTTTGAGCCGTTGCGCAGAATGGGATTATCCACCCCGCCGATTTCCATGGTTTCGGTCGAGCCGCCGATGTGCAGGCCGGTCTGAACGCAAATTTTGCCTTTGATTTGTTTAATGGTATTGATCTTCATTTCTTCACCAGGCCCTTTCCATACATATAGCCGACAACTGCTTCAAAATACAGTGCAAATGCTTCAAAGTCTTTTTGGTCTTTGATTCGGTCGATGTTGTCCGTCAAGAAAGCACGAAACTCATCGGGGATAGTCCCATTGCTTCTGCCCTTGGCGTACATGGCTTTGCTTTTGACCATTCGTACAAAAGGTTCCAGTTCCGACCATGTTCTGCCCTGTTTCATGCGAAGAGACAAATTTTTCACTTCGCCGAAGAAACGGCGAAGCTGAGCGCTGCCCACGGCCTCGTGCAACTGGTCTGCTTGCTTTTCTGCATCTTTATCCAACAGGGTGGGATTTATCCTTTTTTTGTCCTGATCCTCAAAAAAACGAACCTCCAACGCCTTTGCCGGGGTTTTAAGCTCTCTTTGCGGATGCCCCGGTCGTCCTTTGTTTTGCGGATTATACGCACTCATGCCGTTTTGCCTCCACGATTAAGATATAGACAATAGGTTACAGCGACTTTGAGCCGCTCCATTTGACTGAGGTCCTGGGTCAGGGCGGTCATTTTTTCCAGACGCTCCAGGCCGGGCGGATGTTTTTGATGTTTATCGAGCCGATCGATATTGCGGGCCAGATCGTATTTCAGATGTGACCGCCAGAGCAGATTTTTAAGTTTGCGCGTCTCGTTTGCCATTTGGCAGTACCGAATCAGACGATAGACAAAGCCTTTGGTGGCCTTGATGCCGTCTGCGCCGCAGTCCCGCATGATGCGATCGAGAAAGCGGCCGTCATCGAGGGCCTGCTCCAGATCGGGCCATTTCAACACCGTGTCAAAGACACAGACGCGGTCTCGATCGTGTTTGGCTTTGATCAAGGCCCTATCGGCCTGTTCGGCTGCCTGCGCCAGCGGAAATCGGCTGTGGCAAACGGTGATGCCGGCCGAGAGGGTAATGTCCGGATGATGACAGACATAGCGGCGGAACTGATTTCGCAGATAGAGGGCAAAGGTAAGCAGAGTCCGCCACGGCCCGACCAGCAGCAGGTCATCGCCGCCGGCATAGACGGTGTAGATATTGCGAAAATCGGGATGCTCTGCCGGCGGGTCAAGGAACATCTGAGGCATGATGCCGCTAAAGAACAAATCCAGCTGGCGCGACAGCGAGATGTAGTAGCTCAGCGACCCTTTGGCCTTTTCAAGTCCTTTGGTAAACAGCATGCCCAGCCGGTCCACGTCGGCCTTCATTACCGCCAGCAGCGGCTGACCCTTGGGTGGGGCGTCCGGGTCATCGCCGTCTAAAACAAACGCATCGGCACACAGATGGGCAAACGACTTGGCCTTCGTGGCGGCAAAGACAGACTCGCCTTCCTCCAGCTGGCTGGAAAGCCACGCTTTGACGTTGGAATTTTCATAACGCAGTCGATCCTCTTCGGTTTGTCGAGGGATATAGTTGGCCAAAAATCGACCGTTATGAATTTCGTGCAGCGGTTTGGGGGCCGTGCCGGGTACAAACGCGACGCAGCTTTTAATCGTATCGTTCAGGGCCGGCGGACGATAGGTGATGGCAAAATAATACCGTCCGAACGGATTCGCCAGCGGCAACTGCGCCAGTGGCGGTTCAAAGGTCCCTTCGAAGGGTTGGGTACTGAGGGTAAGGAAATTGCCCGATGTCAGTTGGGAACCTATCTGATTGAAGAATTGCTCCTGAAGGGTCTCTTCTTGACCTTCGGGCCGTTCAGCCGGCATCGCTGCCGGATCAAATTCGAGTACAAAATCATCCGGTCTCCACTGTCCGTTGCGGCATAAGATACGCCGCTGTGGCTGTTTTTTGGCACGCTCCATTTTCCATGACAGCTGATTTTGGATCAGATGGAATCGTGTTTGTGAGAAGTCCTGGCCGGACAGCTCCATGTCATAGCAGAGATTCAAACTCAACTGCCCCTCAAAGGTCTTTTGAAACCAGTGCTGAATACGTTCTTCGGCTTCCTGGACCGCCTTGAGGCTGTCTTCTGTGTTATGGATCAACAGGGTAAAATGCCCGCCGGCATCGATAATTCGACTTACACAAGCAAGTCCCACATGTTCCAATATCAGTTCGCCGGCCAGCCGTGTCACAAGCCCCAGATAAAACGACCTGGACCGCAGCCGTTTACTGACGCCGGAGGGGTTTTCCAGCGTCGTGTGATACAGGTAGTTTTGGATGCCGCTTAAATCGCCGCTGACCATGCGAAATTTTTTGATGGTGCGGTCTTTTATGGCGGCTTCGTTAAGAGTGTTGGTCTGAACGTGGTATTGATACAGCGCTGCCGCAAACGCCGCCGTCGTCAGACTGTGGTCCAGCAGGGAGATTTCAAAATGCTGTGAGCGGTGACTGGGGACATGAGCGGCATAAAGACTGTATATCCAGACCAGCTGTTCGATATACAGTGTTGGGCTGACTGGTCTTAGACGCTCAAAGTGCGAAAACATAGCCTCCCACAGGGCCTGATAGTCCTGAACTGAATTGAGCCGATTATCCCGATCCAATTGTCGAGGATAAACGTCTTGACCCATCGAAAACGGTGCCAGCGGCAAAATACAATCGTGCGGCTGCCCTTTGCCGGACAGGCCGGGAATGGAGGAGAATATGCTTGTGGCATAGTCGCGCACGCCCGTCTGCTGTTCATTCTTCTCATCCTTCCGCCGATCCTGACCGGCAGAGAGCTTGTCGGCCTCCTGAACGATAAAGTCAGAAATATCACTGGGCTTGTGGTGATATGACGCGATATTGGCGATGCGGCCAGGGTCCAACTCACGCGGCAGCCAGTTTTTGAGGTTTTCAAAAAACTCATTGGTATGTGCCACATGATGGTGGCTATAGGGGCCGTACGTCGTAGGACAAATCTGCGGCCGCATCCGCTCCGATTGTTCGGACAGATGCCGCCGTGCGCGTTCTGAAATTTTGCCTATATCATGCAGCAATGCTCCGATACAAAGCTCAGCCATCTCTTTTTGCATACGATTCCTCTCTATTCCTGCGATAGTCCAATACGTCCAAAACCAAAACTGGTGGCTTTGCCGATATGGCAAAGACGTCCCCATTCCAGCAGGGAACCCCAGCGGGTCCAATTGCCCGCAAAGACAACCTGCCCTGTCAGTCCCTTCAGCGGGACCTGTTTCTTTTGACGCCCCGAAAACCGTGAAAACTCATAGGTCTGTGTCCGTTGCGAGATTTTTTCAATCTGTGCCGTGCCTGCCAAAAAATCATTGAGACTGAATTTTGAATCCGGCGGTGTGCCGTAAAAATAACAAAGTATCGAAACGCGGCGATACACCGCTTTGAGCAGCGTTTCAAATGCGATCGTAACCGCCGCTTTGCCGTTGACTTGAATCTTCGTCGGCGTAATTAACTCCACAACAAGGTGTTTTCCCGGTACCCAATCGCATGGCGCAAACTCCTCTTTTTGTAGTGTCCCCAAACAGGAACCGCCATCTTCATAAAGAGTCTGGCCGGACGAGGGCTGCGTGATGGAATCGATTCGAAACGGGATTCGGTCTTTACCCATTCCCTGTTTGCCAATTTCCAGAATGCTGTACACAATATACGGGAACAGCTCGATGGCCTTGCCAAACAGCCGCATCCCAAAGTGGAACGGACTGCCCGGCTGAATATGGGTTTGTGATTCCCGGTCAACAATCAGCACGAAAGGTTGGGGAATATGCGGATAAAGTCGCATAAACTGACGATTTTCCGGCGGCACGCCTTCAAACAAGAAACTGTAAGCACATGTGCTGCGGATGATACAAACCTGACAGTCACCCTTGTTGGCATGGCATACCGTCTTTTTGAGATGATACCCAAAAGCACCTCTGAGCGTCGGCCCCCAGAACGGCGGCAATTGGCCTTGACCTAAAAATAAACCACGGACACGAAACTCAGCAAATGGCAAGGATACGCACAAAACATCAGAATTGGCGTCCTCTTGACCATCTAAACAGCCGTCTTTAGGATGCGGGACGAATGCTTTTTCAGTAGATTCCTCAATCGTCACGGCGGATTATCCCCTTCACAACAAACACTTCACAAACTGCTAAGTCATTATCCGCTTGGTCGGTTCTTTGTCAAGCGCTTTTATCAACCAAAAATGAACTTAGTGTCGGCGGTGCGGCAGGCATGAAGGGGCGATGAAATCGACCCCTTCTGCCTCATCTCCCGAACCTACAACCTAGCGTTAACAGGCATTGTTGCTCTATGTGTCGCCACATTCACGCAAAACGGCATAACCTCTTATGGGAAAAGGGTCTATATTTTGCGACAAAAGCCAAGGGAATTCCGATTTTCATTGCATTTATTGCGTGCCATTGTACCCCATTGCATTCATTGCGTGAAGCGCACCGGTTTTGGGGGAGTAGTTTACTTCTCGGCTTTTATCGTCCGGAAAGAGTGACATAATCTTCGTCGGCCTGAATCACAACCATAACCGCATCGCATAAAACGTGAACGATTGGTGTTCACTGCACCTACGGTCTATACGAGGTCAAAATCGCCTCAAGTTCGGATTTCAAGCCTTCGGAGGCTGTCCCGAATCCATCAATCTTCAGTTTGTAAAGAGCAAATTCAAGCCTGTTTCACCTGTACGAACCATCCGATTCAGCCGTCAGATGGATTTTTGCAGAGGACAGTACAGGAGATTGTCTAACATTAAGGGTTTCCCATACCGTAATGCTTGGCCTTTGAGGTAATCGTGAGAGGGTATAAAACGCGGCAGCATTCATTGCGGCTTCACGGGTAAGCTGGACGGGAAAGCCGGAACTGGCATCTGCCTCTAACGTGATATGCCCATCGATGGTTTCGTAGGTACAGTTGCGAAGGTACCCTAATAGCCCTTTGGGCCGAATATGGGGATGAAACAATTCCGGCAGCGTATTTTGAATGGAATTCGAGTCCAAGCTTTCATATCCGCCGGCAATCACCCTTCCAGTATTATCGGTGTTCACGTTCCATTGCGTAATTACAGAAGGCGCTTTGCCGGGAAGCGCCGACGGAAGCTGACGTGTGTGGGTCCATGCATCCGCCTGAGCCGGGCTTTGTGAGGCCCTGGCCGCCCTGAACAACAGTTCCTGAATAGCCCATACATCAAGCAGAAAATTCTGCTCCCTGAGCCTTCGCTGGCCGCAATCATGACCCTGGGAGCATGTCTCGCAGCCTCGCGCAAGGGTTTTGAGGGTCTCCACAAAGGCATCGGCTTTGACGATTTGCCCCTCCTGGTCAATGTGAATCTCAAAGGATTGTCCTGCAAGCTCATCAACAGGGTCGTTCAACACCACCTCATGCAAAAAGTCCGTCCGGCTTGCCTGGACCTCTATGAATTCAACCCGGTAACGGCTATTATGTCCGGAGACGGGCTGCACATGATACACAAGCCGGAGCATTTCGGATAATTTTTCCGGGGCTGAATCGGTATCGGGATCGTTCAAATCAACCAGCAATTCACGCTCTAAGGTGATGTCATAGGTGGCCGAATAATCCGCTGAAAGCGGTTTCTCGGAGGCTGACCATTGCTCAGTAGAACCACATCCGACAAGAAAACTGCCTATGGCAACCAACGAAAGTAAAGCTTGTATTTTGTTCATTCGAAACTCCTGTCCAAAGTCAAATTCTATTAAACTGCGACACATCCTCTGTCAGACGTCATAGCGTCGCACTCAGTCAACACCTGCCACTGGTCGTTGTCTGCGAATCGTGTTGTCTTTTCAATTCTGTTCAATGACTTCAATCTTTTTGTTTGCCGGATAAAATGTCTGGCACTATAGGTTTTCTCCAAAAGCAGATCAGTCTATGCATTGCGATGCAAACACAGAGTGCAACAAAATAGCCAGCAATTAAGGTACCCCAATTAACAAACCATTTGATTTCAGTAATGTCTTGTTTCGAAATCTGTTCAGCAGTAATAGTTTCATTTGCTGGGATATCAAAGCTTGCTTTTCCATAAACAATCGATTTATTAAACCAGAAAAACCGACCTTTGGGATACAATATTGTACCCTTATAAAAGTACTGGTTATTTTGCCTTAACAACTGAATAGTGCCTAACTGAGGAGACAAAGGCTCAAAATATACCAATGAGCAAAAAATACCGTACAAAAGAGTACCCACGATAATTGTCTTTATCATAAACATTATCCCAAAATTGCCTTGTTGATTTACCCAAACGCATTAGTCGCATTCTTTTTTACAGCATACCACCTGCAATCTCTGGTTGTCCTCCGGGAAACCTGCCGGTCTTGGTTTAGGAGTCCAGATTGGTACACCAATTGGACCAATTCCTATTACAATTCCATCTTGGTAAACAGGCTTAAAAGTCAAATCAACATTAAGCACCCCACCTTCTTGTTCCGGCGGACAATCCCCTGAGGTTACTGATATTTCCACTAAAACATTAAACTTACCACCGATAATTCCAATTGCAACAGTGTCAGCTTGCCAAAGTGAATTTGAATATGTAACTCCCTTACCAGTAAATGAAGGAGTTTTTCCGTCATCTCCACACGAATCATCATACTCATACACATATTCATAACCAAAAGACATCAGCTTGCCTGGTGCAAGTTCTACTTTTCCTCGAAGGGTTTTAAGACCCAGTGGGTCCAATTGTGAAATTGGCTTACTTTTGACATATTGATAGAAGTTCATCCCATCTACATGCATCAGCGGATCATGCTGCAAGAATCGTCCCAGTTGGGGGCTGTAGTCGCGGTGGCGGTAGTGCATGTGCTGCAGGCGCGGGGTGGCGGTGGCGTCGAGGTCCAGTTCGTCGATCTCGCGTCCGGTCAGGCCGATATCGCTGAGGTAGTGGCTGTTGTTGCGGTGGGCAAACCCCGGCGTCATCACACTTCGCCGCCCGTAGGCGTCATACTCATACCGCTCCACAACGCCGTACTCGGTCAGCATCGCCGCCGGGCTGTCAGCAAACGACCGAGCCTCAATCCGACGGCCCAGGACATCGTAATCGCAATGGGCTGACGTCATTGTATTGTTGCTTGTGTAGATTTCCATTATATAAGTAACTGCCCTAGTTTTCATTTTTCTCTTCGGGCGTTTTATTGGGGCCATTTATCTCTTTTTCAAATATCAGTCTCCATAATGAAAAAATCAAACCTGGAACACAGAGCGACATTAAAATAACCCAGAACCTGTCGTCAGGCCAAGACTTAACCAAGCTGTAAGTTGCACCTGCTATTGCAAGAACAGTAAATAATATTGCTGAAAATTTCATTACAATATTTTCTTTCAATATATCTCTTCAAAATGGAAATCTGCCCCAAAAATCATCTACTGAAGGTATTCCCCCTGGTGGTATAATTGGAGGCTGATATGGGGGAGGTGGCGGACATAAATGTACAGGAGGATGGGTTGCAACATAGCAAATCCCTGCGCATGCCGCACCCACACCTACTATACATTTTTTTAATGCTGGCCCCGTATATCTGACGCACATATTGCCAGCGACGAGAAAACACTGGGCATAACATCCACCAAAAGTTTCGGCGAGTCCGAGCCAATCTGACTTGCTTATTGGATTGCTTCCAACATATTGATATATACTCATCCCATCAAAAAACTGCCGCGATGGTTCGAAAATAGTATTGTAATTATATTTTGAGTTAGGCGCATTCCGGATTGATTCGTAGTGTGGACTGCGATAAAAGTTTACATCCATTTCCAACTGAAGCACTATAAGGTAACCGAAGAACACAAAAGCTTGGTCAGTTTGTCGGTTGAGATTGTGTAAATTACTGATTTGATTGTCCGGGGTCATCCCCAACGGATCATGCTGCAAGAACCGTCCCAGTTGCGGGCTGTAGTCGCGGTGGCGGTAGTGCATGTGCTGGAGGCGCGGGGTGGCGGCGGCGTCGAGGTCCAGTTCGTCGATCTCGCGTCCGGTCAGGCCGATATCGCTGAGGTAGTGGCTGTTGCTGCGGTGGGCAAACCCCGGCGTCATCACACTTCGCCGGCCGTAGGCGTTGTATTCATACCGCTCCACAACGCCGTACTCGGTCAGCATCACCGCCGGGCTGTACAAATGGTCGTGCAGATAGTAGTACCAGATCGAAGGCGTCCCGTTAACCACCCACTCAAAGCCCAGCACCTCGTCGATAGTGTTGCCATAGATGTAATTGCGGCTGAGCGTCAAACTCGCATACGCCTGACTCCAATACCCCTGCGTCAACACCTGCCACTGGTCGTTGTCTGCGAATCGTGTTGTCTTTTCAGTTCTGTTCAATGACTTCAATCTTTTTATTTGCTGGATAAATTGTCTGATCCCGTTTCAGTTTTCCTGTTTTTCCTACGCTCTTCAATTGAGAAAAAAACTATAGCCGAATAACACATTATAAAACAGTACTGTCCGGTTATAAGTCGAACAAGGACAGTTGGTTATGGTTTTGTTGTTCTTTGACAATATAGTGATCTCCCGTAAGTGCTTGTTTTAGCGGAGTTTTCTCGAAAAGCAGGATGCTGACAAT
>JBNRMN010000030.1:0-47652 GCA_050309605.1 Anaerohalosphaeraceae bacterium
GCACAACAGCGCGGCGGCGCGAGCCGCCCGATAGGGGGATGCGGATAGATGGGGCGTTTTGCAAGTCGCCACAGGATCCGGCTCACTTGCGCGGCTCGGCTATTGTACGATGGCGCGGCGCAACATCGCGCACAACAGCGCGGCGGCGCGAGCCGCCCGATAGGGGGATGCGGATAGATGGGGCGTTTTGCAAGTCGCCACAGGATCCGGCTCACTTGCGCGGCTCGGCTGTTGTTATGAATCCGGCGCACCAGCGCGGCTCAGGTCAAATAGCCTTTCAGGCCGAAAAAGTAAACATTATTGACCTGCTCCTGAACGCGGTGAACGCTTACATAATTTAAGATGCTGATCCCCTTGTCAGCGGGTCATTCCGAGCCGGCGCAGGGTTGCACGCGCCCATTTGACCGAGCGCGACTGGGCACACAGCAGCAGCCACACCACCAGCAGCCAGTAACCCGTAAACCGCACGTAATACAGCGCCATCCAGACCTTTGAGTCGTCGGCTTTGGCCCAGCCGCCGCACAGCAGTTCGGCCGGCAGGTACATCGCACCCAGCACCACCCCCGGCAGCAGTACCTGCCACGGTGTGACAAAGACCAGCGCCAGCAGCGACCGGAAAAACGCACGGCTGATATGATTGATGCCGCCGAGCTTTCCGGTCAGCGAAATCTTCAGATTCATCAGCATCGTCAGACAGTACAGCATCGCCGCCATAAACATCACAAAATTGGCGACGCGAATGATGCGGACTGCGGCGATGCAATCCAGTCGCAGAAAATCCAGTTCAAAGCCGACCGCAAATTCATCCTCGTCGATCTCTGCCGCTTGCGCGGGGTCGGCCTGCTCGTCGGTTTGAGGTGGTTCAGTGCCTGCGTCCTGTTCGGACAGCGCTTCGGTCTGCGTCTGGGCGGCCGCCTGTCGGGCGACCTGTTCAGCTCGCTCGGCAATGACATTGGCCGAGGCCAGCGGCGCCGGGGCCGTCAAGCCGGACGCATCCCGGTTCCCGACCGATGGAACAGAGGCCGCTTGCTGCCCACGTAAGCAAGTCGGACAATCGACCGAATCAATCAGTCCAAGCCGATTCAGCCAAAAAACGCCCTGCGAAGCCAGCAGCGACAACAGCAGCAGCCAAAAGAAAAGATTCTTCATCCCTTTCATCACACTGACAGCCTCCAGGCAGTCGGTGGTATCGATCATTTCCTGGTTGATGTTCTGTTCCATCGCAATCCCCTTAAAAGTTTTTATGACTGGTCAACAAAAGCGAAAAACATCCTGTCCCTGACGCCTCACACACGACTTGCCTTAACGCAGGCATTATACACGGCCTGCACGGTTTTATCAATATCCTGATCCGAGTGAGCCAGCGAAACAAACATCGCCTCATAGGCGCTGGGGGCCACATACACACCCTGATCAAGCAGATGCACAAAGAACCGCTTGAAAAAGGCTATATCTGAACTTTGCACATCTTCAAATCGAACTACCGGTCTGTCCGTAAAAAATGCACTCAGAATCGATCCTGTCCGATTGACCGTCAGCGGCACGCCGGCGCGTGCGGCGGCGTCCTTCACGCCGGCTTCCAGTGCGGCTCCCTTTTTCTCCAGCGTCCGATAAACATCGGGATTATCAAGGAGTTCGAGGGTTTTGTTGGCCGCGGCCACGGCCAGCGGGTTGCCGCTGAGCGTCCCTGCCTGATAGACCGGCCCAAGAGGAGCCAATAAGTCCATAATTTCACTGCGCCCCCCGACCGCCGCGGCCGGAAGTCCCCCGCCGACAATCTTGCCCAGACAGGTCAAATCGGCCTGCACGCCGCAGCGTTGCTGCGCCCCGCCGAACGCAACGCGAAAACCGGTAATCACCTCATCGAAAATCAGTACACTGTCGTATTCATCACAAAGTTGACGCAATCCATCCAGATACCCTTCGACAGGCGGAATAACCCCCATATTGGCCGCAATCGGCTCGACCACCACCGCCGCGATCGATTCCGGGAATTTGGCAAAGGCCTGTCGCACCGCGTCCAAATCGTTGTACGCCACGGCGATGGTCTGCGAGGCGACCGTGCCGGGGACGCCGGCGCTGGACGGCACGCCGTGCTCGGCGATTCCCGACCCGGCGCTGACCAGCATTCCGTCGCTGTGGCCGTGATAACAGCCGATCATCTTGACAACCCCGTCCCGTCCGGTAAACGCCCGCGCCAGCCGCACGGCGGTCATCGCCGCTTCGGTGCCGCTGCTGACCAGCCGTACCTTGTCGATGCTGTCAAATGCGGCTGCAATACGCTCGGCCAGTTCGGTCTCCGCTTGCGTTGGCGCACCGTAGGAAGTGCCCTTCCGGGCCGCTTGCCGAATCGCTTCTACAACCGCTGGATGGGCGTGGCCCAGAATCATCGGCCCCCACGACCCGACATAGTCGATATAGCGATTGCCGTCCACATCGGTGATCGACGATCCGCCGGCTGAGGCGATAAACAGCGGTCCTCGGTCAACCCCCCCGAAGGCCCGTACCGGCGAATTCACGCCGCCGGGAATGACTTTTTTCGCGCGTTCAAACGCATGTTGAGATTGTGTTGTTGAACTCATGGAAACCATCCTGACTGATGTTAACACGGCAAAACCGGTATCCTACCCGATACAGACGGGTTTGTCCAATTCAAAGATAACGGAAGTCTATTTATGAATCGTTCTATGCCCCCGATTTGTAACAGGCCGAGGGCGCGGGCACGGCTGATTTTTCCGCCGCCGGCGAGGCGTTTTTTCTTGCAATCCGTATCCTGACGACTATACTGCCTTTTTCGTAAATTCTGAACAGGACACGGATTTTGAATTAAAACACAGGACGAACTATGCATGTTTCCAAGTGGATGCGCAAAAACAGCAAAAAGATAATGGTGTTTGTCGTTATCTTCTCTATGGTGTCTTTTGTCATCGGCTATACCGGGCTTCAAATCTTTTTCAGTCTGATCGGAGCGGACAATCCCGTCATCGGCACCCTGGAAGACGGGCGTAAAATACGGGCACGGGAGTTTTCGGCCGCACAAAATGAATTGCGTCTGCTTCGGATGCTGGGCGGCGATATGGTGCTGATGAGCCAGGGGCAACAGGGCCTGGCCGGACCGCTGATGGCGTACCTGCTGTTTCCGGACTCTCAGGCCGTGGCCGAGGCGCAACTGCCTACGGGACTCAAGCAGGCCGCACAGCGCGGCCAGATTCCGGTCAGCCTGGAGCTGATCGAGGATTTTTTTGATGAACGTGTTCAATCCGAATTGGTATGGATGCTGCTGAAAACCGAAGCTCAGAACGCCGGCAGCGTCATTTCCGATGATCAGGCGCGACGCATTTTACAGCAAATCATCCCGCAGCTGGCCCAGGGCGCCGATCCTGCCCGCTATATCAATGCCATAATAAGCCAGACCAATCTGACGGAAAATCAGATCGTCCGCGTCTTTGCCGACTTGATGGGTGTGATGTTTTATACCGGCAATATCATTAACAATCAGGATGTAACGCTCAAACAGATACAGGCGTCAATCGGGCGCAGTGAAGAAAAGTTCAACGCCGAATTCGTCAAAATCCCCGCTGAGTGGTTCATTGACCCCAACAGCCCCGTCGAATCGGATGAAATGGAGGCGCAATTTGAGGCCTACAAAAACGACCTGCCGGGGGCATACCGCCAGGAGAACCCTTTCGGCTTCGGCTACAAGCTGCCCAAGCGGGTGCAGTTGGAATATATGACGGTGCTGCTGGACGAGGTGAAAACGCAAATCGAACGTCCCACCGCCGAGCAACTGGAAGAGTTTTATACGCGGAATATCGAACAATTTCGTTATGAGGAGCCGGCGGATCCGAACGATCCGGAAGGCGAACAGATCACGCGGACCCGTACCTTTGCCGAATCGCTGCCGCGGATTCGCACGATGCTCGAACAGGAGCGTGTCAATCGTCTGGCCAATCAGATTTTCAATGACGCCAAAGCGATGACCGAACAGGGCTTTGCGACGGTCAATGTTGAGCAGGCCGATCTCGAGCAGCTTCGCAGTGCGGCCGGCGATTATGCCCGGACGGCCCAGGAGCTGTCGCAGCGTTATCATATCCGTGTGGTGAGCGGACAAACGGGTCTGCTCAGCGCCGCCGATTTCGGGCGCGACAGCATCCTGCAATCGCTTCGGTTCCAACACGGCCGGCAATCGCTTCCGCTTTCCGAACTTGTCTATAACGTCCGGCTTGATCCGACCCAGGCGCATCGCCAAATCGGCGTGCCGTTGGTGCGGCCATGGGAAAATATCGGACCGATGACCGGGATGACCTATGACCCGCAGGAGGCCAAGACGCATCGGTTGATGACCATGGTGCGGGTGACAGACGTCAAGAGTGCGACGGTTCCCGACTCAATGGATGTTCGCTATGACGTTACGGGAATGATCGTTCTTGATGCTCAGCGCGAGGAGAAGACTACAACATTCGTGCTGGCCGAGCACATTGCCGCGGACATTCGCCTTGCCAAAGCGATGGAAAAAGCCGAAGCGGCGGCTCGCGAGTTGGCGGCCCTGGCCGAGGAACACGAGTGGGACGAGGCACTGGCGGTCTTCAATGAACAGCTCAAAGCCGCGTATGAGACTGCCGACCTGACGCTCCAGACCGTTCGCGATCAGAGCCGTATGTCACAGGACGACAAAGAACGCATGAGGCTGTATATGGCGGCCAATCCCGCCAGCGCCGAATTCATCAAAGACCGGCTTACCACCAATGCCCTCAATGAAATGCTTTATCAACTGCTTGAGAATGGACAGGAAACAACGGGCGATATAACCAAGGCGCTTACGGTTGAACAGACCCGGGCGAGCTATGCGGTCAAGCGGGTTACCCGGATCGCGGCGACAGAAGCGGATTATGTGGACAACAAGGCCATTACCGCGCTGCAACTGAACACCGCCTCGTCGGCTGAACCGGCGCTGATTCATCTGAATATCCGCAACCTGCTGAATCGACTGGGCTACACCTCCACGCAAGAGGGCGTCATTGTGGACGAGCCGGCGCCGATGCTTCCTGTGGACGGAGGCTTTTAATGAAAGCGCCGCACAACAGGGTGGATTACCTGCTGTTTCTGGTGCTGGTGGGGGTGGCCGCCTGGGCGGTTCCCGGCGCCGGACATCTGCTGATCCGTGAACGCCGGCGCGCGATTATTATTTGCGTGACCGTGCTGAGTCTTTTTCTTGCGGGGCTGTATATCGGCTCGCTGGGGGTTCTTGAGCCGATTCAGACGGCCTGGTATATCTTTGTCGGACAAATGCTGACCACCCCGGCTGTCGGCATCCTGACCGATATTGCCCAGAAGGGTGAGTATTTTGTTGCCGGACGTCCGGCTGACATCGGGCTGATCTATACCATCATCGCGGGTTTGCTGAACCTGTTGTGCATTTCCAATGCGGTTTATATGGCCTATTGCGGACGCGGGCAACTCATCGGGGAGGAAGAAGAATGACAATCGCCCTGCTCGCTTCGTTCACGTCGCCGATTCATATCGGCACCGATCCGGCCTCAATGCTGTGGATGTTTCCGTTGCTGGCGGCGATTGCGATTATCTATAAGACCACCAAGATGCGGGTGCTGTTCTGGGGGCGATTTATCCGCGAGACGCTGATTTTGTTTATCACCCTCAGCGCCTTTATGACGGCGGCGGTGGTGGTGCTGAACCTGATCACCTGGCTGGCGACAAGCTGAGTTATTTTTTACCGCAGAGGGCACAGCAAAGAACCACAACTGCACAAACGAAACCCCGGATTTTGCCGTTCATCACAAAGGATGATTTTCATTTCAGTTTTATGCCAGCGCCTGGCGAATTTTATCTTTGGCCTTTTCGAGAGCGTCGGGCAGTTTGGCGGGGTCTTTGCCGCCGGCCTGAGCCATTTGGGGCCGTCCGCCGCCGCCGCCGCCGACCAAGGGGGCGATTTCCTTGACGATGTCGCCGGCCTTGATTTTTTTGATTAAATCGTCTGTCACGCCGGCCAGCAGCGTGACCTTGCCGTCGCCGTCGGCCATGCCCAGCACAATCACGGCGGATTTGGTTTTTTTCTTGAGGCTGTCCATCGCCGAACGCATCTGTTCGATGGGCGATTCGCCGATCTGTCCGACAATGATGAATGCCCCGCCGATTTGCTCGGCCTGTTCAAGCAGTCCGGCGGCCTGGGTCATCGCATCGGCTATGCCGCGGCGCCCGGCGGACTTGAGCTGTTTGGTCAGACTCTTGTTGTCCTCGATCAGCTTGCCGACTCGTGCGACAATCTGTTCGGCGGGCGTTTTGAGCCGCTCGACCAGTTCATCGATCATCCGCGACCGCTCGATCAGATGCCGCACCATCGCCGGGCCGGTCAGGGCGGTTATTCGACGCACACCGGCGGCGACGCTTTCTTCTTTGACGATCACGAACCCGCCGATTCGGCCGGTGCAGTCCACATGCGTGCCGCCGCACAGTTCCTTGCTGAACGCCTCATCCAGTCGGTCGGCGGATGCTGCCCCGGCGGCGATCACACGAACCGTATCGCCGTATTTTTCGCCGAACAGGGCGGTTGCCCCGGCCTGTTTGGCCTGCTCAATCGGCAGGGTCGCAGTCGTTACCGGCGCATCGGCATCAATTTTTTCCTGCACGAGCGATTCGACCTGCTGAATTTCCTCTTGGCTCAGGGCCTTTGGCCAGGTAAAGTCGAACCGCAGATACTCCGGACAAACCAGCGAGCCTTGCTGTTTGACCGCATCGCCGAGTACCTGTCGCAATGCCCATTGCAGCAGGTGCGTGGCGGTGTGATTTTTTTGGGTTGCTTTGCGTTGCGGATCGACTGTTGCCGTAACCGGCTCGCCGACGGCCACCGACCCTTCCAGCAGCCGGCCGCGATGCAGAACGCAATCGGCCAGCTTCTCGGTTGTTTCAACCGCAAAGACGCCCCCGGCCGATGTGATCATTCCGGCATCGCCGATCTGTCCGCCGGACTCGGCATAAAAGCAGGTCCGATCCAAAACCAGCGCGACGGCCTTTTCCGTATCCTTCAACGAGCCGTTTTGGGTCAGTCCCGATTCATCCACCCAACCGACGATCGTCGCCTGGCAGCGATCGGTTGAATATTTGAGGTTGTCATCGGTGACGGGCAATTCCACACCTGACAACGATGCGGCCAGTGAGCCGGTTTTCTGAGCCGCCCGAGCGCGGGCACGCTGCTGAGCCATCAGTTCCTCAAAGGCCGCGGTATCGACCGCCAGCCCCTCTTCCCGCGCCAACAACTGCGTCAAGTCCAGCGGAAAACCATAGGTATCATAAAGCTGAAAGACATCCCGCCCGTCGAGGGTGTCGCGCTGGTGGTCTTTGGCCGTGCGTGCGGCGGCGGCGAACATCTCCAGCCCGCGATCCAGCGTCCGCCCGAACGAGGCCTCTTCGGCCTGAATGACCGAGGCCACAAACTCACCCCGCTCGGCGATCTCCGGGAATGCCGCGCCCATGTGTTCAACGACCACATCCACCAGCCGATACATAAACGGCTCGTGCAGTTCCAGCGCCCGTCCGAACCGTGCCGCCCGCCGCAGCAGCCGCCGCATCACATAGCCGCGTCCGTCATTGCTCGGCGTTACGCCGTCGGCGATGGAAAACGTCAGTGTGCGGATGTGATCGGCGATCACGCGAAAGGCGTTGTCGGCTGCATTGCCGAGTTTGGAGGTATAGGCCTTGTGGCTGATCTCCTGCAGAGCCGAAATCATCGGCATAAACAAATCCGTGTCGTAGTTGCTCGGCTTGTTTTGCAAGACCGCCGCCAGTCGTTCCAGCCCCGCACCGGTATCCACATAATTGGCGCCGAGCCGTTCCAGCGTGCCGTCAGGCTTGCGATTGAACTGAATAAAGACCAGATTCCACAGCTCGATAAACCGTCCGCAGCCGCCGTTGACCGCGCAGCGATGGCCCGGTTCGTGCTGCTTGTCGCAGCGGTCCGGCCCCAGATCAATATGAATCTCACTGCACGGACCGCACGGACCGCTTGCGCCCATCTCCCAGAAATTATCCTTGCGCCCGCAAAACAGCACCCGCTCTTTGGGCAGCGGCGTCAGTCGAGTCCACAGCTCGGCGGATTCGTTATCCGGCTCGGCGCCGTCGTCCGGGTCGCCGGCAAAGACCGTCGCCCACAGTCGATTCGGATCGATGCCATAGATCTTCGTCAGCAGCTGCCAGCCCCATTCAATCGCCTCGGCCTTGAAATAATCGTTAAACGACCAATTGCCGAGCATCTCAAAGAACGTATGATGATAGGTATCCAGCCCCACTTCTTCAAGGTCATTGTGCTTGCCGCTGACGCGAATGCACTTTTGGCTGTTGACCGCCCTGCCGAACGCCGGCTGCTTGTGCCCCAGAAAGATGTCCTTGAACTGGTTCATTCCGGCATTGGTAAACAGCAGCGTCTCATCGCCGATCGGCACCACCGGCCAGCTCGGAACAAACCGATGCCCGCGTTCTTTGAAGAACTCGATAAATCCGCTGCGAATGTCATTAGCGCTTAACACGGCGATCTCTTTCCAATTAACACATCAAGAACAAAGTCATTTTTCGCACCGAAGGTGATTCGAAATACTCAGTCATCCTTCGTCGATTGTTCTTCGTCGATCAATCCCTTGGCAACAAGGATTTTGTGCTTGAACTCCTCGGCCAGTTCGGGGTTGTCCTGCAAAAACTGTTTGGCGTTTTCACGGCCCTGGCCGAGCTTGATTTTGCCGTAGTTGTACCACGCGCCGCTTTTGTCGGCGATGCCGCACTCCACGGCCAGATCCAGCAGATCGCCGACGGTGCTGATACCGCTGTCGAACATAATATCAAATTCCGCGGTTTTGAACGGCGCGGCCACCTTGTTTTTGACCACCCGTGCGCGGACGCGGTTGCCGACGGCCTGTTCGCCGCTGGTAATCGTCTGAATCCGACGCACATCCAGCCGCACCGAGGAGTAAAACTTCAGCGCGTTGCCGCCGGTGGTCGTTTCGGGGTTGCCGAACATTACACCGATCTTCATCCGAATCTGATTGATGAAAATCAGACAGGTCTTGCTCTTGCTGATAGCGCCGGTGAGCTTGCGCAGGGCCTGACTCATCAGCCGCGCCTGCAGGCCGACGTGGCTTTGTCCCATTTCGCCCTGCAGCTCGGCCGCCGGCACCAGTGCCGCCACCGAGTCCACCACGATAATATCGACGGCGTTGGACTTGACCAGCATCTCGGCGATATCCAGCGCCTGCTCGCCGGTATCGGGCTGGCTGATCAGCAGTCCGCTGATGTCCACGCCCAGCTTTTTGGCCCACGTCGTATCCAGCGCATGCTCGGCGTCGATGAATGCCGCTACGCCGCCGGCCCGCTGAGCACTGGCAACGGCATGCAGGGCCAGCGTGGTCTTGCCCGATGATTCCGGACCATAGAATTCCACCACGCGCCCGCGGGGAATACCCGTCCCGCCCAGCGCGATATCCAGCGACAGCGCGCCGGTGCTGATGCCTTCAACTTTGGGACGATTCGATTCGTCCATCTTCATAATCGAGCCGGCGCCGTATTGCTTTTCAATCTGGGCGATGGCGCGGTCGAGGGCGTCATTTTTGGCCGAGCTGGTGGTTGCCTTCTCGGTCATCTCCAGCGTTTTGGATGCCGCTGCTTTTTTCTTTGCTGCCTTTGCCATAAAAAACGTCCTTCCCAATCACGGTTATTGATGTTCGATTAAAAGGGTGAAATTACCCCAAAACCATCCGTCCGTCAACATTATTTGCCCCTGTCCGCCTGCGCCATTGACTCCCCGTGCCGCGCGGCTGTCGCGACCGGTTCGCAGCGTCGATCTATAAAAAAAGAGCCGACATCCCGAAAATGCCCGGCTCCGTCGATAAACACTTTGGTATAAAAGCGTTAAAGCAGTTCATCCAGGGCCGCGGTCAGGTCTTTTTTGCCGGTCAGCCCGACCCACTTTTTGGCAATCTGACCCTCTTTGAATAAAATCAGCGTCGGAATCGCATTGATGCCGTAATTGATCGCTGCGTCCCGATGTTCATCGGTGTTGATTTTGCAGATCGTCGCCTTTCCGGCGTATTCCCCGGCGATTTCTTCAATTACAGGAGCGATCATTTTGCACGGCCCGCACCACGGCGCCCAAAAATCCACCAGGACCGGACCGTCGCTTTGATGCAGCGTTGATTCAAACGTTGCATCCGTCAATTCGATGATGTTCTCAGCCATTTTATCCCTTTCCGTTTGGGGTTTCCGAGGTCGCATTCAACAATCAAGGGGCATTTTATGGCAATTCGCCCCGCCTGTCAAATTTCATTTTGCTCGGTCGTTGACTCGATCTCGTTTGGCCAAGACAAATGGTTCGGCTTCGGTATGTCCTGAATAGGAACGGGTGCGCGGCCCTGCGGTTCGGTCCGGTCGTCAGCCGCCTCATCGACGGCCGGCTCCGGCCGGCTGTCATCGGCTTGCGGTACTTCTTCGACCGGTCGGGCCGACGATTCCTGCACGCCGTCTTCGTCTTCGAGCCGATCGGCATAAATGGCCTTTTGCACCGCCTGTTCAGCCGGTTCAGCTGTCAGCGGCTTGAGCAGAATCGTGCCCGCACCTTCCGGCTGCTCGGCCCATACCAGGCGGTTGCGCACCAGCTCAAGAATCCCCAAAAACAGCCCGATCATCACCAGCCGATTACGGCGTCCTTCAAACAGTTTTTTCATCGACATCGGTCCTTCACTTTGAAGCCGATGCAGCACTTCAATTTGATACAGATCAATCGGGGTATCGTCTTTGATATGATCAAAACGGGCGGTATGGCCGGTCGCCTTCATAATGCCGTCAAAGGCCTCCAGCAGCGTCCAGATGCTGACCTGGTCAAGGTCCACTTCCGGCTCCTCAGAAGGCTTGAGCTTTTCAAGAATAGACGGCGGACGGGTGTAGCGCTGCTGTCGGGTTTGGGCCGATTCGTCCAGCAGGTTGGCGGCGTCTTTGAACCGTTTGTATTCGAGCAGTTGACGCACCAGCTCGGCGCGTGGGTCCTCGATGCCGCCTTCCTCCTGCGGGCCGTCCTCGCTGCGCGGCAGCAGCATCGCCGACTTGATTTCCATCAGTGCCGCGGCCATGACCAGAAAATCGCCCGCCAGATCAATATCCAGCGCCTGGAGCATCTCGATATACTCAATGTACTGAGCCGTAATGCGGGCAATCGGAATGTCGTAAATATCGACTTCTTCTTTGCGCACCAGGTACAGCAGCAAATCCAGCGGTCCGGCAAAGACGTCCAGATGGACCCGATATTCACTCATCGCCCGTTCTCCGGCTGTTCGGCTTGGTCTGGCCCCTGATCATCCTGATCCTCTTCATAGACGGCGGCCCGGCTGAGCACCGCCCTGGCCCGCTCCACATCGCTTTCAAAGACCTGCACATCCACCGTTATCACAGTCGGATACGGCATATTGACCGCCAAATCCAGCCCGGCCAGCGTGCAGGCGATGCCCTCGTTTTCCAGCGCCAGTTTGGCCACTTCCGCATCGAAACCGGTTTCATAACGGGCAATCGTAACGAGTTTTTCATGTTCACGCATTTCGTTTTTTCCCCAGCCCGACCGCGTCGCGCACGCGCTGCATCGTCTCGGCGGCCACCGCACGCGCCCGCTGCGCACCCTGCGTGAGCACCTGCTCGACATAATCGGGATTGTGTTCGAGGTCCTGTCGTTTTTGGCGGTAGGGACGAAAATAATCGCACAGCAGTTCCGCCACACGTTTTTTTACCGTGCCGTAACCCACACCGCCGGCGCGGTATTTCTGTTCCCACTCGGCCAGTTCGGACTCGTCGGCTGCGAGCCGCAGCAGTGCAAAAAGCGCACACTTATCCGGGTCTTTGGGGTCTTCTACGGGTGTGGAGTCGGTGACGATGCGCATCACTTTTTTGCGAAGGGTCGCTTCCGGCTCAAAAATCTCAATGGTGTTGTTGTAGCTTTTGCTCATTTTGCGGCCGTCCGTGCCCGGCACGACTGCGACGGATTCGAGAATTTGCTCCTCCGGAATTACAAAGGTCTGCCCGTACTGGGCATTGAATTTGAGTGCAATATCGCGGGTCACCTCGATATGCTGCTTCTGGTCGGCTCCGACCGGCACCAGTTGACTGTCAAACATCAGGATGTCGGCCGCCTGCAACACCGGATAGGCAAACAGGCCGTGATTGGGCGAGAGCCCCTGAGCGACCTTGTCCTTGTAACTGGTGCACCGCTGAAGCAGCCCCAACGGTGTTACGCACGACAAAATCCACGCCAACTCTGTTACGTCCGGCACATCCGACTGACGCCAGAACACCGTCTTTTCCGGCTCCAGCCCCAGCGCCAGATAGTCCATCGCCACCTCCCGCGTCCGCGCGGCCAAATCGGCCGGCGCCGGATTGCTCGTCATCGCATGATAATCGGCGATAAAATAAAACCCCTCATGATCGGTCTGCAATGCCAGATGCTGACGCATCGCGCCGAAATAATTACCGATATGCAGCTTGCCTGACGGCTGAATTCCCGATAATATTCGCAAATTGACCTCCACAATAAAAATGGCTTATGTGAACGCATAAAAGTACCATTCCGAACCGCAAAAGTCAACCCGTTACCCGTATTCGGCGACAGTCATCGCCTTTTGATTTAGAGACCACAAATGTCTTTATATGAAATCGCAAAGTTGCCTCTATATTTTTCTTGACGAAACGGCATAAATCGGTATGATTATTGTATCCTTATCTATTAGCGAGATCATATACATCTTGTTATGATAAAATGTCGGGAATTCCGGTTCAGGTGGTCCGTTTAATCACCTGCCGGTTGATGCAATTTGCCGAAAGCAGGTTGTAAGCAGAGCTTCAAGAACATCGATCTTTTTCGATGGGGCGAGAGGCGGTTAAAGCAAAAAGATGTCCGCCAAGTCCAAAAATCGACAAAATCGATGAAAATGGTCAGATGAATGATGGGACGATAAGCCATTACGGCGGTGTGACACTGTGAAAACGTTGTCAGTTTGGGATCGACCCCCAAAGGGAACCGATGGTAAAATGCTGTAAACAGTTCGAATGTCGGAGGTTACAAACCGCACGCCGAAACCGATGGATCGGCCAGCGCGGGTTTTGTTTGTCCTGACTTGATAACGTCCATTGTTTGTCCATTTCTTGTTTTTCTGCTGGAGTGCCGTTTCCCCTGCTTTGGCAAATGAAGATACTCTATCCAATCTGCCAAGAAGGGAAGGTTAAAACGAAATGGACATGATTGCTCAAGCGAATGGGCAAATGGCGGTGTTATGGATTTTCCTCGGCCTGCTTGTCGGCGGCATTCTGGCTGTGGTCATCCAGCAAATCATCATCAAGACACGCGCCAAAGCCTTTGAAGAAGAACTGAACGCTCGCGTAGAAACGGCCCGCAAACAGGCCGAGACCATCATCAAAGAAGCCAAACTCGACGCCGCGGCCGAGATGATGAAAAAACGGGAGCAATTTGCCACTGAAACCGCCGCCAAAGAAAAAGAGCTTCGAAATCAGGAATTGCAGCTTTCCAAACGGGAAGATGCCCTTGATCGGCGAAATGAACAGCTCTCGCAGCGGGAGCGAAAGGTTAATGAAAGCGAAAAAGACCTTGCACGTCAACTTCAAAGCTGCCAGGACAAAAATCGCGAATTGAACTCGCTGCTGAGCCAGCAGAAAAACCAGCTTCTCAAAATCACCTCGCTGAATATGGAACAGGCCCGCGAACTGCTGCTCGAGCGTCTGGAAGATGAATGTCAGCGCGAGATGAGCCAGCTCATCCAGCGCAAAGTCGCTCAGGCCGAAGAGCAGGCCGAAGAAAAATCCAAAGAAATCATCAATCTGGCGATCCAGCGGTACGCCGCCGAGCAGACCTGCGAAATCAGTGTCTCGATGGTGGATATCCCTAATGATGACATGAAGGGTCGCATTATTGGGCGGGAAGGCCGCAATATCCGGGCGTTTGAAAAGGCCACCGGCGTCGATGTCATTGTCGATGACACGCCGGGTGTGATCGTGGTCAGCGGATTTAATCCGGTTCGCCGGGAAGTGGCGCGGCTGAGTATGGAGCGGCTGATTCAGGACGGACGCATCCACCCGACCCGCATTGAAGAAGTCGTCAATCAGACCAAAAAAGATGTACACAGTCGGGTTATTCAGATTGGCAAAGAAGCCGCTGAGGAAGTGGATGTCCGCGGTCTGAATAATAAGATCATCGGTATGCTCGGCGCGCTGCATTACCGCACCAGCTACGGCCAAAACGTGCTGCGGCACAGTGTGGAAGTGGCGTTTTTGGCCCAGGTCATGGCCGATGAGCTGGGACTGGACGGGACCATCGCCAAACGCGCCGGCCTGCTGCACGACATCGGCAAGGCGATGGACCGCGAAATCGAAGGCGGCCATCCGGACATCGGGGCCAATTTCCTGCGACGATTTAAGGAATCGCCGATTATTCTGAACGCCGTGGAAGCTCACCACGGCGATATTCCGGCCGACAATCCCTATACGCCGTTGATCGCCGCGGCCGATGCCATCAGTGCGTCGCGCCCGGGCGCTCGACGCGAAACCCTTGAGCGCTACATCAAGCGGTTGGAGAAACTGGAAGATATCGCCGGTGAATTTGACGGTGTGGAAACCAGCTATGCGATTCAGGCCGGCCGCGAGGTCCGCGTGATTGTCGATGCCCAGAAAATCAGCGACGATGCCGCGTATAAAACCGCACGCGATATTGCCAAAAAAATCGAAGAAGAAATGACCTATCCCGGCGAAATCAAAGTCACGCTGCTGCGCGAGGTGCGGTGTATCGAATATGCGCGGTGAGTCAGAGGTCAGAGGTCAGAGGTCAGAAAGTGCGGTTTTAGATGAAGATTAATGTGCTTTGCGTGGGCGATGTGGTCGGTCGCCCCGGACGTCGAATCCTGGCGCAGAAACTCGGCGGTGTGGTGCGGGAACTGGACGTTGACTGCGTGATTGTCAACGCCGAGAATGCCGCCGGCGGCTCGGGTCTGACGCCGCAGATATACGACAAATTGTGCAAGTACGGCGTGCACCTGATTACCCTCGGCGATCACTGCTATCGCAAGCGTGAGATTATCCCGACGCTCGAAGCCCAAAACAACATCATCCGCCCGGCCAATTTGTCGCCAAACTCCGCGGGTAAAGACGCCGCCGTGTACCACACCGCCAAAGGCGTCAGCGTCGGTGTGGTCACCCTGATCGGACGCATTTATATGAAGCCGGCGGACTGCCCCTATGCCAAAATTGATGCGATTTTGCCGCGGCTGCGCAATGAAGCGGATGTGATTTTTGTGGAGATGCACGCCGAGGCCTCCAGCGAAAAGGTCGCCATGGGCTATTATCTGGACGGCAAGGCAAGCTGTGTCTTCGGCACGCATACCCACGTGATGACCGCCGACGAACGCATCCTGCCCAAAGGCACCGCCTGCATCACCGACATCGGCATGACCGGTGCCCACGACAGCGTGCTCGGACGCAACCCCGAAAGCGTTGTCAAGGCCTTTCGCACCCAAATGCCGTTTCCGTTTGACATTGCCACCCGCGACGTGCGAATCAATGCCATCCTCGTTACCGTGGATTCCCGCACCAAACGAGCCGAACAGATTCGCCGACTGGTCATTGCCGAAGACGCCGACAGCGACGCCCTGGCCTACGACAGCGACGACGGCCGTCCGGATTACTGCAACGGCTTTTGACATTGCCGGCGGGCGACGAATGTCAATGTAAGGGCCGTTATTGGTTCGATACAATGTTTACCGTCTGTCGAGGGGCGCACGCCGGCTGATGCGACAATGAGCGGCTGAACCTGTATCACTGCCAGGGGCGGTAATACTGCATGGCTTCGGGCAGTGATTCCTCGATATAGCGAATGCGTGTGGTATCGGCCGGGTGGGTACTGAGCAGTTCGGGCGGGCTTGGGCCTTCTTTGGCCGCGGCCATTCGCTGCCAGAAATCCACCGCCGCACGGGGATCGTAACCGGCCATGGCCATAAAAATCAGGCCGAGCCGGTCGGCTTCGCGTTCGTGCAGTCGACTGTACGGCAGCAAAACACCGATTTGGGCGCCCAGCCCGTAGGACTGCATAAACAACTGCTGCGTGGTCTCGGGGCGGGTCTTGACCGCCTCAGACAGCGCGATGCCGCCCAGCTCATACAGCAGGCCCTGGCTCATCCGCTCGCTGCCGTGACGGGCCACGGCATGGGCGATTTCATGGGCCAGCACCACTGCCAGCCCCGCGTCGTCCTGCGTGACGGGCAGAATGCCGGTATAGACTACCACCTTGCCGCCGGGCATACACCAGGCATTGATCTGGTCGTCTTTGATGACGTTGAACTCCCACTGAAAGCCTTCCACAGCCCCGGCCATATTGTTTTCCCGGCAGTATCGCTCGACCGCTTCGGCCAGCCGATAGCCGACGCGCTTGACCTGATCGATCTGGACCGGATCGGTGCTTTGGGGGTGTTCATTCAAAAAGGTGGTGTATTCCTGAAGCGCCATGGAATTGACCATTGAATCGGGAACGAGATTAAGCTGCGTTCGACCGGTGATGGCCACCTCGCCGCAGCCGGCCAGCAGCGGCGGGAGCATGCCGATCATCAGAATAACAGCCATACGAGCGGAGGTGGTCATTGTCATACTCCCTGACTCCGGTTTCTGAATACAGAACGGTATCAACGATGGTACAAAACGGAAGCGGGGACGAAGTAGATGACAAATTCGCCCTGGGCCAATTCGATGCCGACCCGCTTAAAGCCTTCGACAACTTCGGACGTTGGAAAGAACTCGAACGTATCGCCGCGTCTGAGCGATTCAGTTCCCAGCAGAACGCCCGTTCGCTGTTCGACCAGATACACCACGCCCGCTTCCGGTGCGGCATAACGAATCTGGTAGCCTCCTCCGACACGATATTCGTCGCCGGGAATCCCGCCCGGACCAAACAGCTCATCGGAAGACGCTTGAAATGTTTGACAGCCGGACAGAATGAGCATCAAAAATGCCGTTAACGCCAAACCAGACCCAAAATATGTCGATTTCATAATCGTTCTCCTGACTGTCGTTCCTAATCAACATTACCATACCGTATGCCGCCGGCGAAGTCAACAGTTGTTTTGACATCAGACAATAACCAAACTACACCAGCCGAGCCGCGGTCGGATTGCGATACGTACAATAGCCGAGCCGCGCGAGCGGCCGGATAATGTTGCGACTTGCAAAACGTCCCATTTATCCGCATCCCGTATCGGGCGGCTCGCGCCGCCGCGCTGTTGTGCCGCGCTGGTGCGTCGCGTTATTGGGATTGTCGTCGGAGGGTAAACACGTTGATCTGGCCGGGGCAATTAAAGCGAACCGGCACGCCGGAAGCGCCCGCCCCGCCGCTGGTGTAGCCGAGCATCTGATCGTGCCGCCACAGGCCGCGGATGCACTTGCGCGGCGCGGCGGCCGAATAGACCACCGCCCTGCCGCCGGGCAGACAGATTTGCCCGCCGTGGGTGTGGCCGGTCAGATATAAATCAAAGCCTTTGGCCGCGGCCTGGGCGTATAACTCCGGCGAATGGGCCAGCAGCACCTTGAAATCACCCCCGTTGACTCCCTCCATCGCCACGTCCAGATCGTGCGCCATAAAATAATGACAATCGTCCACACCGACCAGCCGAAGCGACTGCCCCCGGTGTTCGATGACGGCGTTTTCATTCAGCAGCAGCGTTACCCCGCAGCGGCGCAGCACCTCGGCCAGCGGCGAATAGTCATGGTTGCCGAAAATGGCATAGACCGGACTGCGTTCACACAGGGCACGGGCGATCCGCTCGGTCCGCTCGGCGGCGATGTCGGTGATGTGATGATCAAAACAGAAGTCCCCGCCCAATACGGTCATATCCCGCTCAACATCGGCGGCAATCTCAAGAACACGCTCCAGCAGTCCGTCAATCCGGTCGAAATGCAGATCGGAAATCCACAAAATACGGAACCCGTCAAACGCCTCCGGCAGCCGCTTGAGGGGCAATTCCTGATAGGCAAGCTTAACATTCAGGACGTTGTCAAAGCCGCGTTTATACTGGCCGCACAGTTTCAGCAAGGCCGCCAAAACCGGCTCCATAAACGACAGGTTTTCCCAGCGAAGCCACCACAATCGGCCGCGGCGAATGGCTCGTTTGCGATCTTGACGCTCAACGGATAATCGTTTTTCGGATACAGGACGCACGCATCTTCTCCTTTGATTTTTCAGGAAAATGCATTATACTTATACGTTTGCAAAATACCAGACGAATACGAAACAAAATCAACGCAGAGGCGATCCGGAGTGTTGGCGCGACCCTTATGGAATCCAAAAAAATACACATAAAAAGTTTTGGCTGTCAGATGAACAAGCTGGATTCGTCGCTGGTGACCGCGGCGCTGGCCGAGCGGGGCTTTGTGCTGACGGACAAGGCGAGCGAGGCGGACGTGGTGCTGATCAACACCTGTTCGGTGCGGGAGCACGCCGAGGACCGGGTGCTGAGCCATCTGGGGCATCTGACTCATCTAAAAAAATCACGTCCCGCCCTGCTGGTGGCGGTCATCGGATGTATGGCCCAGCGAATGGGCAACGAGCTGCTCTCGCATGAGGCGGTGGATATTGTCGCCGGGCCGGGACAGCTTCACGACGTGCCCGATCTGATCGAACAGACCCTGGCTGACCGGCAAAAGCACCTTTGCGTGCTGGACAATATCCGTCAGCCGGCGGCCAGTGAAACGATCCGCACCCTCAGCGACCGACTGGACGAATTCGAGCTGGCCTACGACTCGGACGCCAATCACATCAAATCGCAGGCCTTCATTCGGGCAATGCGGGGGTGCAACAATTTCTGCACCTACTGCATCGTGCCGTATGTGCGCGGGCCGGAGGTCTCCCGTTCGCCGCAGGCCATCGTCGAGCAGGCCAAAAAACTGGCCGACCGGGGCATTCAGCAAATCACCCTGCTGGGCCAGACCATCAACGCTTATCGCTACACCGCCGGCGACAAGACCTACACGCTGGCGGATTTACTCGAACAGGTCAGCGCCATTGACGGTGTGCGATGGGTGCGGTTTATCACCAGCCATCCGGGCCAGTTCGATGCGTCGATTTTGCAGGTGATGGCGGATCTTCCGAAGGTTTGCCCGTATCTGCATATCCCCGCCCAGAGCGGCTCGGATCGCATCCTCAAGGCGATGAATCGCGGCTACACCGCCGGACGCTACCTGGATCTGATCGACCAGGCCAAAGCGACCGTGCCGAATTTGGCACTGGCCGGGGATTTTATCGTGGGCTTTCCCGGCGAGACGGAGGCCGATTTTGAGGCGACCGAGGCGATGATCCGCCGGGTTCGCTACAAAAACTGTTTTGTGTTCAAATACTCGCCGCGTCCCGGTACCCGCGCCGACCAAAAATTGGCTGACGATGTGCCGGCCGAGGTCAAACAGCGTCGCAACGCCCGTCTGCTGGAGGTCATCAGTGCCATTGCTGAAGAGGACAATCGCGGTTTTCTCGGCAACACACTCACTGTGCTGGTCGAAGGTCCCAGCAAAAAGCCCCATCTCAACAAAGCCGACCACCAGGACAACCCCCAGCTCATCGGCCGCACGGCCAACGACTATATTGTCGTCTTCAACGGCCCGGAATCCCTGACCGGACAATTTGCCGACGTCAAAGTCACCCAAACCGCCGCCCTGACGCTGTTTGCCGAGCTGATCTGATCAGACTCGGGTTTTTTGGCAAATTTCGCCGATTTATCTTTACCATTGAACACCGGCAGGTGTTGGAGTACACTCTTCGGATATGATGAAAACCGAAGTTGTGACCATCCAATCCCCGGCGGATCGAGAGGCGATCCGACGCATCGGGCGGCTGCTGCGGGACGGGGCGATCGTCGCCGTGCCGACCGAAACCGTCTATGGCTTGGCCGCCAAGGCGGAAAAAGAGGTCATCGCTGAGCTTGACCGAATGAAAGGACGTCCCGCCGACAAACACTATACCCTGCATATCGGCAGTGCCGAGGCGCTCAACCGCTATGTCCCCCGCCCGCCGCTTCAGGCCCGAAAGCTGATGCGACACCTGTGGCCGGGGCCGCTGACCATCATCTTTGAACTGGACACAGCTTCTCTTGAAGAAATTCAAAACATGCTGCCGACTCAGACGTATGAATGGTTGTATCGCGACGGCACATTGGGGGTACGTTATCCGGATCATCCGGTTACTTGCGCCCTGCTGACCGAAGCGCTGGCCCCCATTGTTGCGCCCAGCGCCAATCCGAGCCGTCAGCGCCCGGCTGTCAGCGCGGACGAGGCGGCCCGCTACTTCGACGGGCAGATTGCTGCGGTCATCGACAGCCCCGGCTCGTGCCGATATCAGGGGGCCAGCACGGTCGCCAGGACAGGCCGCCGCGGGCTGGAGGTGCTTCGTGAAGGCGCCTTCAGTCGCGACGACATCCTGAAAGCCGGTACGGTCCATATCCTGTTTATCTGTACGGGAAATACCTGCCGCAGTCCGATGGCTGAGGCCCTGTGCCGTAAATATTTGGCTGACAAATTCAATTGCGGTCTTGACGCCGTGCGGGAACGAGGCTATAGTATTGAATCCGCCGGTATCGCGGCCTTTGAGGCTATGCCTGCCAGCCGCCACGCGTTGGAAATCAGCCGAGAAAAACATACGCTGCTGGAATCCCATCGCAGCAGGGGTTTGACCGACGACATGATAGTGCGGGCCGATCTGATTTTTGCAATGACCCCGAGTCATCTGCAAACGGTTATCGCGGCGGTTCCGGAGGCAAAAGACAAATGTTTTTTGCTGGATCCGTCGTCGGCAATCCCGGATCCGGTCGGACAGGACATGGCGGCCTATCGGGCGTGTGCGGGACATATTGAACGGTGTCTATCAGAGAGGATGAACGAATTGTTATGAAAGTAGCGGTCTCAAACGATCACAGGGGGCATAAAGCGATTGAGGAAATACGTGCGATCATTTCCCAACTGGGGATGACGTGTGTGGATTTATCGACGCCGAGCGATCAGCCGGCCGATTATCCGGACAGCGCCTACATTGCCGCCCGGTCCGTGGCCGACCACCAGGCTGATGCGGCGATTCTGGTCTGCGGCACGGGCATCGGAATGAGCATCGCCGCCAACAAGATCAAAGGCATCCGCGCGGCCCTGTGCTACGATGAACTGGCTGCCCGCCTGGCGCGCCAGCACAACGACGCCAATGTCCTGTGTCTGTCGGGCGACCTGATTGGCTCAAATACCCTCCGAAAAATCGTGGAAATCTTTCTGACGACCGACTTTGTCAACGGAAGACACCTTCGCCGCGTTCGTAAGATTCAGGCCATTGAAGAAGGCAAAGATCCCAGGGACATTACGGGGCAGAATTCGGAATTCAGAATTGAGAATTGAGAATTCACAATGCGTCCATCAGTAGTCCTGGTCTGAACTGCCGAAAATGACGCGGATGTTGTTGAGATTGGGGACGACCGGCATCATATTCGGGCGCGGACGCCAGGCCTGTGACCAATAGACCAGCACCGCCTTGCCCATCATAAAATCGCGCGGCACGATACCCTGTCGATAGCGCACGCCGTGATTGCCGTATCCCTCGACCCCCCACAACCGGCTGTCCAGACTGTTGGGCGTATTGTCGCCGCACACAAAAAACTCGTCCTCGTTCAACTCAAACGGCTCGCGCGCCGTCGCACGAATACCGGGATCAATATAATAAATATCGCGATACAGTCCCACATCCCGTATATCCAGCCCCCCGCTGCCCAGCAGCCTGACTTGCGGTGCGGTTTCCTGCCGTTGCACGACAGACAGATCTTCATCGCCGGCCAGATCAAACGACATCCGCTTTTGCCCCCATCGCAATACAAGCCGGCGATCCACATTGGCAAACTCAAATGTCTCGAACACCTCGGATCTGATACCGTCGGTCAGGATGCGCCGCAGCTCCACCCAGCGTCCATCCTGAAACTTGAAAAATCCCATCGCTCCGTGCAGTTCCACCCTGGCGGCATACAACACGCCGTATTTTTCAAGCACGGCGCCGACTGTGCTTTTTCCGTCGCGCCCTTTGACGCGGAACCGGATCATTAAATCGCTGCACATCGGAAGCATCGAAAAGGAACCGCTGTCATTATAGCCGTAAATGGCGCGGAAATCATCGGCTCGGCCATTGTCAAAAAGCAAGGTGTGTTCCGTTGAGTCGTATGCATCCAGAACAAACCGGCTCGGCCTGTCAGAATCAAACCGCCATACCGAACCGGGGGCATTCGAAAACGGCTGCTTCCAGTGGGTTTGTCGGATGCCGTCGGGCCGTTCGGCCGGCCCCGACCGAGCAGGCGGCTGATACCGCTGAAGATAAATCGGCATCCAAAGTTCCCGCTGTACGTTCAGCGGTTTTCGGACAATCTGGCCGTTGATGTAGATATCGCCCTCAATAATTTGGACGCTTTCGCCGGGCAGGCCGATGAGCCGCTTGATATAATTGTCCTTTGGGTTGATGGGATTTTTGAAGACCACCACGTCCCAGCGTCTCGGCTCGAAGAACTGATAGATGCACTTGAGCACGAAAATCCGGTCGCCGTTGACCAGCGGCCCGATGGAACCGCTCGGCTGAAGATACCCGCAATTGGGGCACTGCGGCAGATCCAGCGACAGCGAATCCGACCCGGTATCAAACGCGTAACCGCACTGAAGGCAGCGCATCCGGTAATGATCGCCGCGCAGCGTCTCGGCCATACTGCCGGTGGGAATTTGAAATGCCTGAATTCCGAAGGCCTGAAACACCAGCGCCAGGATGAACGCCACCAGCAGCCAATCCAGCAAGGTCACCACCCCCTCAACGGAAGAATGGTGCCGCCGTTCAAAACCGCGGTCCGATTTTGACGGAGTCTGCTGTTCGTATTGAACGTCCTGCTGCATCGCGTTGTCCATTGCTGACGGCTCAGTTTCCGCCGTAAATCAATTTCATTCCGTCCGGGCTGGGAATCCATCGCAGCGGCTCTTTGTTGAACCGCCAGCCGCCCGGCCAGTGCACAAACACCGCCTTGCCGACCAAAAAGTCGCGCGGCACAATGCCGGGGCGGTATTCCCTGCCGTTGTTGCCCCGTCCCGGTTCGTCCCACAGACGGGAGTCAAAACTATACGGGCTGTTGTCGCCGCAGACAAAATACTCGTCCGGCCCCAGCACCAGCGGATCATTCTCGGTGGCCCGTCGGGCGTTATCCGTCATATAGTAAATATCGCGAAACAGCCCGATGTGGTCAAGCCGAACCGCTCCGCTTGCGGCCAATTCCACCGCCGGCGGAATATCGCGATGCGTCCCGACCGCCTCCGGCGCTGCGCCGAGATCATAGGTCAAACGAAACGACCCGTATTCCAATCGCAGCAGATGATCGGCATTGGCAAACCGAAACCGCACCGGCGCAGTCGGCACGAGGGTGTGTCCCTGCGCCAGCGTCTCTGTGTGGCCGTCTGCCTCGACGCGGACAATCTCCGCCCGACCGTCCGCATAGACCCAGCCCTCATAGGCCGTGCCGTATTTGCTCAGTCGGACGCCGAATGCTGAATCCGACCCGATTTCGGCATAACACCGTAGCATCAGGTCGCTGCACATCGGCATAAATCGGTATTTGTCCGGGTCATCGTACGCATAGGTCGCTCGAAAATCATTGCCCGCCTGGGGGTTGTACCACACCCGATGAACCGCCCGGCCGTTATCGTTCAGCGCAAAAATCGACCGCCTGTCCGTCTCAAGTTCCCATCGGCTGCCCGGACGATTTTCGAAGGGCTGCCGCCAGGAGCGGCCGTTAAAACCCTGCTCGTCGGGTCGGGCCGGACGAAAATCATTGTCATAAATCGGCATCCATAATTCATCCTGCACCTTTGCCGGCTTTCGAGCGATTTGTCCATTGATAAAGACGTTGCCGTCGATGATTTGAACCGTCTCGCCGGGGCCGGCGATTAACCGCTTGATATAATTGATTTTCGGTTCAAGAGGATTTTTGAAAACCATCACATCCCAGCGTTTCGGCTCGAAAAACTGATAAATGCATTTGAGGACAAAAATCTGGTCGCCCTTGAATACGGTATGCAATTTGCCCGGCAGCACCCGGTCGCCCTGTTGGACATACACTTTCCCGCCGGAAACCCGCACCTTCGGCTCGAAATACCCGCAACTGGGACAACGCGGCGGCGTGGGCAAAAGCGGCAGTTCCTGCCGCGGCGTGACGTTTTCGGGTATCCGATAGACATCCTGCCGAAAGTCATAATCGTACCGATAGCCGCATTGGCGACAGCGCAGCCGAAAATGAGCGCCCCGAAGCGTATCGGCCATACTGCCGGTGGGAATGCGATAGACCTGCATATGAAAAAAGATAAACACCAGCGTACCGGCAAAGGCGGTGATCAGCCATTCGACGGTATGGTAAAACCCATCGGCTTTGGCATTGCCGCTGCTTATCTGATGCTGTATGTCCGTTTTTTTGTGCACTGTCGCGCTCCGGAAATTATAAAAAGCTGTATTATGTTGTCAACAAAGGCCGAGGTCAAGCATTACTTTTTCTTTACAAAGAACATCTATTATAGCCAAATATCGTATTGGCGAAAATTTTTATCAATTGCCCCAAAAATCCTCCAAAAAAACCTTGCCGTTTCGAAGTCTTTTGTGTATAGTAAGTTGCGGTTGGAATGATGGCAGGTCAATCACCAATCACGGCTTCTTTACGCATAAACAATCTGGATCTTTCATTATTGCACGAGGGTAACCGATGGCAACCATCACAAAGAAAGAGCTTATCGACCGAATTGCCGATTCCACGCAGGCAAAACGGGTCGTCGTCAAACGGATTATCCAGTCTTTCCTTGATGAAATTATCACTGAGTTGGCGTCGGATAACCGGCTTGAATTTCGTGATTTCGGCGTCTTTGAAACCCGCAGTCGCAATGCGCGTGTGGCTCAGAACCCCAAAACGCTCGAACGGGTCAAGGTGCCCTCTAAACGCAGTGTGAAGTTTAAGATGGGCCGGCTGATGAAAGAAAAGCTGGCCGAAACGTCCACTGTTGCCGAACAGGCGTAGCGGCAAGATTGGTCCGCCATCCATCCGGTTGACAAAGACAGCAGAGGTGAAATACAATTCCTGCCGAGCGGTTTGAATTGTTTGTGGCGAAGGTGAGTTTATATGAGCGAAGGTAAAGTTAAGTGGTACGATAAGAAAAAAGGATACGGCTTTATTGCCGAGGAAAACGGCGGCGACATCTTTGTGCATTACACCAGCTTTTCCGATCCGTCTCTGCGAACGCTCGCTGAGGGTCAGCTTGTCACGTTTGAAGTGGTGCAGGGCGAAAAAGGGCCCCGAGCACAAAACCTGAGTGTCAAAGCAAACTAAACGCGGTCGGCCGCATCAGGCCGGAAAACCGTGTCAGGCGATGCAGCTCAGCGCAGTGCCGGACGAGTTTGAATCCGTCGGACGCCAAAAATGCTTTCGACGAAAAGGGGGGGGTAGGTGTATTTTTTAGTGCGGAATAGCGATGGAAAGTGCTCAGTTACATAGCGGGCTGGATTGTCGTGTGCTGGTGCTGAACAAGCATTATATGGCGTTGCGGATTATCTGCGCCCGTCGCGCGTTTTCGCTGCTGTGTCGCCAGCAGGCTGAGGTCGTCGCCTGCGAAGAAGGGACCTACGCAAATTATGATTTTCATATGTGGCAGCAGGTCAGCGAAGCCAAACGCGCCTTTGAGTCGCACAAATACGACTGGGTTTCGACGGTGCACCTGGACATCGCCGTGCCGCGAATCATTCGTCTGCTGTTTTACGACCGCCTGCCGCGTCAATCCGTCAAGTTTAACCGCCGAAATATTTTTGCCCGCGACGGCAGCCGATGTCAGTACTGCGGCAGAAAATTCCCCACCACCGAACTGTCGCTGGATCATATCGTACCGCGCACCCTGGGCGGAAAAAGCACCTGGACCAACATCGTCTGTGCGTGTACCGCCTGCAATGTTAAAAAAGGCGGACGCACCCCGGATCAGGCCGGAATGAAGCTGATTCAAAAACCCGAAAAACCCAAACGCAACCCCGTCATCGGTGTGCATCTCAGCGCCGACCGCTACAAAAGCTGGAAACAGTTTCTCGATCACGCCTACTGGTCGGTGGAACTGACCTGATTGCCGATCACATCATCACACCAAAAACGGTCGCGTATTCACACGACGGTGTCCACTCATTTCGGTTGTCCATTCGACCGGTGAATGCGATCGTGAAGACGTTAATGCAATGCTTACGGCTCCGAGGTCGTCAGTCCTTCCTGTATGGCGTACTTGGTAAGCTGAGCGATATTGTCGATGCCCAGCTTGTTCATCAGGTTCAGACGATGCGCCTCAACGGTTTTGGGACTGATGTGAAGCTGCATCGCCGTCTGTTTGGTGGTCTTGCCTTCGGCGAACAATTGCAGGACTTCACGTTCGCGCCGACTCAAAACGGAAAACGCCGACGGCCTTTCTTCAGGTTGACGGATAAAGTCCTGCACCACCGCATCGCCGATGGACGGGCTGATGTAGGTCTGGCCGTCCATCACGACGCGAACGGCTTTGCTGAGTTCTTCAAAAGGACAATTCTTCAGCAGATAGCCCGACGCCCCGGCCCGAAACATCTCCCGCACATATTTGTTATTGGCGTGCATCGACAAACCGATGACCTTGACGGCGGGAAAGTCCTTTTGAATCAAGCGGGTCGCTTCGATGCCGTTCAGTTCCGGCATCCCGATGTCCATTACCACAACATCCGGCGACAATTCGGCCACCTGCATCAACGCGGCGCGCCCGTCGCCGACCTGTCCGACCACGGCCATGTCGGGTTCCGCATCAAACGCCCGACTCAGCCCGTCGCGCAGGATGGCATGATCATCGGCCAATAGAATTTTTATCGGCATAACGTTTCTCCTCTTGCCTGTCCTCGTTCAGATTCAACGGTGCAATCACGGTTGCCTCGGTTCCTCTGTTTTTAGCGGATTCGATCTTCAAACAGCCGCCGATATGGCTCAATCGTTCGCGCAGATTGAACAGACCAAATCCGCCGTTTTCCGATGAGCGCCTTGACAGCACCGAGACATCAAATCCCCGCCCATTGTCCTGCACTGTAATCTGGATATCGGACTCCAGGCGTGAACAGAAGATCTTGACCAAATCGGCCTCGGCGTGTTTGGCCGCATTGATCAGCAGTTCCCTGACCGATCGATAAAGCAGTACCTTGACATCGTCCCTCAGCGGCTTGGGTGAAGCGCAGCTTTCGAAAGAACAGTTGAAATGATGCTCTTTGGACATCCGTTCCGCCAAATCCTCAATGGCCACCTCAAGCCCCAGATCATAGAGCAGCGCCGGACTTAAGTCAAAGCTCAGCGACCGCGCCTGCTCTACTGCTGTATCCAACTGGTCGGCGATCTGTCGCAGGGATTTGGCAAGCGGAGGCGAAGCGGTTTGTTGAAGCCGTCGCAGTTCGCGTCCGGAAAAAGACAGGATCTGACCGATTGAATCGTGTAGATCCTGGGCGATGCGCCGGCGCTGGCGTTCCTCGGCCAACTGCAATTGAGTCGCCAGAGAACGCAGTTCTTTCTGCTGGTGAAGAATTTCGGCCTCCGCCTTTTTGGCGGCGGTGATGTCCCGGATCATCCCGGCCATCATCGTCAGTTCACCGTGCGCATTGCGTACCGGATAGCCGATATCATGCACCCAGCGAATCGCGTCGTCGGATTGAACAATGCGATACACATAGTTCCACCGCCCTTTGGCGTGTCCTTTCAACCCGGCGACCAGCCGGTCCCGGTCGTCCGGATGAACGGATTCGAGAAAAGACATCGGGTTTTGATACAAGCTGCGCCGCGTCTTGCCCCAGAGTTTTTCATAGGCCGGACTGATATACAATATTTGTCCTATGCCGGGCGTACACATCCAGAAGACATCTTCAGAGGCCTGTGCCATCAGCCGAAACCGCTGCTCGCTCTGCCGGACCGCTTCTTCGGCGCGGACGCGCCCCGTAATATCGTGCACCGTTCCGATCATCCGAACAGGGCGATGATCCGCATCATAAACGACCTCGGCCTGTTCGTGCACAACACGCTCAATGCCGTCGGGCCGAATCACCCGGTGATCAATACTGTAGCGTTTTGCCCCGGCCAGAGCCTCCTGCACCGCTCGGTTGACGGCGTCGCGATCCTCCGGATGCACATACGCCAAAAACGTATCATAGGTGACCTCCAATTGTCCCGGCGTCAGTCCGAAGATGCGATACACCTCATCGGACCACCATAGTGTATTAAGCGCAATCGTCCATTCCCAGTTGCCCAGATGCGCCACACGCTGCGCCTCGCGCAGCCGCGATTCACTGTTGCGTAATTCCGCTTCCACATCAAATCGATGAACCGGCTCGCCAATCAGCATGGCGACGCTTTCGAGAAATTCCACCCGGTCCGGCGGGGTTCTGTTTTCGCGTCGGTCGGCAAGATGAATCGCTCCGATAATGACATCCCGATAGCGCACCGGAATCACCGCCAGCGACGCAAAGCCGTGCTGAAGACAGACGCCGCGATACTGCTTTTTTTTCTCCTCCGGCAAATCATCCAGAAAGCGGAACGTGTTTTCACAGCAAAACGCCCCGCGCGGCGTCACCAGCGGGATGTCCTGCGCCCCCGGCCGTTGGGTGATGGCGCGAATGCAAAGGCAGGTATCGTTCTTCAGCGACAGGCAGTTTTCCGTTGCCAGAAAATCGTCACTGAAACCGACACAGGACGCATACGGAATGCAATCCTGCGCATCGCGCAGACGAATGCCGACACATTCACAGCCGCTCCATTGGCGAATCAATTCGACCGCCGAATCCAGATAGTCCTGTCGCGATGTGTTATGGGTAAACAGCTCAAGCAGCTTATGGGTAAACTCCGTGCGAAGCTGGCCCTGCTTGCGGTCGGTCACATCCTCCAGCGAGAAGACCAACATCTCAACGTCCCCCTGCTCATCGGTGATCGGCATCAGCGTCCAGTCCCAGTAGGTTGTGCCCCACTCGGGATGATCCTGATACAGAAACGGTTTGGCCGACGCGCGAAACGGGGTTTTCGTCCGAACCACCTCTTCAAATATACGCTGATTTTCCTCGTCGGGAAAAAACTCAAAATGATTGCGACCGATCAGGTCCGCCGGTTCGTGTCCGCAGGAATCCGCGTAGGCCTGGTTGACGCGAACAAAGTTAAATTTCCTGTTGAGCATAACCAGCGGTGTAATGGTATTCGAAAAAAAAGCGTCCAGGTCCCTTGACTGTTTGTGAAGCACCTTTTCCGTCAGTTTTCGCTGGGTGATTTCTTCTTCAAGCAATGCAACGGTACGCGCCGACTCGGCGGTCCTTTGCCGGAGGTGCAGCTCAAGTTTCTCGCGCGATTTTCGAAGCGCCGATTCCAACTGTTTTTGTTCGGTCATATCGTGAAGAATCGTCAGCATCGAGATGCGTCCGTCCGGATTGACCAAAGGGGTCTCAAAACAGTCATAAGCCCTGGCCGTTTTAGGACATTCCATCTGCCCTCTGACTGTCTTGCCGCCCACTACGTCCTGCCACTTGCACCAGGGACACGGCTCAGTGCGGCCGTACAGATAGGCAAAGCACGTGACGCCCGGCCGGAACGGGCCGTGTTCGTTGACAATGGCGGCGTTGACGTATTCCACCTCATAGCGCGCGCCGATCACATAGATCCTGTCTTTCATGGAATCCAAAATAGCAAGCAGATGTTCCCGCTCCAAAGCAGTATTTATGTGTTCAGCCACCTTGACATCTCCACTGAATCAAAGACAGCACGCCGCTGTTTCGAACATTTGCGCAAATCATAGTACCTCCCCGACCTTTGAAAGTAAATACAAAAGCACACCCGATACCCGACATACGACGGCAGATCAGCATGGCGATGCGCATCGCGTGCGGTCGAAGTGTCCAATGAGCGGTGTTATCGTCTGTTTGGCCGTTGAGCCGTCTTTATAGGTCCTGAAGCCAAAATCGGGCAAAAATCAGCAGATCGTTATAATTCACGACGCCATCGCCGTTCAGATCGACCCCTGCGCATTGATCGTCGCCGCACTCATCCGCCAGCCACCACTGCGCAAAATACGCCATGTCCTCCATGTGGACGCCGTGCGGACATACGAAATCGGCGGCGGGGATTTGCCATTGCAGCCGGGGGTAATCCATCCCCTCGCAGAGCGTCCAGATGTTTTGAAAATCCCATCCCGCCTCGGTGTAAAGGCTCTGGGTTTGCATCTGAGCCGTGGTTTTTCCCTCGCCGCCGCCGTTGGACATCGTGCCGGTCGTTTCAATGTCCCAAAAACTGCCTGTAATGACGCCTTCCCAATTGATACCTGCCAGACCGCCGACTTCTGAGATGCCCGTTGTTTCGCCGACGGAGTAACAATGAACCACTTGGCCTTTGTCGTTGGCGCCGAGCAATCCGCCGACATAATCTCGTCCACTGACCGTGCCCAACGCATAGCAGGCAGTGATGGCATCGCCCAGATTGTATCCCGCCACGCCGCCGACATAGTCGCTGATGCTGACCACGGCCGCATCCGTAAAGCAGGCGGTAATTGCGCCGCCGATATTGCTTCCGGCCAGGCCGCCGGTGTCCCAGTAGTGCCCGCGGACAGAGCCGGTCACATAACAGGAGCGGATCGTGCCGTGATTGCGCCCGACCAGGCCGCCGACCGCCTCGTGCCCCTGAACGTCCACGTTAACGATCCGGAGATTCTTGATGAGTCCGCCGGCGCCGATGTATCCGAACGGCCCGACAAAGTTCTCATTGTTCAGTGCGAGGGTCATATTATGCAGCTTATAGTGATTTCCATCCAAGACGCCGTTAAAACGTACGGTGTTGTTGCCTACGGGCATGGGGTTTATTTCCGACAGATCAACATCATTCGTCAGAATAAACCACGCCCGCCAGTCTGCCGGCGAGGCCGTCAGTTCCAGCCAATCGGCGGCCGTGCTGATGCGGTAGGGATCGGCCTCGGTACCTGCGCCGCCGCTGTAGGTACCGGCAAAAATCACGGACGAGAAGACCGTCATCCCCGCCGCCAGAAATACAGATCCGACATTCATACCATTACCCTCCTCTTTGCGAGCTTCGGCTCGGTTTAGTGAAGTTGGCGGTAATCGATAGATCTTTATTCATTGTGATCGTAACGGGGTTGACTTTGCCGGTCAATCCGCCTGACCATCCGCTGAAGGTATAGCCGTCATCGGCCGCGGCGATCAGTGTAACCGTTTGTCCTTCGAGGTAAACCGGCTTCTCCGGTGACAGGTTCACCCTGCCGTTCTCGGCGTTAACGGTCAGGACATAGGCGTTATCGGGCAAAACCTCATCGGCGATATGATATACAATCGTTTGTTCCGCCGCCTGGCCTCGAAACGACTGAACCGTTATCCGCAGGGTGATGTCGTCATAGCAGTAACGCACACCGCCGCAGCGAATTCCAAACCCCACGCTGCGTCCGGTGCCGGCGTAATCGATAAACTCCAGCAGGGCCGATGACAGGGTCATCGCCGTTCCGTCCGCCAGGGTCAGCGCGGGTCTGTCGCCGAAGACCTTTGCCGTCCAGCCGTTCGGGTCATGGGTTTGACTCAGCCGATAAATCAGGTCGCCGTCCTGATACTGTGCTGAAAGAACCCCGCCGAACCGGGCAAACGGATCGTCTTGCTGCGTCTTTTCCTTCAACGGCAAAAACCCAAATCGTGGATTGTCCAGCACATAAACCCGCAGGGCCTGGTCATCAAAGCCTTCCTGTTCCGAGTCGGGTGCGAGACGAAGTTGGCTGCGCGGTGTGGACCCCGAAAGGCTCTCGTTCGAATCCGACGCCGCGGGGCGAATCTGATGGATTGTCACGACCGCGTCGGTGATAATCTGCCCGCCCTTCAACGGCAGCATAATGCGCGGGTTGATGCCCCAGGTATAACACTGTTCCGGTTCAAACAGGCCGTATGCCGGCGCCGAATTAGGTTCCGGCGCCGCGCTCAACGCCGCGGCAATCAACCACAATGTCAGTCCAAATAATTTCATCATCCCTCTTGGAAATCCTTCTGTCTGATCTACACAAAGTTGCTGTCGATGAACCCTGGATCCCCCGATAAGCCGGCTAAAATGTGAAACCAAACATCTTAGCGATGCGATGACGAACTGCTACCTTAAACGTCCTATAATACACAACCCGGCAAAGCAATACAAGCGAATTATTGGGAAATGCAAAAAAGAGTTCTCGATTTCAAAATCAGACATTAGACGGTATTCTTGCCGGTGATTTTAGCACACGACGGTTATTTAAGAGCCGATGGGGATGCGGACCGTAAAGATCGACCCTTCCCCCGGCAGGGTTTTGACCTCGATTCGGCCGTGATGGTTCCGGACGATTTTTCGGGCGATGGCCAGGCCCAGTCCCGTGCCTTGACCCTGTTTGTCGGTATGAAACGGCTCGAAGATCAGGTCGGTATTCTCAATCCCGCGCCCGTTGTCCGTGACGCGCAGCACAAGCTCGCCGGTCTTGTGATTCAGTTCGGTATGGACGGTGACCTGGCCGACTTGCGGCTCGACGGCCTCGATGGCGTTCATCACCAGGTTCATCAGCACATCCTGCATCTGATCCGGATCCAGATTGACCTGCTCAAGCTGTTCATCCAATTGAATCGTCAGCGAAACGTGCCGCAGATCGGCCTGCGGACGCAGCACTTCGGCGACCGACTCGACGAGTCGATTGAATTGGCAGGGCTGCATGCGGGGCGGCGTTTCGCGGCTGAACTTGAGCATGTCCAGCACGACCTTGTGAATCTTGTCAAGATTGCGTTTCAGAATGTTCCAGGCTTTTTTGGCCTGATCCATATCGTGGTAACCAAAGGCGTCATCCATCACGTCCTGCCCCGACCGCAAAGCCTGAAGGATGTTCTTGACGCCGTGAGACATATTCAGCGCCGCCTGCCCGGCCTCAAGAATGCGTTTGCGATGGCGGGCGGCCTGTTTGGATTGCAGCGAATCAAACGCCACGGCGATCATCGTTTCGCCCGGATCAAAGACCAGTTCCACCGGTGCGTTGGGGTCCTGTTCGGGTGTCAGCCATTGCTCCGGATAGTCCCCCTCAAACAGCAAGACCGTGGCGCCGCAGCGAATCTGGTCGTGATGGGACAAACCGGTGGTATGCTGAACGCGAAGCTCGTTGATAAAGGTGCCGTTCGATGACCCCAGATCACGGATAAACCACTGGCCATCCCGAAACGACAGCTCGGCGTGTCGGCGTGAGATGGCATTGTCGGGGATGCGCATCTCGACGCCCTCGCTGCCGCGGCCGATGACGAATGTCGTGCCGCGCTGAGAAGTCAGTTCAAACGACTTGTCGCGTAACGCGCCGGTAAGCAGAGTCAGTGTTGCCATAGTTAATTATCACATCTCAAAGCTGAAATCATTGATCACACATCGGGATACCAGTTTTATTTGCCGATACAAAACCGCGAAAAGATACTGTCGAGGATTTGTTCGCTGACATTTTCGTGTTCCAGTCCGCCGAGCGTTTCGTAGCCCTGGCGCAGCAGCATCGCGGCGGTCTCCTCACGGCCGGCGTGTATTTCATCGGCGGCTTGGTCAAGACTCTTAACCGCTTCTTCGAGCCGTTGACGATGGCGTCGGTTCAGCGTCAGCCGGTCGGCCTGTTCGTCCCCGCTGCGTCCGGTAATCAGGGTGTTTTTAATACGGATTTTTAAGTCCGACAGTCCCTGTCCCGTGCGGGCACTGGTGAGACTGAACGGGGCGTCAAAAAAATCGCGTCCCCACTCGGTCAGTCGCCGCAATGCGATTTCATCGGCCAGGTCGGCTTTGGTCGCGACAGGAATCAGCCGTGCGGCCTGAATCTCCGAGAGGATGCGCCGATCGGCCTCAAACGACGACTTGCCGGCGTCGATGCAGAACAGCACCACCGCCGCTTGCCGCAGGGCATCGACCGCGGTCTGATGTGCCAGATAATCCAACCGGCTGCGAGTGGGTGCGTCCGGCAGCAGCCCGGCACAGTCAAACAGCACACAGCCGATCCCGTCCAGATCCAGCACGCCGGTCAGAATGTCGCGCGTCGTGGCCTCGATGGGCGAGACGATGCTGCGCGTGCGTCCCAGCAGGGCGTTGAGCAGACTGCTTTTGCCCGTGTTGGGCAGTCCGGCCAGCCCGACGGCGTCCAGGTCGATCATCCGCTCAAGCCGGATGCCGCCGTCGAGCAGTTCGCCCAAACGGTTGCGCTGGGCCGTGATGCGCGTCGCGGCCTGATCGGCGGCAATGAATTCAATGTCCTCCTCGGTAAAATCCAGCCCCGCCTCGATCAGGCCGAGCAAGTCCAGGATGTCGCCTCGTACCCGGCGGATGGTTTCGGAAAACCGCCCGTGCAGCAGCTTTTCCGCCGCGGCAAGCTGTACGCTGTTGGCCGACGAGACAATCTGGGCGACCGCCTCGGCCTGGGTCAGATCCATCTTGCCGTTCAGGTAGGCCCGCAGCGTAAATTCACCCGGCTGCGCCAGCCTGGCCCGTTCGCATAAACGCTGCAAAAGATGCTCCACCGCGCCCGGCGCCGCCCAGAGGTGCAACTCGGCCATATCTTCGCCCGTATAGGAACGCGGCGAAAAAAAACAGTACAACATCCCCTCGATTTCCAGCCGTCTGCTGAGCTGCACCCGACACGGCAGCACCGCATCGGCCTGCGGCGGACGGTCCGTCGTCACGATCCCGGCCAGCACATCCCACAGCCCCGCTCCCGACAGCCGAACAATACTCCGCGCCGTCTGCCCGACCGAAGGCAAAGCACTGCTGACCGCAACAATCACATTGATTGAGCTATCCATCAAATAAAAACCAATTCCAGAATTTTGTTTTAAGTGATTGATTTATATAGACATATAAGAAATCGCGGCGACCTTGTTGTGCTGTGTTTGGCCATTTTGTCAAATAGCGATCAAATAACAAAGAGGCCTTATATGTCCAGAATAAAACTTTTTGCTAATTTCTATCCAGTCCAAGTACATCCAGCTCTATCGGTAACCAGATATCGTCATCAGTAAATGCAACCCCATCCGGTCCCGGCGAATATATTCGCTTCTTATCAACATCGACAACATACTCATCCCCATAAGCTCGCGCCGTCAAATCCGCTTCCCCCCGGAGACGATACGACAAAACACATTGGAATAGATCATCACTGATTTTAGTTTTGAGAACGATTTCAGGTAATTTTTCCATAACCATTTCGGGCAACCATTCGATTGGTTGCTGAAAAATCGTAACCGACTTTGCACCGGCAGGGTTAAAAAAAGCATAATACCATGGTCGGGATATGCCAAAATCAGCTCCAATATTGGGTAAAAAACTTAGCCAAAACGGCCAAACACAGTACATTGCCTGCGGTTCGGCAGCTCCTTCGCTATATGCGATTGCGGCATCAATTATGTTTCGAAGCAATCGAGTTGATGACCGTTTTTTCTCAAAAAGTGAGAATCCATCTTGTTCATATTGTTGTAGAGTATTAAGGTAATCGAAAATAAACGGGTTTCTTAGGCTGAGTTGATCAAGTGTCAACGGCAAAAAATAGTCCTGGATACCTTCTAAAGCCTGGGTGTCTATGTTTGGGTTATTGACTATTTCATTTGCTGTTCGGATGTTGGAAATTAAGATGGGAAGACACGTTTGTTTGACCCTGTTGCTGCGTGCTGACACACTTAACTTTCGAATAAAGCAGTTCCATGCAATAAGTTCGGCTATTCCTTCTTCAACATGCCCTGATTGAATTAACAAAGGCACTGTATGACTATACAGGATATTAAGGTAAACGAAATTCGTGGTAGATTGGTGGTGTTTTCTAAAAAAATCGGGCGTAGTCAAATCAGCAATTTGATCATAGATCATCGTTTCACGAATTTCTCGTCTGACTTCTTTGGTCTTTTCCCACATATGGAAAAAATCGTCTTGATACTGCTGACGCCACTCAGCCAAGTCAGGCATAACATCCGGCGCCGACCAATGCTGTATGAGTATGTGCCAATCGTCGGAATTTAGTCCGATGAGTGAATTGTAATCCCTGACGGCATGACTGATGAAAAAATATGAAGTCAGTAAATCAAATGTATGGTCGAAAATCGGTTCGGCCGATGTCAGGGCAACAATGGTGTAGTCATCCTTGATCGGCGGCGCATCGCGCCAGGGTGAAGCTGACAAGAAGCCAACTACGAGCGCAAACGATGCCAGTCCGTAATACAGTCGCTTGTGGGCAATATGCTTGTTTCGAATCAGGCCAATTATTTCCAGTCCAGCACCCACAAAGGCTGCGGCGCCGATTACCGGTACCGATATCCCCAGAATGGCAGAAAACGCGGCCCCCCACGCGCCGATTTTGAGGGCAATTGCCTTTCGTCTTGACTTTTTGTCCTGTACCGAATCCTCACTTGGCATCGCTTTGCCTCCTTATTCAGCGGTACATTATTCGCGAGTATCCCAGGAAACACCAACAGCAAACCAATGTAAAGGGTTATTATTGTTATGTTCTGTCAAATCGGTACATGGGTTTAGGTTTTTTCTTTTTGACCTTGCCGCCGGTTTTGGCGGTGACGGGGACAGTGCTTTTGGCCTCGCGTTCTTCCCGTTCGCGGATGTGTTTTCGAATGACCATCTGCTCAATGACGCCGGCGCCGATACTGCTCATAATATACAGATTCACACCCGATGGGCCGTGATACAGCAGCAGCGGAAACATCAGCGGGAACATAATCATCATCATCTTTTGTTGCTGGGCGACCTGAGGGTTGGTCTGAGCGGTCGCCTGCGAAGTGGGCATCAGCTTTTGCTGGGCAAACATCACCCCGCCCATCAGCAGCGGCAGCAGGTTCAGATAGTCCCCGAAGTACGGCAGCGACAGCCCAAACGGAAACTGAAACAAATGATCCGGCGCCGACAAATCGGTAATCCAGAACGGCAAAAACGCCTGCCCCCGCAGATCCACGCTCGTATAAACTGCCGTCCAGAGGGCAATCCAGATCGGCATCTGCAAAAACATCGGCAGCATTCCCGAAATCGGCGAGACGCCCATCTCTCGATAGACCTCCATCATCCGGCGGTTCATTTCCTGCTTGTTGCCGGCGTATTTTTTCTGAATTTCCTGCATCTTGGGGCCGAGTTTCTGCATCCGCATCATCGACACCTGACTGTGTTTGGTCACCGGATGCAGAACCAGCCGCACAATAAACACCAGAAAGATAATCACTACGCCGTAGTTGCCCAGCGGCCCCATCAGCGTGTAAATCGCCTTCATCAGCCAAATGATGCCGAAGGCCATCGGACCGATGATCGAGGTCGGACAGCAGCACCCGCGAAAATCAATCGTCTGAAAATACTCCAGCGCCCGATAGGTCGCGTTGGCCTCGAAAAGGCTTTTGTCCTTCGGCCCCAAAAACAGTTCCCATTGCAGCGTTATCTCATTGTCTTCATCGCCGCTCGGCGCCAGCACCAGCGTTTTGGATTCGAGCAGTGCCGCAGCGCCGGCCTGTTCGGCCGGGTCTTTGGCCATCAGGTCCGCATCTATATAGGCAGCCCGCTTGAACTGGACCGGCCCCGGCTCGCCCGGGTCTTCGCCGGCCGAACGCAAAATGGCGGCAAAATACTTGTTCGTCGCGGCGGCCCACATCATCGGCGGACGCGAAGGAGTGAGCGAAAATCGCAGTTTTTCTTCCGGCGGCGTCGGCTCGCCGAAAAGCCCTCTCAACTGCGAAAAAATTCCCTGTGAGGGGCGAATCTTTTCCCGCTCGGTCTGGCGGATGTCCAGCGCGGTCATAAATCGTGTTTGGATGCCCGATTCGGTCTTGTGGGCGACCACGATTTTTCGCGTATCCTCACGGCTGTCTTCGCGCGTCAGCCCCACCGGCCCGTAAAAATCCATCTGAATCTGAAGCGGCCTGTCAGTCAAATTCTCGGCAGCGACGGCACACTCCAGATCGTAACTGCCGGGCCGGACGCGATAGGTCTTGACCAGCCGCAGCACCGGCATCAACATATCGGCGTCCGTCAGCACCGCCTCAAAGGTTGCCGTATCGGCATCGTCGGTTTCAACCCATTGCCAGTTGAGCCGATCCAGCGGGAACGCTTTGGATCCGAACCGCTCGGCCCCGGCCGGGGCGATCCGCAGGGCCGCGTTGGCCAATGAATAGATCGGACGACTGTTGCGCAGCGGCGAGAGCAGCACCAGTGGGCGTCGATCCGACGCATCGCGATTGTCAAACTCACTGAGCGCAGCCGTCCTGACAGCCGCGCCGAGCGTGGTCAGCTCGACCTGAAACTTGTATCGATCCGGATCGTCGCTGCGACGAATGTCGTCAGGATAGACCGCCCCGAGCGTTACCGTCCGCTGCGGGCCGCTGACCGCCGCCAGTTCGAGATCTCCGGCTGCCGTTACCGTCGGCTCTTCGGCGGGCGGCTCATTCAGATCGGCATACGAATCAGCTAAGGCCTCTGTCGGCGCGTCGGATTCAGCAACCGCCGCCAGCGGCGCAGCTTGAGGCGACCTGCCCGAGTGCACCGCATCCACGGCCAGCAGTCCGCACAACGTCAAAAAACCTGAAATGACAATCAGAACAAGCGTTCTTGGTTTCATTCGTGTCGCCTTCTATCCTCAATAATCCATTGTCAATTGCTACCGCCCGTCGAACAGTCGGTCGCCTTCAAAGTCGTCCAGCTCCGGCTCGGCGTAAATCTTATCGGCGGCGGCCTTAAAATCGTATTCCAGACGTACGAAATACACATAGTTGTCTTCAATATAGGCATAAGACGCCCGATTGTCGCGGTCGCGCGGCTGGCCGACCGAACCGACATTGATAATCGCCTTTTCATCCGGAATAATCGGATATTTACCGCCCAGCTCATCGGGCGTGTAAAAGTCCGGATCTTCCAGAAATACGCCCGGCAGATGGGTATGCCCCACAAAGCAGATATGCTTGACCCGCTCAAAGAGGGCGTTCATTTTTCCTGTGGTTGTATAGACATCATCCGGAAAAACATATTCATTGATCGGTCGCCGCGGCGAAGCGTGTACGAAATCCAGCGTTGCCTCAACGTCTTTGAGTGTGGTTTCGAGCGTCCAGCGCATCTTCTGTCTGCCCAGATAACGCCATCGCTTGTCGTTTTTTTTATGATCCGGCTCCTGTTCGAGCACCTTGCGCGCCCAGTAGGCGGCTGATTCGGCGCCCTGATTGAAGTTGGTCGGCTCGTACAGGGCCGCATAGTCGTGGTTGCCCATCAGACAGATTTCAGTCTTGTCGATGACCAAATCGAGGCACTCGATCGGGTTGGCTGCGTATCCCAGCACATCGCCGAGACAGTAAATGGTCTTGATGCCGCGTTTTTCGATGTCCGCCAGCACCGTCGTCAGCGCCTCAATATTCGAATGGATATCGCTGATAATTGCAAACATATTGGTTTTATCCTGGGTTGACAGTTCGGGTTCAAAGCCGTCTTTATATCACAAACCGCCCCCGCAATCCAGAAAAACGTTGACGCAATTAAAAACATCCCCCGCCGCCGAATCTACATCGCTTTCCAACGGGCCGGTGCAATGCCTTGGGGGAAAGAACTTACATCGGATTCGCTCTGAAAGAGCCGATGTAATCCATAAACAGCGAGATGCGATTATCATACAAGTTATGTTCTATTTTAATATAAAGAATATATTTTTTAGTTTTTTCGAAAATAATGTAAAATCTACTTGACATAATGTAATGCAGAGTGTACTTTATGTTCAGTTAGATATACTTAAAGAACAAGATAAGGAGAGGTTAAAATGAATCGATTGCAGAAAAAAGCGTGGATCGAACTGATTGCCTGTGGAGTCATGATTGTTTTAATTACAATTCCGGCGATTCTTTTTCTGGCGTCTCGGAATGCACAGGGGCTGGATTATTTGCTCATCGCTCTGATTGTCGGAGCACCGACCGGACTGATTGCCTATCTGATCGAATTAAAGAAACTCAATGATTATGACGAACGCGAAAAAGAAATCATCCGAAAGGCCTTTATGTTGAGCATGATGATCTTTGTATTCTATCTGCTTGCATTTGCCTTTACGGCATTCTTCTTAATCGGCGGGAAAGAAAAAGTGCCGGTTGTCGTCCTTCCGCTGATGGTTTTGACGGGAATATTTCTTGCCCAGTGTGTTCAGTCCGCCGCCTTGCTGATTCAGTGTGCAAAGGAAGACGATGAGTAAGGACCAACTGAGCAATCAGGTGCGGCGGTGTCGGTTTGAGGCCGGGGAAATGACCCAGCAGGGGCTGGCCGAGCGGGTGGGGGTCACGCGGCAGACGATTATCGCTATCGAGCAGGGTAACTATACGCCGTCGCTGACGCTGGCGCTGAAGATCGCACGCACGTTTGGTAAATCGGTTGAGGATGTGTTTTGGCTGGAGCAGTGAGGGGCAGAGGTCAGAAGACAGAAGTCAGAGGACAGACACTGTACGATATCTTGTCTTGATGGGCTAAAGCCTGTTTGATTGCCTGTTTGGGACTGTTGATCGTAAAGCCCTGCTCTTGCAGGTAGTCGCGCATCAGCTTCCAGGACAACTCAAAGGCCATCTCGAAAAACTGAATCAGGCCGGCTCGCTCCGCCTCGGACGGGTTTGAAATCTCCAGCGCCCGTTCGAGCAAACGATACGCCTTTTCGAAGTTTTCAAATCGCTGCTTCCAGCGAATGTCGTTGTTTTGTTCCATAGACTATCCCCTTTGGCCGCAGCATTTTTTGTATTTTTTACCGCTGCCGCACGGACACGGATCGTTGCGGCCGACTTTGGGCTGGTCCAGTTTGATGGGTTTGACGGTCTGTTCGCCCTGGGGGGCGGCCGCGGCGGCGCGCTGGCGCTGATCCATCTCGAACTGCCTGACTTCCTGCTTTTGGGTCTCGCGGACATTATAGACGCTGCGGCTCTGCTGGCCGGCCTGCAAGCGAACGCGAAAGATGATATCGGTCACGCGATCCTCGATGCTCTGGAGCATCTCGTTGAACATCCGAAATCCTTCCTGCTTGTATTCGATTTTCGGATCCTTCTCGGCATACGCCCGCAGCATAATGCTTTCCTTGAGATGGTCCATCGCATACAAATGGTCCTTCCAGGTCGAGTCGAAGATTTGAATCAGCACAAACCGCTCCAGATCGGCCAGCTCGCGGCGCAGAAAGGCGCGTCCGGCCTCCAGCAGTTTGTCCTTGGCGGCGTCTTTGTCCTTCAGCTCATCAGCGGTCAAGTCGGCGTCAAAACGTTCCCTGGCCCAGCCGGCAAGCGTATCGGGGCCGACACTGCGCAGCTTGTGTTCAATTGTCTGCGTCAGCTTGCCGTTGTTCCAGGCCTTGCTCATCTCCAGCAGCGTGTTGAAGATCTCCTTCGGCTGCATCTGCGACAAGTCCTCCGGCGTCAGTGCCGACTCATACTTGCGCCGCGCCCACTCGGCCAGCAATTCAAATCCATAGACATTCGCTCCCTTCGGGGTAAAGACCATATTCATCGCATATTCAATCGGATACTCCACCTCGCGCTTGCGATACAGCTCGGCTACCTGGTGAGCCACTTTTTGCTCGGCCTGCGATGCCTGGCAATCTATCAACTCCGCCGGGTCGAGCTTGATGTTGAATTTGCCCTGTGCCCAAACGCTGAACATGCGCGCCGGGTAATCGGCCTTGAGAAAATCCTCAATCCGCGAGACATCTTTTTTGTCCACCTGCTCGCAGGCGGCCTCGATAAGCGTTTCTGCAACCTGGTCGGCGTCCATCTGCCGCAGCTTGGAGGCCGACAGGTTGGCCCGGAACGCACTCATCGCCCATTTGCACAGGGCATCGACCTTCCAGGTCGAAGGGTCGTCGTAGTCTTCGAGATATTCGCCCAGCGATACGGAAATATCGTTGGCGATATTCTTTTTGGCCCGCTCGCGGATGGTTTCGATGATCTGGTCGGCCTCCATCCCGCCAAGGCGCTTGGGTTCCAGCTCGACGCCGAATTCCGCTCGTGCCCATTCGCTGATACATCGCTGCGGGTAGTCCGGCGCCAGGATTTCCTCGGCGGCGTCGGCGATGACATCGGCAATCATATCCTGGATGGTTTTTTTCAGGTCTTTGCCTTCAATTATCTTGCGGCGGCGCGAGTAGAAGATTTTGCGCTGATAGTCCATCACCTCATCGTATTCGAGCAGGCTTTTGCGTGCTTCGAAGTTGCGCTCTTCGACTTTCTTCTGGGCTTTTTCAATGCCCTTGCTGATCCGCTTGTGCTGGATGGGCATCCCCTCTTCCCAGCCGATCATGGACAGGGCCTTAACCGTCCAGTCCGGCGCGAAAACCCGCATCAGATCGTCGTCAAACGACAGGAAAAAGACGCTGCTGCCCGGGTCGCCCTGCCGTCCGGACCGACCGCGAAGCTGGTTGTCGATGCGGCGGGACTCGTGCCGCTCGGTGCCGAGGATGTGCAGGCCGCCGATGTCCGCTACGCCGGGGCCGAGCTTGATGTCCGTGCCGCGACCGGCCATGTTCGTGGCGATGGTCACATTGCCGCGGACCGAGCCGTCGCGGGCGGTATGCTGGCCGCCGGCTTTTTCGACGATGACGGCCTCGCGGGCGTGCTGTTTGGCGTTGAGTACTTCATGATCGATACCGTAACGCCGTTTGAGCGCCTCGGAGAGCGCCTCGCTTTTCTCGATGCTGACCGTGCCGACCAGCACCGGGCGACCGGCACAGCAGACCTCGTGAATCTCATCGACAATGGCCATAAACTTTTCCCGCATCGTCTTGTAAATCATATCCTCGCGGTCGTCGCGGATGCAGGGCTTGTTGGTCGGAATCGTCACCACGTCGAGTTTGTAAATCTTCATAAACTCCTCGGCCTCCGTGGCCGCCGTGCCGGTCATACCGGCAATCCGGCCGTAAAGCTTGAAGAAGTTTTGCAGCGTAATCGTCGCCAGTGTTTGCGATTCTTCTTTGATCTGGACGTTTTCCTTGGCCTCGACCGCCTGATGCAGGCCGTCGGACCACTGCCTGCCGTGCATCAACCGACCGGTAAACTCATCGACAATGACCACCTTGCCGTCCATCACCACATAGTTTTTCTCGCGTTCAAAGACCAGATGCGCCCGCAGTGCCTGTTCGATCAAATGCGGCCAGTCGGAATTCTGCCCCAGATAGAACGATCCGACGCCGGCAATCTCCTGCGCCGCGGCGATGCCCTTTTCCATCAGATGCACCGATTTGCGTTCATAATCCACATTATAATACAGCGTCTCTTCTTCGATCTGGTCTTCCGTGCCGCGCAGTTCCTCGGCCAACCGATGCCGAGCCTGTTCCAACTGCTTTTGCGTCTTGTCAATCACCGCCTGCGCCTTTTCCATGCGGGCGGTATCTTTAGCCCGCTTGGCGTCGGTCAGCTCACCCTGGGCGTTGGCGATGGTTCGCGTATATTCATCGATTGCCTTTTTGAGCTGGTCATACGAACTTTGCAGGCTCATCAGTTTGCGCGCCACCGTGTCGGCCTTTTTGTAGCGGGTTACATCGTCCTGGGCCGGGCCGGAGATAATCAGCGGTGTACGGGCCTCATCGATGAGAATCGAGTCCACCTCGTCGATAATGGCGTATTCGAGCGGGCCTTGAACCATCTGCTCGGCGGCGATTTTCATATTGTCGCGCAGGTAGTCAAAGCCGAATTCGTTGTTGGTCCCGTAGGTGATGTCGCAGGCATACTGCTGTTTGCGTTCGTCGCCGGCGGTGTCCATATCCGCCTGAATCGCGCCGACCGTCAGGCCGAGGGCGTGAAAAATCGGCCCCATCCACTCGGCGTCGCGCTTGGCCAGATAGTCGTTGACCGTCACGATATGTACCCTGCGTCCGGTCAGATGCACCAGATATGCCGCCAGCGTCGCTACCAGCGTCTTGCCCTCGCCGGTGGCCATCTCGGCGATCTTGCCTTCGTACAGCACGTTGCCGCCGACCAACTGCACGTCAAAATGCCGCATATCCACGTTCCGACGGGCCGCCTCGCGCACGACCGCAAACGCTTCAGACAGGATATCTTCAGGACCTTTGCCCTCGGCAAGGGCCTGCTTGAATTCAGCGGTTTTGGCCTTGAGCTGCTCGTCGCTCAAGGTACGAACCTGCGATTCAAACTCACCGGCCGCCAGAGCCGTCTGCATATACCCACGCACCAGCCGCTCATTACGCGACCCGAAGATTTTTACTAAGAATCCTGAAATACCACCAGCCAAAGGCATATTAACCCTTTATTTTTGCTTTTTTTCTTTTGGGGACAGTTCTTCCATTTTAAATTTCCTGAGAAGCCAATCCAGAAAAGCACGCTGATCATCGATGGTCGCTCGACGCACCTGCGAAAGAAGGTGAATCCTATCTGGCTTTGGAAGCGCGGTGTTCTGTAAGCCCTCGTTGCAATTCGTGCAGTCGGCACGGAGATTTTGCGGGCTGTCATCCCCGCCTTTGGATTTGTCCTTTATATGTCCTAACGTCAAGCGCACCGAACGCGGGCTGCCGAGCGGGTCGGGATCGCCGGCTGCTACACCACACATCTGACAGGTATAACCGTTACGTTCGAGAACCCATGCTCGCGTTTCTTTAGAGATATCGCGCCTAAAGGATGGAAGACGAACATTCGTTTCGAGGAGATACTGACCGGGTTTCAGCGATGCGCGGTCTTTATGCGAGAGAATTTGATAACCTTCTTCGTTGCGAAGCTCACGCACCCGGCGTGCCCATTCTACGGCGCCGCCGCTGATGCGTTGTATGTCGCGTGATTCTAAAACCTTGCCGATATTGGCTAAAAAGTATTCGAGGATCAATTCTTTAGAACCTGATCGTTTTTTGGACGCCATAGCGTGCTCTTTCTCTGGATTTTTCTGCGTAGTCAGGATTCAACTCGACCAGAATTGCTCTGCGGCCTAACTCGCGTGCAGCCACGCCGGTGGTTCCTGACCCACTGAAGGGGTCTAATACGATGTCATTGGGATGGCTTCCGAGAAGAATGCAGCGGCGTGCTAATTCGCGTGGAAACGCTGCCGGATGCCCATTACTGCTCGAATCCGGGCCGAGTACCCAGTAATTCCGTAAGTTTGCCCCGCTCGATTCTCTGACGCCATCGGGGTTATAATAGTAGGTTGGTTTCTTTGACATCAGAAAAATTTCTTCTGTTGCGTTGGTAGGTCTGTTTTTCACGCTTTCCGGCATTGCTGCTTTTTTAACCCACACTATTCTCGACCGCAGTATCCACCCATCTGCTTGCAGCGCGAATGCAACCCGCCAAGGCAATCCCATCAAATCCCTGTCTTTTAGTCCCCAGCAGTCGGGTACTTTACAATTTCGTTTTTGAATACGTTTTTTGGTATTTCCGACGATCGCGTTAGGGCCGCAATTGCCTGTCCCTCCGTTTCTCGCATATCCGTCGCCGATGTTTAACCAAAGTGTTCCGTCATTTCGCAACACACGATGAACCTGGCGGAATACCTCAACGAGATTGGCAATATAGTGTTCCGGGGAGGGTTCTGCGCCAATTTGTGAATCGTGCGCATAATCACGCAAGCCCCAATACGGAGGGGACGTCACACAGCATTGAACAGATTTTGCTGGCAGAAGCTCAAGAAGTTCGCGGCAGTCTCCGGTAAGTATCTGCAATTCCTTGATTTGCGACTGTTCAATGGGTACTTTACATTGTCTGTGTGCTTTTGTTTTTACCATAGACAGTCAGTTTAAATCGTAGTGTGAAAAAAGTCAAAAACTTTAAATTTCCACGATACAATTACTCTTTAACGCGGGTAACGTATTCACCGGTACGCGTGTCGATGCGAAGCACTTCACCGATCTTGACGAACGGAGGGACCTGCACAATCAGTCCGGTTTCCATCGTGGCGGGTTTGTACTGGTTGGTGGCGGTAGCGCCTTTGATTTCGGGAGCCGTGTCGGCCACCTCCAGATCGACTGTATTGGGCAGTGAGACGACGACGGGTTTGCCCTGATACATACTGATCTGAAGCTGCGTGTTGGGTTTGAGGTATTTGGGGCCGTCGCCAAAGGCATCGTCGTCAAGCGTAATCTGGTCAAAACTTTCCATGTCCATAAAATGGTGTTCCGAGCCGGAGGAATAGAGATACTCGAAATTTCGCTTCTCAAGATAGGCTTCCTCAATGTTCTCCTCCGCGCGGATTCGTACATCGCGAATACCGCCGTCGATCAGGTTTTTGAACTTGGTCTGATAGACCGCCCCGCCTTTGCCGAGTTTGACATGTTGGTAATCAATAATCACATACAGGTTCCCGTCCATCTTGACGGTCTGCCCTTTTTTCATATCCGACGCTTTCATTGAAGACTCCAGTGCCAGAAACAGGGTTAATCGTACACCACAACGGGCGGGAAACCGCTTACCCGACCCCAAAAACAAAGGTATTACTATCGCAGAATGCAGGCGGCTTGTCAAGACGGCAGGCGGATAAAGCGCAAAAATCATCATGTAGTGGAATAAAAAGACCCAATAGGCACACAATTTTGACCCGGCCTCACCCCTTCGATTTCCGGTCAAAATTTCGATTATTCCGGTTGAATGTTTCGTCGGCGCAAACGGGTTTAATCCGTTGCCAGCTCCTGGTGCTGCGGCTCGTTTTCCACACGCATAATGACCTCTTCAAACGAGACACACGAATCGGCGATGAGCTTGATGTGAGAATCTTTGCCGACCAGCATCACACAAAAACGCCCGTTGGGAACACGAAACCGACGGCGCAGGCCGTCGCATCCTTCCGGCGGCAGATTCTCCGAGCCGATCTGGCCTTGTTGATCTTCGAAAATCTCGGCAACAACCACATCATGGCCGAGCAAAACACTGCGGCGGGCGTCCAGAAGGTCCATCTGAATTCGGTAGGTGCGATCCTGCGGCGTCGGAGAAAAAACATACAGACATGAACGATCGGTTTGAGCGTCATTTGGGTGGGGTCCTGCGTTTTTCATGGTATTTCTCCGCTTAAGGTTGCCACCCTCTCCATCAGTAACACTCACCTTACCACACCAAATCTCAAAAGTCAATAGAAAAACAGAGAATTTATGGGACGCCGGGTCGTACCAACCCGAAAACAAAAAGAGATTCGAGCGGTTGACTTTCTTGCCCGCACATGTTTGAACGCAAGGCGCATAAAGAAGACCTCGTCAATGGCGAGGCCCTCAAGAACCAATTGCGCTTCAATCGAAAAAACCACGCAGACAAATTCAAGACCTTTATTATCTTTACTTGTTACAGCATCTTCGAAGGAATACGCCCCCGATACTCAACAACAGCAAAGTCGCTGGCTCGGGAATATAGACGAAGTTGATGTTGTCGATTGTCGGGGTATAGCCGTCAACATCGATAAGCTGGATGGAAAACGCCGAACCGTCGGCCCAAAAACCGGTCAGCATATTTGTGAGTTCATCGTGTTCATAGCCCATATGATAGAGCGTGATATACGGTTGAATTTGACTGTAAACGACCTGTGAGGTTCGCAGACGCTGGATGGTGCCACCGCT
>JBNRMN010000031.1:0-3461 GCA_050309605.1 Anaerohalosphaeraceae bacterium
GGCAGTTGGCGCGGGTGCATGTCCAGCAGGGCCGTCCTGTGGCGGCGACGGCGTACCTGTACTGGCTGATGGATTATGAGGCGGAACACGGGTATCGCTATACCACGCCGCAGACGGGAATTGACGACTTGCTCAAACAGCTCGGAAGCAGAAAGGGGTGCGACCAATGAATACGCAAAAGAAGATGATCAATCAAACAGTCATTGCGATTGTTGTCCTTGGGGCCGGCCTGCTTTGCTCCAATGTCAGTGCGACTGACCCGCCGCCCTGCCCGCCGTGCTGGAGTAACTGGCCGGATTGTGATGTATGGGACTGTTCAGCCGGAGAAGACTGCTGTGATAATGACGAAGTGTGCTGCGATGGTGAATGCTGCGATTCCGATCAATGCTGTACCAATTCTGGCTGCATTACTTTGGATAAAGAGTGGAGAACATCTTCAGGGCCAGCAGTCGAAATCGATCCAGCCCTTGTTGATGCCGTCAACGATGCTATCGGTCAAATCCCCGGAATGCCGTCTGTAGCATGTACAGGTGTTGTACTATATCATTACTATGAAGAAAGAGATTGTTGTGATAATACAGGGCAGACCATAAAAAATGAGAAATGTGCCCACGGTATGGCAGCGATATATGCGAGTGTTGACAAAATCACGCTTTGGAACTTTAACGGAAGCTTGGAAATATCTGTTGGCGATCTTTTTGGCGCATCATTAACTGTTGGTATTGAAGCATATATCGAAGGTGAAATCGGAGCAACGGCCAGCGTCGGAAGATATATTAACGAGTGTGAGGGTGAATCGTGCAATACCGGTTCTGTTTCTATGAGCACAGGAGTAACGTTGGGAGCGAGCGCAAGTCTTGAGACCTGTTTGATTCTTTTTGGTGCCGAATATTGTGTGGGCGCGGGTATTGACGCTTCAGCGACAATAGAATTTTCCAGCGACCTTCGACTGAATCAGTGTGGCGATTGTGATGGCCTTTCAGGATGTATAAGGATACGTTGAGGGTTGATGTTTCTTTTTGGACAAATGGTGAATCTGACAATGAATCATGGGATCTGTTATCGCAAAACTGAAAGGATAAGGTATGATCAGGCATAGATTTTCAGAACGTGTCATAAAAGTAGTTTTATTAAGTTGGGCGTTTTCTGTTGTCTTTTCAACACACGTGTGGGCATCGGACATTCAGAGCGTCTATTTTCCTGTCGCCGCCAAGCTGGATTTGGGCGATGAGCAGACGATCCTCTGCGATATGTGGTTTGAATGCAGGGCAATCCGTTATAACATCCCACTTGCCTCTTTCAGGCAAGCATCGCGATTGCCCGCCGAACACCTGTTGCCGGACATTCTTGAGATGTTGCGCCTAAAAGATATAGAGGCCATACAAAATACGGCGTATTGGGGACAGAATGGCTACGACGAAAAAGCAGAATCGAGGATGCAGTTCCTGCTTCAAATTTATGAGCAACTTCTGGACGGCAATATCAATGATTATGTCGTTGAATATCAGGTTTTTATTGGAAGGAGACGCACCTTTTATTTGAAACAAAACCATTCGACTCTGGGTGTGGTGTGTATTCCAATTGGGATAGTCGAGATCGAGCCCAATTCAGTACGCTGGGACATGTCCGATGAAGAAACTGATAAAATAGGATTTTTGAACGCGATGATTCGTGATTCACTTGAACAGAGCTTTCGCCGGACTGTTTCGATTACGCCTGCGGCGGACCGTGTGTTTGACCATTCCCTCCTCCTGACAACAGCAGATGCTAAGTATCCGGCGTATTTGCTGTTCAACGGAAAAGACTTCACCGACCGGGAATATCTGAGTATGGAAGACGCCGCAGATCAGGCAGTAAGTTTGGTTTGGACGCGGCACAGTCTTGTCAAGACCGGTAACAAAGACAAAATCGGGGCGTTGTACACCCCGAGAAGCAGGCAAATATATGACGGTATTATGAATCGCGGCGTACTTGCGGAATACGATTGGTTCATTCGAATCTGGCAACGTCCGCCGCAGATCGAGTATGTGATTGACGCAAACCCCCTCTACGTCCCTGTGAGAAAAACAAGCTCAGGTTTCGCGTTTGAGTATGTTTTCCGAAATACAGAGAATGACTCGGAGCGTTTTCAATTGACGAATTTTCAAGGGAGGGATTTTTTTGTCCGACTTTTGATGTCCGACCATTTTGCCTCGGAATTCGTCAAATCACTTGCGTCAAATAAACAAGTGCAAAGTCAACCAGGCCGGGATCAAGAATAATGGGGACAACCTCAGGTTGTCGACTTTACTCTCAGTGTTAAGCTTAAGATGAACCTATGCACAGCAGCCCGTGCCGCAACAGGTCAAAGACTGGCAGCAGGCGGCCCAAGAGGCGGCTGAACAGAACAACATCGACGAAGCCGCGGCCGCCTACGCACAGATCATCCGACATTATCCCCACTCGCAGTACGCCCTTGAAGCGCACCGAGAAACGGCCGCTTTGTATATACAGGCCGGTCGCCTGGAAGATGCGGATGTTCAGATTCAGCGAATCAGAACCGACTATGCGAGTCGTCCGGACGTCGCCGAAAGTCTCTATTGGATTGGTCGTCACTACGGCTGGAATGGATATCCTGACCTGGCGTTGCAGTTGCATCACACGAACGCGGCGACTTATGCAGCATTTGAGAAAGCAATGTGGTCGCAGGTGGAAGTCGTTTATGACGCTATTGGCCGAAAGGATTGGGATGCCGCTCAGGCGGCTTATGAGCTGTTGCTTATGCGTTTCGCCGATCAGCCGACGCTGCCCAAAGAGATTTGGCAAATCAGCCGTGAATATGATAAGGCTCATCAGCCCGAAAAGGCGTTGGCGTTGTGTCGCTATATCGCCGATGCCTATCGCAATACAGAATATGGTGCGATTGCTCAGGGCGAACTTGTCGTGGATCGTATCGGCAAGAAGGATTTTATCGGTGCAGAGCACGAATACAAGCGACTGCTTGCTCATTTTGACAACGAACCGATGCTTCCCCGTGAAATCTATCGTGTAGCCGGCGCCTATGCGCAAGCCGGTCAATGAATTTTATTATGATGACCTGAATCGACTCTGGAAGACCGATTACGGCTTCGGCGGCGGCTATGAGCAGTTCAATTACGACCTGCTGGGCAATCGCGGCGGCGTGGTCGATACACGGCCGGGCGGCGATACGTGCAATTACACCCACAATGTCGCCAATGAGTACCTCACCGTCGGCGGCATAGCCGTCACGCACGATGACGCCGGGAATCTGACGGGCGATCATCGGGGGTATGTGTATGAATACGATATGGAAAATCGCTTGACAAAGGTGTCCCGGTCGGATAGTACTGTGGTTGCGACGTTCGCGTATGATGCGTTAGGCCGAAGGATTGAAAAGGTGGATGCGATAGCGGGTACGACAACGCGGTATTACTACGACGACCAGCGGGTGGCGGTCCAGA
>JBNRMN010000032.1:0-18841 GCA_050309605.1 Anaerohalosphaeraceae bacterium
TTCGGGACGGCGGCTTCAGGGCCATGCTCAACCGCCCCGCCGGGCGACCGGCGCCGGCTCGTCCAAGGGCAAGCTGGGCCTTGGCGACCGGACGTTCCACGCCATCGCCGACGGCAAAAAGGACACGCCGAAATCCTCCGAGGTCAAAGCCAAATCCGCGGCGCCGGCGAAAAAAGCACTGCCGCTGGATGACGGAGACTTTGACATATTTAACCAATGACGCAATCTGCCGACTCGACGCCGAATCTTAGCGGCGTCGAGTCAATGTGATTTTGAATGATCTGGAGAATGCAATGAAAAAAACTACAATTACAGACAAAACGCGAGCACGTGAGGGCAAATATCTGACCTTCAAGCTGGGGCGCGAAGAATATGGAATTGAAATTCTGAAAGTGCGCGAGATTATCGGTTATATGTCCATCACCGCCGTGCCGCGCGCCCCGGAATATATTAAGGGTGTGATTAATTTACGGGGCCAGGTCATTCCGGTGCTGGATCTGCGAAGCCGCTTTGGCATGGAATCGGCTGACGTGACTGAGCAGACCTGTATTATCGTCGCCGAAGTCAGTCAGCAGGGCCGACAATTCAACGCCGGGCTGATCGTTGACCAGGTGCAAGAGGTGCTGGATATCGACGGCAATCATATAGAGGACGCTCCGCAGTTCGGCAATGACGTCCAGGCGGACATTATACTCGGCATCGGCAAAATCGGCGATTCGATCAAGATTCTGCTGGATATTGATAAGGTACTGGGCCATGTCCGGATCGGAGAAATCGTTCAAGACGCATAATCTCTATGCGATCCAAACAAGACGGAACCAATCAGACACAGGCCGCCTGCAAGCCAATTTGAACGGCGGATTTCAAATCAGACAAGAAAGGAACAGACGATGGCAAAATCATTGATGATTGTGGACGATTCGGCGACGATGCGCAAAATCATCATGCGTACCGTTCGGATGTCGGGGCTTGAATTTGATCGCACTGAAGAAGCCGGCAACGGAAAAGAGGCCCTGGAAAAACTGCAAGCCTCGCCGGTCGATATCGTGCTGTGTGATATCAATATGCCTGAGATGAGCGGCACCGAAATGGTCAAAGAGGCGCGCAAGCTGGATTGCTGCAACGCCACCAAAATCATTATGGTCTCTACGGAAAGCGCTGACGATCTGATCAACGGTGTGATGTCCGACGGGGCCAATGGGTATATCACCAAACCGTTTACGCCTGAAAAGTTTCAGGAAAAACTGGCGCCTTTTATGAATTGAACTCGACGAACAACAACGAAAAATCTACTAAGGAGACCATTATGCCGGAGCAAATGACGCTGAGTGATACAGTTATTGAGGCGGCTCGTGAGGTGTTTGAGACGATGATTTTTATGGATGTGGAAACCAGCAGCGAAGCGTGCCCGACGATCACCGGCGAGGCGCTGCTCGGTTCGATTACCTTTAAGGGAAGCCTGGAAGGGTGTCTGGCGGTTTGCGTCAGCCAGTCCTGCGCTGAACGTATCGCCAAAAATATGCTGGGCATGGAGCCGGACGAGCCGTTGGCCATTGAGGATACCTGCGACGCGATCGGTGAAGTGGCCAATATGGTCATGGGCAGCATCAAAACCCGCCTTCAGGATGTCTATCCCGCTGTTGAAGTCTCTATTCCGTCGGTCATTACGGGGCGCGAACTAAAAAACACGCTTGGGGAAAAAGCCGTCAAAACGGTCGTTTGCGCGTGGCTGGATGAGCAGGACGCCGTCGAATTTTCATTTTTGTATCGGGAAGCCAACGTAAAAGACGTTCTATGACCCAATCTCCTGAACAACTTGTCGGTTCGCTCGATTCGCTGACGCTTCAGTCCTTTGAAGCGTTCTGCGAGGATATTTCGTCCATGTTCGGCAACACCGCTGAATGCACGCCGGACAGCACCGGCCAGGCCGCGTTGTCGGAATTGAAACGCGAGTTCAAAAAGCTGGCCGCCGTTAACCGGGTGCAGGCAAAGGGGCTATTGGACGGCTCGTTTCGGATTTTGCTGGACCAGGCGGGGCTGTTTGTCCTGGCCGGGGTATTTGTGATGCTGCCGGAAAAACGGGTACTTGAAACCATTCGCGGCGGCACACTCAAAGATGCCGACTATATTAATGACGCGATCAAAGAGGTGGGCAATCTGCTGGTTGGTTCCTGGGATCGTATCTTTCGCGAGGAGCTGAAAGGGCATAAACATTTCAAGCAAACCGATACCTTTGTCGGATCAATCTGGGATGATCCCGAAGCACATATCGGACTGGCCGCCGAGCAGCGTTGCCGGTACGTGATCTGCCGAATGAAGGTGGACGATTTTCCGGAGTTCAAATGCGCGGCCGTGTTTCCGGATACGCTGTTCGAAGAGCAGGACGAGCCTGCGCAGCCGGAGCAACCGGACGAACAGGCCGAAACGGCCCGACCGTCTGAATCGGCACAGATCGAACCGGAACCCGCCGCCAAGACAGATCCGACAGACACGACAGACGAAGCGGAACATGCGACATCTGAAAACGCTCAACCGGTCTCTGACGATGCCTCGACCAACGACACGGAGCCGACAGAAAGATCTGAAACGACAATGCAGACCGCCGCGGAGGACGCCGAGCCGGGGCCGGTGGCGAAGGCCATTGAGCAATTGACACGGCAGAACGCCGATACACCTGAAAAGAACGCCGAATCGACGCGCCACCATCTGCCGTCACTGACCGCGGCTGAGATTATGAATCCGGCGGTGCTTTGGCTCGAACCGGAGGACACCGTTGAAGAAACGCTGGCTCAGATGCAGCGTCATAATGCCGGTTATGTCCTCATCGGTCGCGACGGACGTATCGAAGGGCTGGTTTCGCGCAGCGATTTGGCCGCGGCGATCAGTCCCTATCTGCGGCCGGTTTTTGCTCACTGGCGGCGTCCGGTTGATGACGCCACAATGAAAATCCGGATCAAATGGTTCATGAGCCGCACCGTGCATACGATTGGTCCGGACGCATCACTGACGAAAATAATGCACACGATGATGCAGCACTCGGTACGGGGGCTGCCGGTGATGGATGCCAACGGCGCTATTCTGGGGCTGGTCACCGTGTATGATGTCTTTGCCGCCGTGCTCAACTGCACGGGGCTTCAGCTCACCGGCCGGCCGCAACAGGCGCCGCCCGGTGTTCAGTCAATCGGGACGTAAGAGATAACCGACAGGATCAAAGGATGACGGATAAAACAGAACATCTTGCCCAATTGCTCGAAGAGACCGCCGCAAAGATTACGCTGCTGGATGCCCGGGATGCGGAGGAACTGAAGACGTTTGAACAGGTGCTGGGACAACTGAACACCCTGGCCGAACAGTCGGCCCAAACCGACGAGCGTCTGAAAGCCTTTTATGAGGTCAGCCGTCATGCCGCCGATACAGTGCGACAGCTTGCCGCGACCTCTTCGGAGGAGTGCGAAAAACAGATTGACGCGGTGAACTCGGCCGTAATGGAGATGCAGCGATTGCTTGATGAGGCCGCAAACGACAAGACCAAGCCGGATGAACCGGCCGTCGAGGCTGTTTTCAGCGAAGACGACATCCCCTTGATTCAGGATTTTATTACCGAATCCAATGAGCATATTGAATCGGCCGAGGCGGCGCTGCTGGAACTGGAAAACGACCCACGAAACAATGAGGTACTCAATCAGATTTTTCGGTCGTTTCATACCATCAAGGGAGTGGCCGGTTTTCTGAACCTGACGGATATCAACGTTCTGGCGCACGCGGCGGAAAATCTGCTGGATATGGCGCGGAAAGAACAACTGCTGCTGACGGCAGCCAACAGCGACGCGGTGTTTTCTTCAATTGATCTGCTTAAGGCCATGCTGGCCGATCTCGAAGAGGCGATTGAAAACGCCCGCGGCATTTCGTCGCCATCGGGCCTTTCCGCCCTGCTTGACCATCTGCATGCCTGTGCCGCCGGGCAGCAGCCGCCTTCCGCAGAACCGTCCGGCGAGGCGGTGCCGAATGAACGCACCGATGAAGCGCTGGATGCGATGCTGAACAGTCCCGCCAAGGACACCGAGACAAAACGCAGCGGCGGCTCAGCCGCCGGCGCCGTCGAGAAAATCAAAGTCCACACAACCAAACTGGATGAGCTAATCAATATGACAGGCGAGCTGGCGATTGCCCAGTTGATGATCGCTGAAGAAGTCAAGCAAGCCGTTCAAACGGACAGCGCCTTGTTTCGCAAGGTGGCCCAGCAGAACAAGATCGTTCGCGAGCTTCAGGAATTGTCCATGTCAATGCGGATGGTACCGATTCAGGGAGCGTTTCAGAAAATGAGCCGTCTGGTGCGTGATCTGTCCAAAAAGGCAGGCAAAAACGTCCAACTGATCACCGCAGGCGAAGAGACCGAGCTGGATCGCAATATTGTCGATAAGATTACCGACCCGCTGGTCCATATGATGCGCAACTCCGTCGATCACGGCATCGAACCGCCCGATGAGCGCATCGGCAAAGGCAAATCGCCGCAGGGCACGGTGCGTCTGAGCGCATCTCATCAGGCCGGAAGCATCGTGATTGAAATCGAAGACGACGGACGCGGCCTGCGACGCGAGAAACTGATCCAAAAAGCTCTTGAAAAAGGACTGATCTCCGAACACCAGGAATTAAGCGACGACGAGGCGTTCGGGCTGATTTTTCAAGCGGGTTTTTCGACCGCCGAGAAAGTGTCCGATGTTTCGGGGCGGGGCGTCGGCATGGACGTGGTGCGTAAAAACATCGAAAGTCTCGGCGGTAAAATCGACATTCGCAGTATTCCCGACCGGGGCACGACTTTTATCATCCGTCTGCCGCTGACACTGGCCATCATCGACGGGCAGATTGTAACCCTCGCCGACCAGCGGTATATCGTGCCGATCAATTCGATTGTCGGCAGCGTGCGGCCGAGCGACGATCAGGTTCGCACCGTTCAAAATCGCGGAGAGGTGGCGTTGATTCGCGGCGAACTGATTCCCCTGGTGCGGCTGGGCCACCTGTTTTCGGTCAGCGGAACAGCGGAGAATCCGAGCGAGGCGCTGCTGGTCGTTGTGGAAGAAGGCAGCCGAAAATGCGCTCTGCTGGTGGATGATCTTCTCGGCCAACAGCAGGTCGTTATCAAAAATCTGTCCGGCCTGGGTAAAATCAAAGGCCTCTCCGGCGGGGCCATTATGGGCGACGGACGGATCAGTCTGATTCTTGATGTACCGGGTTTGATTGAGTTATCTCAGGATAAATTCTAAAAACGGGAACTCATGATGTTCGAATCCATTGTAATCGATGACAAGCTGACCCTGACGGATGATGAATTCGAACAGATCAGCACCCTGGTTTATGACCATTGCGGCATCAATTTGCACGACGGCAAGAAAGAATTGGTGCGCTCGCGACTGGCCAAGATTCTGCGACAAAAGCGGTTCAGAAGCTTTTCGCAATATATGGACTATGTAACCTGCGATAGCACGGGGCAGGCCTTTTCCGAACTGATCGACTCGCTAAGCACGAATCTGACCAGCTTTTTTCGTGAATCAATTCATTTTGAATTTCTGGCGGGCACGTTTCTGCCGGAACTGATCGCACGAAAACAGCGCAGCAACCAACTGCGTCTGCGGGGCTGGAGCGCGGGCTGTTCATCCGGTGAAGAGCCGTATTCGATCGCTATTACCCTGCTGGAGGCGCTGCCGGAACGGTCGCGCTGGGATGTCAAACTGCTGGCAACGGATATCTCGACACGCATCCTCAAACGCGCCCAGGAAGGGCTGTATGAACAGGAACGCATCGATCCGGTTCCGCCGGCACTGAAGAGCCGCTATCTGATCCGCCGCACGCAGAAAACCGGCAAGCGGTATGAAGTTGCGCCGGCTCTGCGGCAGATGATTGTGTTTAAGTATCTCAATTTGATGGAGAATTGGCCGTTTCGGGGGCCGTTTGATTTTATCTTCTGCCGAAACGTGATGATTTACTTTGATAAACCCACCCAGCAGCGGCTGATTGATCGGTTCTGGCAGACACTTGCGCCGGGCGGGATTTTGTTTACCGGACATTCCGAATCGCTGACGGGGATTCGACACCATTTCCGGTATATCCAGCCGACCATTTACAGGAAAGGATGACCATGGAGCCGAAAAGAAACATCGTTGTTCAGGTTTCCGATGCCCGTATCTCCCGACATGCCGATACGCAACTGGTGACCTATTCACTCGGCTCCTGCATCGCCGTTGCCCTGTACGATCCGACGTGCCGACTGGGCGGGATGATCCATTATCAGCTTCCCGGCTCGGATATGGATCCGGAGCGTGCCCGCCGTGATCCGTTTATGTTCGCCGATACGGGACTGGGCCTGCTGATCAATAAAATGCTTGAGATGGGCGCTGCGAAAAAACGGCTGCATGTCAAGGCCGCCGGCGGTGCGGCCATGAGCACCGGGCCGAAAAGGTTTGACATCGGCAAACGCAACTTCCTGTCGCTGCGGAAAGTGCTTTGGCAATACGGGATTATGATGAACGCCCATGACGTCGGCGGCAGCAGCCCGCGAAATATGTATCTGGACATCGAAACCGGAACCGTACTGGTCAAAACCAACGGCACTGAGAAGAAACTTTAAGAGAGCCTCTGCTATGCTGATAACATCCAAAACCATCAAAGTGCTCATCGTTGACGACTCGGCCATTGTCCGAAAAATTTTGAGTCATGAACTTGGCCGCCAGGACGGTATCGAAGTGGTCGGCGCTGCGCCCGATCCGTATATCGCGCGTGATAAAATCCTGCGGCTTGAGCCGGATGTGCTGGTGCTGGATGTTGAAATGCCCCGCATGGACGGTATTACATTTCTGAAGAAGATTATGACGCATCGACCGATGCCGGTGATTATCTTCAGTTCCCTGACACCCAAAGGCAGCAAGACCGCTATTGAGGCGTTGTCGGCCGGGGCAGTCGATGTGATCGGCAAGCCCGGACAGTCTTACACCGTCGGAGATGCCTGCCAGATGCTGACTGAGACGATTCGTTCGGTCTCATTTTATTCGACAGCCTATCGGGCCTGTCCGACATCCATCCCATCGGAACCGGAGTCTCCGACCGAACGCAGCAATCTGGTGGAAACAACCCATAAAATCCTGGCCATCGGCGCTTCGACCGGCGGCGTTCAGGCGCTGACGTGCGTCTTGAGTGCCCTGCCGGGCAACGCCCCCGGTACCCTGGTTGTTCAGCATATGCCGGCGCTGTTCACCAAATCCTTTGCCGAACGACTGAATAATGAATGCGCCGTTCACGTCAAAGAGGCTCGGGACGGCGATCGTGTCCTGCCGGGCCAGGTTCTGATCGCCCCCGGCGGCTATCATATGCTGCTGCAGCGCTCCGGCGCCAATTACTATGTGGCCGTGAAAGACGGGCCGGCCGTATGCCGGCAGAAACCCAGCGTCGAGGTGATGTTCAATTCGGTGGCCAAATACGCCGGTGCCAACGCCGTCGGGGCAATTCTGACCGGCATGGGCGACGACGGCGCCGACGGCCTCTTGGCAATGCGCAACGCCGGGGCGCACACCATCGCCCAGGACGAGCAGACCTGCGTCGTGTTCGGTATGCCCAAAGAAGCCATTCGCAGAGGCGGCGCTGAACGTGTTTTGCCCCTTCAGAAAATCACCGCCGCACTGATTCAGCACGCCTGCCAATAAAAGACAATCAACATTTTGTTTAAGATTATCCCCGGTCATCCATAAATTTTCTTGACAGTCGCCAAGAGGCGCTGTTATCTATCGTCTTACCTGTCAGAAACGAACAAAGCAGAGTCGTTTTTGTTATAATCAATCTGCGTTATCCAAATGAAACCTTGAATCGTATGGGCAAAGCAAACACGGATAAATCACTGGTCATCGTTGAATCGCCGGCCAAGGCCAAAACGATCAATAAATATCTCGGCCCGAATTTTGAGGTCAAAGCCTCGATGGGACACGTCCGCGATCTGCCGTCCAAAGGCCTGAACGTGGACATTGAGAATAGATTTGAACCGGTTTACGAGGTCGTTGCGGGGCGCCGACGCACCCTTAAATCGCTGAAGGATTCGACCAAACGGTGCGGCCGGGTCTATCTGGCAACCGATTTGGACCGCGAAGGTGAAGCGATTGCCTGGCACCTGGCCGAGGCGCTTCAGCTCAAAGATGACAATACGTTTCGGGTGGTCTTTAACGCCATCACCAAAAACGACATTCAAAAAGCGTTCGCCAAACCCGGCAAGATTGATATGGATCGGGTGCTGGCTCAGCAAGCCCGACGGGTGCTGGATCGCATCGTGGGCTATCAAATCAGTCCGCTGCTCTGGAAAAAGGTTGCCCGCGGACTCAGCGCCGGACGAGTTCAGTCCGTGGCTGTCAAAATGATTGTTGATCGCGAGCGCGAAATTCGCGCCTTCGTGCCGAAAGAATACTGGCTGATTCCGGCGGTCTTTTCCGCGCCGTCTGATAAGCCCCTCAGCGAGCAATGGCAGGCATTCCTGAATTCCGGCGGCGAAAAAGGACTGACACAGGCCGAACAGAATCAATGGCTGGCCGAACACAGCGCATTCCGTGCCGACCTGGTCGGCGTCAACGGCAAAAAATTCCACGCCGATAATGAAGCCCAGGCCGCCGCTATCTTCGAACAGATTCGACAGGCCGCCTTTACCGTCGGCGGGATTACCACTCGGCGGATGAAGTCGCGTCCGGCGCCGCCGTTTATTACCTCAACGCTCCAGCAGACCGCAGCCAATCGGCTGGGCTTTTCGGCCAAACGTACGATGATGGTCGCCCAGCAGTTGTATGAAGGCATCGATCTCGGCTCAATGGGCGCCTTGGGATTGATTACCTATATGCGTACCGACAGCACGTTTTTGTCGCAGGATGCCCTGCAAAGCGGTCGGCGATTTATTGAAAATCGTTTCGGCACGGACTATCTACCCGACAAGCCCAATGTCTATGCGTCGGCCAAAGGCGCTCAGGAAGCCCATGAAGCCATCCGTCCGACCGATCCGGATCTGACGCCGGATGAGATACGGCAGTTTCTGACGGACGAACAATACAAGCTGTACGATTTGATTTGGCGCCGATTCATCGCCTGTCAGATGGCCGCAGCTCAGTGGGACACCACACGAGTGGACATCATCGGACGCACTGATGGGTTTTCGTGCGAATACCGCGCGACCGGACGAATTCTGGTCTTTGACGGCTTTACTCGCGTCTGGCAAACCCCCACCGAAGAACCCCGTCTGCCGGCATTGGCGCAGGATCAACCGTTGGCCGTGATCAGCGTCAAATCCGAACAGCACTTTACCAAGCCGCCGGCCCGCTATACCGAGGCCTCACTGGTCAAAGCGCTGGAAAAAGAAGGCATCGGTCGGCCCAGTACCTATGCCTCAATCATCTCGACGATCCAGGAACGGGGCTACGTGGAAAAAATAGACAAGAAATTTCAGCCCACCGATGTGGCCGAGATCGTCACCGACAAACTCACTGAATTCTTCCCTAATGTGATGGACGTGGCTTTCACGCGGCATATGGAAGCGCAACTCGACAAGATCGAAGAACAGCATCTCGATTGGGTCAAGGTGCTGGAGGAGTTTTACGGCCCGTTCAGGGACAATCTGGAAAAAGCCGCCGAAGAAATGAAACACGCCAAGGCCCAGACCGAGCCGAGCGACTATACATGTCCGGAATGCAAGGCGCCGCTGGTTTATCGTTTCGGAAAAAACGGACGTTTTCTGAGCTGTTCACGGTATCCGGACTGCAAATTTGCAAGTCCCTGTGACAAAGAAGGCAAAATGGTCGAGCAGACCGATGAAATCACCGAACACCAATGCCCCAACTGCTCCAAACCGATGGTTCGAAAAAGCGGGCGATATGGGCCGTTTCTGGGCTGTTCGGATTATCCAAACTGCAAAACAATTCTCAAAGTGGACAAAGAAGGCAACCCCCTGCCGCCCAAACCGGCGCCGGAGCCGACCGGCCTGAAATGCCACAAATGCAAAACCGGCGAACTGGTCATTCGACAAAGCAAACGCGGGCCGTTTTTGGGGTGCAACAAATTCCCCCGCTGCCGAACCATTGTCAGTATGAAAAAACTGGACGAATTGAAAACCCTTGCGGCCGAGGGAAAATGGCCCCCTGCCACCGAAGACCAGGCCAAACAAATTCTGGCCGCGACACAACCCGACAAAACCAAAAAGAAATCCAAACGATCAACCAAAAAAGCTAAAAAAGAATAAGGCTTTTGTCGGATCTTTGGATTTTGATTTTTGACATTTGACCGCATACGTATCTTTCGAGGCAGATAATGGACAACAAAATCGACATCAAAAATGATCCGTTTGAAACGATTGAACCCATCGGCAAACGTATTTTAATCCGTAAAGACGAAGACAAAAAACAGACCAAAGGCGGCATCCAGCTTCCCGATAATATCGAAATCCCGACGATTACGGGTCGGATTGTGTCGGTCTCTGCAGAAGTGGAGTTGTCCTCGGAGTTTCCGCTCAAACAATACGATAAGGTGCTGTTCAACCCCAAAGGGGCTATTCCGGTGGATTTTGAAGGCGACAACCGTCTATTCGTCGTCGATGTCGAAAACGTGGTGGCGGTCTTTCGCAAACAATAACCACAATCCGCAAGACTCGGCGCTGCGGGCAATGTGATCCGGATGCTACTCGAATAGTCCCTCGGCGACCGCCTCAGCAAGATAGCCGATCAGTTCTTCGGTCTCGCTCCAGCCGATGCAGGCATCCGTCAGCGATGTGCCGTATTTCAGCATGCCCGCGGCGCCGATGCTTTGTTTACCTTCGTTGATAAAGCTTTCAAGCATTACGCCGACGATGCTGCGGTTGCCCGAACGAATCTGATCGGCAATGTCGAACAGCGCGTCGCGCTGACGTTTATGATTCTTGTGCGAATTGGCGTGGCTGCAATCAATCACCATTCCTGTCGGGATATGGGCTTTTCGGAGCAGGACTTCGGCAAAGGCTACGTATTCGCTGCTGTAGTTCGGGCCGTTTGTACCACCGCGCATCACCAGATGGCCGTAGCGATTGCCCTTGGTCTCGGCAATGATGACCTGGCCGTTGCGGTCGATGCCCAGAAACGAATGCGGACTTTGCGCCGACTTAATGGCGTCAATCGAAACGCCGAGATTGCCGTCGGTGGCGTTTTTGAAGCCGATGGGCATGGACAGGCCGCTGGCCATCTGCCGATGAATCTGCGATTCGGTCGTGCGGGCACCGATGGCCGCCCAACCGACCAGATCGGCCAGATACTGCGGCACAATGGGATCGAGAAACTCCGTAGCCGTCGGCAAACCGATCTCGGCGATCGCAAGCAAAAGCTTACGGCTCAGGCGAAGGCCGTTTTCAATATCATACGAACCGTCGAGGCGCGGGTCATAGAGCATCCCTTTCCAGCCAAGCGTGGTACGCGGCTTTTCGAAATATGCCCGCATCACCAGCAATACCTGGTCGGCGTATGTCTGCTGCAAGGCTTGCAAACGACGGGCATAGTCCAGCGTCGCTTCTTCGTCGTGCAGGCTGCACGGCCCGGTAATCACCATCCGGCGGCGATTCCGCCCGATCAGGATGTCTTCAATCTGCCGCCGCGACCGAGCAATCACATGGGCCGCCTGCTCCGACTCCGGAAAGAGCTGCTTGATCTGGTCGGGCGTTACAAGCGGTTTGAACTGCCGTATATTTAGATTATCTGTAAGTTCCATTGTCATAATATCTTATGTCATTTTTTCAAAAATCGGACACGCCCCGAATCGAGATCTGCCGTGCGTACCTATACATAGAAACATATTAGTATAACATATATGAGACATAAATGCAATAGACTGATTTCGACCGCGTCCAAGCAAAATCATATTCGGTCGAAAAAAACCGTTGTGTTTTGCCCGTGGATGCATACAATAAGGGTTTTGCGGGGCGTGGCGCAGTTTGGCTAGCGCGCATGACTGGGGGTCATGAGGTCGCAGGTTCAAGTCCTGTCGCCCCGAGTGCCTTTAGGCACGTAAATAAGGGATGCGTTTACCTGTTTCGGGCCGCTCCCGTTGGTCGCTGGGCTGTTGCTAACTGCTTGCGGTTCAAACGAAGGGCTGTTGCCCCGATTAACGTAAACCCGGCTGAAATCGAAGCTTACGATTAACCGAAAAGGTCCGGAGCGGCCGTAACCAGCGCCACAGCGCGCGTCGTACGACTCACTTTTCTGGAGTCACGGGTTATTGGACGCGACAAAAAAGAGAACAATTCCGCAATTGTGTGCCCACAAGGCCATCGGACAATCGTTCATCCGCATCAACGGACGGGCGATTTATTTCGGTAAAACCAGCCTGCCGGAAACCACCCAAAAGTATCACCAGTTCATCGCCGAATGGCTCGCCTGCGGCTGCCAATCCCACAGCGAGCCGGAGCATATCACGGTCAAAAAGCTTTGCGCCCGCTTTTGGGTCCATGCCAAACTCGACCAGCAAAAGGCCCTGGAGGCAATTGTGCAAGTGGGGTGACGTTTTATGGTATGAATTGGTCGGCAAACACAAGATAATCTCTTTCGCCGGGCTTCGCATCGGAGTGAGTGTGTACCGACTGCAATACCACCTTTAGACCGGCCTTCCAAATCTTGTCGTCGATATCACTACGCATTAAGCGGACGCTGTTGAGCTGTTCCAGCAGCATTTCTGACAGCGGATCAGAGGCCGTATCTCCTGCAATTGCTGCATCCAGTGCATCTTGCACCAAACAATCATCAATGCTCGGATGCTCCCGCCACGCCTGCACCAGTACAAATTCGATATTTTCCAGCACGTCCACATAGTCGCGCGTCATCTTGCGAAAAAGCCGATGTGGGTTTTCTCGCTCCTGGAACGGTCGCCGTTTTTTAAATTTTCTCTTCATTTTCACAGTCCTTACCAAAACATCCGTTTGAAAGCCGCAAGTAAATTAAACCTCTTTGTCCAGTACTGTCCGGTTAACTTGAGACTTCATTAACATAACTATTTTTATCATATTCGGGATGCGTTGACAATCTGCCAGCTTTACAACCTGCGCTGGCAGATCGAACTGTTCTTCACATGGATCAAGCAACACCTGTGAGTCCACCCATTTCAGAGGCGTTTACGAAAAGTGTCAACAGAATGCACAAGTGCGATTATGACAACCAATTGTTCGTATTCAACTTACAACCGGTCAGTAGTGAGTTCTGTTCTATAAAAATTTCTTTCCTTTTTGTCTCCGATAGCGACCGGGAGACATTTGATGGTGTTTAGTAAAAGCTTCATTGAGCCGCTTGGTATCTTGGAAACCTGTCGCCGATGCAATTTGAAACACCGTCAAATTTGTTCCCACAAGCAATTTCGCCGCATGCGCTATTCGCTGTCGCCTTATCTCTTCAGCGATGCTGTGACGTGTGATCTCTTTAAATCGCACTTCAAGTGATCGCCGTGACAGAGTTGTCGCCTCAACAACATCCGTAACGGAGATGTTTTTTCTGAAATGGTTCTGGATATACTCCAAGGCTTTTGACACATCGATATCGTCAATTGCAAGTATATCAGTAGATTGCCGGGTAACAATGCCCAGTGCCTGTGTCACAAGATTTTTCTTCGGATGATTTTTCACGCGCATTAGTTTATCCAGAAGTTCAGCGGCTTCATATCCGGAGTTTTCAAAATTATAGGAGATGCTTGAAAGCGGCGGAGACGTCAATGTGCAGATCATTTCATCATTATCTGATCCCAGCACCGCCACTTCGCTCGGGACATCCAGTCCGGCTATATGACAAGCTTCAAGGACATGGCGCGCGCGATCATCATTGGTAGCAAGTACGGCAATGGGTTTTGGCAAGTGTAAAAGCCATTCCGCTAAATGGGGTTGTTCCATATCCCATGACATCTGCATCTTTTCTTTGGGTGTTTGATAAATATTAACATCATACCCATGTTCGTGTATATACGATTGAAAGAAATGCTCTCGCCGCAGGCACCAATGCATATGAAATCCACAGAAGGCGAAGTTTCGAAACCCCTTTGAGATAAAATAGTCTGCGGCCATTTTTGATGGGGTATCACAATCGGGAACGATGTTGGCTGTTTTTTTGAGAGGTTCGTAGATATTCGTAGCTACTGTTGGGACACCGAAATCATGGAACGAAGTAATATTCAGAAACGGCATACGGGCAATGACACCATCCGGCTGCCACTTCATAATAAGTTTTGCAACGGATATCTGTGAACTGCTTGTGTAATCAGGGAGGATCGAAAATATATGCCAATGTCCAATATTATTGGCATAGTTGATGATTCCTCTGGTGATGCCGCGGCCAAAGGCTCTTGATAACGGTATTAGCAACGCTACCTTTTTCATGTTAACCTTACACGTGAGTAGGTTCCAAGAGATTACGTTGACTGCCATAGGATAAAAATCCTCTACCCAATGTCAGTATAGGCGAGGTCGTTACGGCTGTCAATCTCCAAGGCAAAGCCGTGCGGCGCAGCACAAGAGCGTTTGCCCACGGTTGCGATTCTCAATTTAATCTTGAGTTCAATTTCTTGCGCCACCTATGACACATAAGGAGATGGGTTATGTTAATGTATTGCGCAAAAACGGAATATTATTGCGTATATACGGGTTGTTTTGGTCCGATTAAAAATAGTACACTCAACATCATCGCCTGTTAGGCAGAGCGATTTTCATTGCGATTTATAAAGATAGTTTGGGGTATTGTGAAACAGGAGAACAATTAAATGAACCATCGGGATCGAATCAAGGGGATTATTTCCGGCCAACCAGTGGACCGTTGCGGGTTCTGGCTTGGCAAACCTCATAAGGACAGTTTACCAGGTTTACTTGGTTATTTCGGATGTGATTGCGAAGAATCGTTGCGGGTACATTTGAACGATGACATTCGTTGGGTTTGTCCGCAGTTTTATCACGATGTCTATAATGACCCTTCGGGCAGGAAGTTGTTTGATTCCGGTCTGGACCGTCACAGGCATTCCGTGGCTCCTCTTGCTGATTGTCAAGATATAAAACAGGTGGATGATTTTCCTTGGCCAGACCCAAAATATCTTGATTTCAGCGATTGCATCGCAGACCTTCAAGCAGCCGGAGATGTTTATCGGCTTAGTGGATTTTGGACTTGTTTTTGCCACAATATGATGGATTTGATGGGAATGGAAGAATACCTCGTCAAGATGTACACGCATCCGCACATTGTCGAAGCAATCACGGATCGTGTTTGCCAGTTTTACTATCAGGCCAATGAGCGTTTCTTCAAAGAAGCGGGCGAACTTGTGGACGGTTTTTTCTATGGTAACGATTTTGGCACCCAGCTAAGCCTCATCTGCTGCCGGGATCATTTCATGCGATTTATCATGCCCTGGTTCAAACAGTTCACCCGGCAGGGGCATCGCCATCATCTTCAGGTTGTTCTGCATTCCTGTGGTTCGATATTTGAGGTTGTTGATGATATCATTGAGGCTGGTGTACAATGCCTGCACCCGCTCCAGGCGCTGGCGGCTAACATGGATGCGGAAACATTGTCTAAGAACTTTAAAGGCCGAATTGCGTTTCTTGGAGGAATCGACACACAGCAATTACTGGCAAACGGCACCCCCGATATGATCCGCCGGGAAGTGCAACGTGTCAGAGAGCTGCTGGGACCAAATCTGATTATCAGTCCCAGTCACGAGGCAATCCTTCCCGATGTACCGCCCGAAAACATTGAAGCATTGGCCATCGCGGCGGTTGACGATACAGTGTCAAAAAGTTTAGCAATTAAAGGAATCGAAAGTGCCTCTATGTCGCGATCATTGTCTTATTTGAAATAAAAGATGCTCCTATACCTATAACTTTTATGCTTTTTTATATTTTTCGCATAGTGGGTATTGTGCAATAACGAAATGTTACTGCGTGGATTCAGGTAGATTGAGGCGGATAAACAATTGTATATTAACGCAACGATCGGTTTAACAAGATGAGTGAAGCGGGCCTTTGCTGGACGGGGCGTACCTTATTGCCATAGCCCCATATAATGGCGTAAGCCTTTTCGGTGATGAATAAGATTCATAAAAAAATATTGTTAAAGTAAAATAGGCTTGGTGGTGTTTACCAAGAGACAGTCAGTGGGTGATAATAACTAATCTTAGGGAGGTTGAATCATGAAGAATGTCTTGTTGGTTATTGTGGCGTTTTCAGTGGAAATCTGTGGTTTAGCGGTCGCGGCAGACGCGCCTCTGCAGCAGATCATCCGCCTGGAAGGCAGCGTTGTTTGTACCGCACCGAATGAAAGGTTTGGAGCGGCAATGAATGTTGTCAACGGGTCCGGCATCAACGAAGACGGGTTTCATCCGTTTGAGCACTGGGATGGTGCAGGCGGTGGCCATGGCATGTGGATAACAGATGCCGGCGGGGGCGGCAGCTCGGCGAACAATCCTGCGGGGCTTGATTGCTCAACATGGCTTCGGTTCGATTTTAATACCGTCTATCCGCTTGGTGTGATGTGGATTTGGAATCATAACCAATGGCGCCCCGACCTGGATGAAACAAACCGCGGGTTAAAGAATGTTCAGGTTCATTATACCAGTGACGGCCAGAGCTGGACTAAGTTGGGTGATTATGAAATCCCTCGTATGGTTGGTGCTCAATGGGTTGCGCATAACTATGAGATTGATTTTGCGGGTGCCGATGCAAACTCCGTGCTTATCACCGCCGACTCCGTGGACGGTAATTATGGTTCACAATATTATGGCCTCAGCGAAGTCATGTTTGGTATCCACGACACGGTATATGATCCGTATTCGAAGCATCCGCCGCAGGCCTCTGTTCCGAGAAGCAGTATTGTCCCTTCGGCTTCGACCACTTACCATAATTTAAACACTATAAATATGATCAACGGGGAACCGGCTACGCTGAATTTTCGACAGAATAATAATTCTGGCGGATGGTGGCATGGCAATGGAGATACTACGCTGACGTCTCCAAGCGAAGATCCCAATGACACTGTGCTCAGTCCGGCATGGGTTCGATTTGATTTTGATGAAGCGTACGCGCTTGGCGAGCTGTGGATTTGGAACATGAACCAGCCGGGCCTGACAAGCCGCGGTCTTAAAAAAGTGCATGTTCATTACTACAATGGAACGGAGTGGAACAGGCTTATGAATGGGGCCGATGATTACTTCATTCTTAATCAGGCCGGCAATGAAGTCCTGATTGAACATACGGATGCAATTGATTTTGGTGGTGTCACCGCGACAGCCGTTGCGATCTCTGCCGATCCGAATGGCGGTATGTGGGGCGATCCGTCAACGGATCCTTATTACGGTCTGAGTGAGGTGTTGTTCGGCATTGCCAATACGATCTGGACGCCGCCGGGAGAGCCTGAGATCGTACTGCCGACTGAGGACGCTGTGCATGACACGCGAATTATCGCCACGGCCTCTTCAACGTATTCCGGCAACCAGGATCCTCAGAGAACCGTAAATGGGTCAGGACTGAACTGGGATACATTGCTGCATGATAACCATGGCAGCGCCCACACCATGTGGCATGCAAGCAATAACACCGATACCAGCAGCGCTCACCCCAACACGACGGTCGGTTCAGAATGGATACGGTATGTCTTTGATAAGTCCTATCCGCTTGGTGAAATGTGGGTCTGGAATTTGAATCAACAGAATAATACAAACCGCGGCCTGAAAAAAGTGTATATTGAATATACTACCGATGGACAGAACTGGTCCACCTTGCTGGATGGTGAAAACGATTACTTTATTTTTGACCAGGCATCCGGTGAAGCTAATCTTCAATACACGACCGCCATCAACTTTGGCGGTGTCGATGCGAATTCGGTTGTCATTACAGCCGATATTGCAGAGGGCCACTGGGGCGGTGCACCTTATATTGGTTTAAGCGAAGTCCGGTTTGGTATTTTCGGGACAACTTACCGCGGGCGCCTGGAACCGGTTGCCGGTGACCTTGATGACGATTTTGATGTGGATGTGAACGATCTCGGCCTTCTGGCCGATAACTGGCTTGTCGATAATTTAATCTTAGGAAACGGCGACTACTTGTTGGATGATTTTGAGAGTTATGATTTGGTGGATCCGAATATATTCACAAAATGGACACTGATTGATGATCCGGATGTCGATGGCAGCATTTCGTTGCTTACCGATGCGGCGGATGCACATGCCGGCAGCCAGGCCATGCGGCTGACATGGCAGGAAATTGTCGATGACAGTTATGTCGCTGTCATATACGATGCAAATGACGTCGTCATGGGCCCTCCGGACTTGTCAAACTACGATCAGCTTAGCATGTGGATTTATCGGCATGATTATGACCATCAAATACTCACTGTCGATCCGCTGGATGAAGCGGGCCAATCCCTTGAAAGCGTGGTCGTTCATCTTATCCCGGATTCAACCACTCTTCCTTATGGCCAGTGGGCACAGCTCATCATCAACCTGAATTATGATACGCCGACCCCTGTGAGCGGCTTTTTAATCCGAGCTACGACTAATTATAATATAGGAGCAGGAACCCTTGATATGGATGATCTCAAACTGATCGATCTTCCCGATTGTCCGGTCGCGCCTGTAGGTGATGTTAACGGTGACTGTAAAGTGGACCTGTTGGATCTGGCCGTCATGGCTTCCAACTGGCTCGAAGGCACAGTATGGTAAATTCAAAACTCAAGTTGACTGACTTTTCTGATCGGGATTTTGGACGAAAATGGTGATTATTTCAATAAAAAACGGCAATCTGTCCGATAAAAGGGTTGGAAACAGCACTTTTATACAGGAGACTGCCGTTATG